>DATEII010000117.1:0-2167 GCA_035279135.1 Steroidobacteraceae bacterium
CGCGCGCGCATGGAGCGCAAGCTCGAGTGGGACGACTACATGAAAGAGCTCAATTACGTGCTCAACCGCATGCACGCGCTGTTCTGGCCGGATCTCATCGTGCTGTGCGGCGGCATCACGGCCGATCATCCGAACCTGGTCGATGACCTCAAGATCCCGACCCGCCTCAAGCTCGGCGCGCTGCGCGCCGACGCCGGCATCGTGGGTGCCGCGTTCGCCACCACGCTCGACCAGGGCGTGTGGATCAAGCAGGCGAAGGTCGCGGGCAAGTAACGCCGCGACCCGCGCCCGCCCGCAACCGTTACTTCGGCCGTCCCGAGAATCCCGCCGCGGTGCGCAACGCATCCGCGTCGAGTAGTTTGCCGTCGAGCATGACCACGCGCGTCTGGCGCAGGTCGCCGATGCGCTTCGAGGGATCACCCTCCACCAGCACCAGGTCCGCTGTCTTGCCCGCCTTGATCGATCCCGTGTTCGCGTCCTGGCCCACGAGCCTGGCCGGCACGAGGGTCGCGGCCGCGAGCGCTTCGGCCGGCGTGAACCCCGCCGACACGTAGATCTCGAGCTCGTGGATGAGCTCGATGCCGGCACCGTCCGTGCCCGCCACGATGGGGATGCCGGCCTTGTGCATGCGCCCCAGCAACTCGACCATCTTCGCCCAGCTCTTGCGGTAGTCGGCGCGCGTCAGGTCCTTCGGCACCGCGAACCCGCCGGTGCGGAAGCCGCGCTCGGTGGTGGGCGGCAAGGTGCCCACGAACGGCGCATACGCATCACCGAGGTCGCCGTTCTCGGGCACGTAGAGGCTCTCGAAGGCGACCATGGTGGGATCGCTGTAGATGCCCTTGGCGGCCATCGTGGAGACCAGGCTCCTGATCGCGTCGCCGTCCAGGTCCGTGTCCTTGGCGTAGCGGCCCGGTCCTTCGAATCGTGCGATGCCATTCGACACCTGGATCACGCTGTCCGGCATCGCCTGCATGATGATCCAGTTGATGTGCGTGATCTCGTCATAGCCCGCGTTGATCGCATCCATCGGCCGGATACCCTGCGGGATGTGGCCGTGAACGTGCAGGCCCTGCTTGTGCGCCTCGCCCGCGGCGGCCGGCAGCCACTTCGGATCGAGCGTGCCGTAGAACTTCACGCCGATGAAACCATTGGCCTTGGCCTTGTCGACCAGCGCGACAGCCTCGGCTTCGCTGGTCGCGACATTGGCGACCTGCGCGGTGTTGGGACCCTTGCCGTCGATGAGCGACGAGGCATACACGTGCGGCATGAGCAGCTGGCCCGCCGCCACGCGTTTTCTGCGGTCGATGGTCAGCGAATCGTCGTTGCCGGGATCGCGCACCGAGGTCACGCCCATCGACAGTTCCTGCACGCCGGTGAAGTCACTGGCCACGTGCATGTGGCAATCCCAGAGTCCCGGCACCAGCGTCTTGCCGCGACCGTCGATGAGCTGCGCACCCGCCGGCACCCGGGCGGAGGCGGCCGGGCCCACGCTCGCGATCCTGCCCTGCTCGACGATCACGGTATGGTCTGCGAGGAAGGCACGGTTATCCGCGTCGAACACGCGAACGTGCGTGAAGGCCACCGCGCCCGCGGGGACCTTGACCAGCGACTTCAGCAAGGTCGGTGCCTGCGCCGCAAGCGCCGCGGTCTGCGCCTCATTGAGGCGCGCGTGCTCGGACGCGTATTGCTCCGGCAGCCAGCTCAGGAAGAACACGAAACCAAAGAAATTGCCCCTGGCATCCGCCCAGATCGGGATCGGCTGCGTGCCGACGCCGGTGATCGACCACGCGGTGACTTCCTGGCGGTTCGCGCCGCTGCCCACCGTCAGGGTAGTTAGCTTGGTGGCGCGCGCCTCGCCGCCGGGCAGCAGCTTGAGTGCGTGCTCGGGGTTCGCGAGGATGCGTTCGAGGAACCAGGCGGTGTTGTCGATGGGCCCACCCTGCGTCGAATAGAACGCAGGCCTGGCATAGGGCGCGCTGCCCGCGTCGACGGGGCTCTTCCAGCTCGCCTTACCGTTCGCGACCGTGAAGGTCTCGGCCGCGTCGCCGGTCGGGGAGAACCCGCGGATCTCGAGCGCGGCCGGCATGCCGTCCGCGCCCGCCTTGCCGCTCGAGTCGAACTCGAACACCTGCCCGCGCAGGATCCAGCTCTCGCGCGCCATGCGTTT
>DATEII010000118.1:0-19267 GCA_035279135.1 Steroidobacteraceae bacterium
GCATCGAAGCTCTCTGGTCGCAGGGAGATCTGGTTGCCCGCGGCACTCTGATTCTTCTGCTGATCATGTCGGCGGTGTCCTGGTACATCATCTTCACCAAGCTCTGGGACCAGCGCCGCCTGCGCCAGGGCGCCAAAGTGGTCGAGAAGCAGTTCTGGAGCTCGGGCTCCCTTAAGGAAGCCGTCGATCGCCTGCCGAAGGACAATGATTTCCGCGCCGTGGCCGAAGACGGCCTGCGTGCGTCGGCCCACCATGAAGGCCGCCTGACGGATCGCATCGACCTGCACGAGTGGGTGACCATGTCGCTGCAGCGTTCGGTCGACTCGGTGAACAGCAAGATGAGCAACGGCCTCGCGTTCCTCGCGACCGTGGGCTCGACCGCTCCGTTCGTCGGTCTGTTCGGCACGGTGTGGGGCATTCTGAACGCCCTCGTGTCCATCGGCGTGTCGGGCCAGGCGTCCATCGACAAGGTGGCCGGCCCCGTCGGTGAAGCGCTGATCATGACGGCCCTCGGCCTTGCGGTCGCCGTGCCGGCGGTCATGGGCTACAACTGGCTGCTGCGTCGTAACAAGACCATCAGCGAGAGCCTGCGCAACTTTGCCTCCGACCTTCATGCGTACCTCGTGGGCGGTGCCCGCGTGTCGCAGGGTGCTCCGGTCGCTGGCGTGAAAAAGTAAACCTGCGGACTGCAGGTCTACGTTTCACTGTTGTGCATACCTTCTGAGGTAAGTCGAAATGGCGATGAGTGTCGGAACTGGTGGCGAAGAGGAAGGCTCTGCCATCTCGGAAATCAACACGACGCCGCTCGTGGACATCATGCTGGTGCTGCTGATCATCTTCCTGATCACGGTGCCCGTCGTCCGCGACATGGCTCGCGTGGAGATTCCGAAGGCGGTCAACATTCCCACCCAGACCAAGCCCGAGAACATCACCATTTCGGTGGATAAGTCGGGCACGGTCTTCTGGGGCGCGGCCCGCATGCAGGACAAGCAGGTGTTCTTTCAGCGCATCGTGGCTGAAGCCCGCAAGGTCCCGCAGCCGGAATTCCACATTCGCGGCGACAAGGAAACGCGCTGGGAAGCTGTCGGCAGGGTCATCTTCAATCTGCAACGCGGTGGCATCGTGAAGGTCGGTTTCATCACCGAACCGGATCGCGGCAGCATTCGCGTCACGCGCTGAGCTTCGAGGTAGTTTTTCATGGCAATGAGTGTAGGAAGTGCCGGCGAAGGCGCCCCGATGATGGAGATCAACACGACTCCGCTCATCGACGTGATGCTGGTGCTGATCATCGTGCTGATCATGTCGATTCCCGTCATGACTCACGCGACCAAGCTCGATATGCCGCAGACCAACAATCCGCCGCCGCCGGTTCGTCCGGAGGTGATCCAGATCGATATCGACTTCGATGGCACGATCGTCTGGAACGGAACGGTAGTCAGCGGTATTCCGCAGCTCGAAAGCTTCTTCAGGTCCGAACGCGACAAGGAACCGCAGCCCGAGATTCATCTGCGCCCCGATCGTCGTTCGCGCTATGAGACCACCGCGCTCGTGATGGCGGCGGCACAGCGCAATCGCATGAAGAAGATGGGTTTCGTGAACATCTCTGAGTTTCGGGACTAATCCAAACGTCTGAAACCATTGAGAAACTTTCCGTCGCTACAGGTATCCAATTCCCTGGGACGGCAAGTTGTACCAAATCGAGCCGCGGTCCAAAAAACCGCGGCTCCTTTGTAAGGAGCATCTGAAGTGCCAAACCGGATGAAACTGGCGGCGACGATGGTTGCGATTGGCTTCCTGGGAATGGCCGGCACTGCGCTGGCACAGACCGAAGCCTGTGGCGGAGGCGGCAAGCCCAAGCTCAGCAAGAAGCTCGAAAAGCCGATGGATGCCGTGCAGAAGGCACGCGAGCAGAAGGACTGGGCCACGATGCTGGCCAAGGCCAAGGAAGTCGACGCCGTTCCGGTCGAAAAGAGCGAATACGACAAGTTCTGGGTGCACGAGCTTCAGGGCGTGGCGTACGCCAACCTCAAGCAGTACCCGGATGCCGTGCGCGAACTCGACGCGGCGTACAACTCACCCTGCATGCCGGACGCCGACCGCGCAGCGCGCATCAAGCTGCTGCTGCAGCTCTCCTACCAGGGCAAGGACTACGCGAAGGCCATCGAGTACGGCAAGAAAGCTTACGAAGGCGGCGATCCCGAGATCGGCATCTTCCTGGGCAATGCGTACTACATCCAGAACGATTTCGAGAACACGCGCGCCGTCATGAGCGACGTGGTCAACAAGCTCGAAGCCAGCGGCAAGACGCCCGACGAACCGACGTATCGCATCCTGCAGAGCGCCTGCCTGCAGCTGAAGGACAACGATTGCGTCGTGCAGCAGATCGAGAAGCTGGTCCAGTACCACCCGAAACCCAAGTATTGGGTGGACATGACCGACGCCTTGCTGCGTTCCAGCAAGAGCGACAAGGAACTGCTGAACATCCTGCGACTGGCCGATGGCGCGGGTGCACTCACCGATGGCCCGCAGTACATCGAAATGGCGCAGCTCTCGATGGCGCAGGGCCTGCCCGGCGAAGCCCAGGCCATGCTCGAGAAGGGGCAGGCGAAAGGTGCCTTCTCCGATGCGCGGAGCAAGGACCACGCCACCCGCATCATGGGTGAAGCCAAGACGGCGGTGGCGAATGACAAGGGCACGCTGGACAAGCAGGACGCGGCTGCCCGCGCCAAGCCGACCGGCGACGCCGACGTCAAACTCGGTGCTGCGTACCTCAGCTATGGCGAGAACGACAAGGCCATCGAAGCCATTCAGCGCGGCCTCAGCAAGGGCAGCGTAAAAGATACTGACGAAGCGGGACTGTTGCTCGGTATCGCCTACCTGCGTGCGAACAACAAGGCGGAAGCCACCAAGGCCTTCCAGACCGTGACGAAGAATCCCACGATGGCGCGCATCGCGAAATTGTGGCTGTTGAATGTCAACGGGCCGGCCGCGGGTTGAACATCGCGGCGAGCCTGGTGAACCTGAAAGCGTTTTTCATTTCTACGCGGAGCAAGTGCGTGTCAATTCGAAGTGGGCTAGGTATCGCTTTCGCGGCGACTGCGATTCTCGGAATGGGATTCAGTGCCCCCGCGGCGGCACAGGGCGCTGGTTGCACCGGTGGCGGCAAGATCAGCAAGACCATCGCCAAGCCAATGACGGCGGCACAGGAGGCCATGAAGGCCAAGCGCTGGCAGGAAGTCCTCAACAAGGTGAAGGAAGCCGAGGCGGTGCCGGGTGCGAAGTCGGGGTTCGACCAGTACTACATGGCTGAATTCCGCGGCTACGCGTACCACAACCTTCGCCAGGACGCCGACGCTGCGCGCGAGCTCGAGAACGCGCTGAACTCGCCCTGCATGCCCGAGGCGAAGAAGGCGGATCGCTACAAGGCGCTCGTCGGCCTGTACACCTCGCTGAAGAATTACCCGAAGGCCATCGACTACGCGAACCGCGGCCTCAAGCTCACGCGCGACCCCGAGATGCAGGTCGCGCTGGCGCAGGCCTATTACCAGTCGGGCAACAACAAGGACGCGGCGCGCGTCATGAAGGAATTGCTGGCGAGCAGCGACCGCGCCCCGAAGGAGCAGCAGCTGTTGCTCATCCGTGCGGCCTGCGAAAAAGCCGGCGACAACGCCTGCGTGAGCCAGGCCTACGAAAAGCTGGTGGTCTACTACCCGAAGCCCGAGTACTGGCAGAACCTCATGAAGGCGCTGCGCCAGGGCGACACGGATGACATCCAGGCCCACAACGTCATGCGCCTCGCGCTGCACGTCAACGTGCTCAAGGATCCAGATCAGTTCAAGGAACTGGCCCAGCTGTCGCTCGAGCAGAAGCTCGCCTGTGAAGCGCAGACGGTGCTCGAGCAGGGTTTCACGAAGAAAGTGTTCGTCGAGAAGCGCGACGTGGACGTGAATACGCGCCTGCTCGATGCGGCCAAGAAAGAAGCGGCGACCGAGAAGGCTGCGCTGCCGAAGAGCGAAGCCGCCGCGCAGAGCGCCGCCACGGGTGATGCGCTCGTGAAGGCCGGTGCCCAGGCCCTGGGCTGCGGCGATGCCGCCAAGGCTACGCAGCTGATCCAGGCTGGCATCACCAAGGGCAGCCTGGCCAAGGGTGACCCGAAGGAAGCCGAGCGCAACGACGAGGCCTACATCCTCCTCGGCATGGCGCACCTGAAGAACAACAACAAGGCGGAAGCTGCCAAGGCGTTCCGCAACGTGAAGAAAGATCCGACCATGGTGCGCATCGCCAAGCTCTGGCTGCTGAATACCTGATCGGCTGCGATCTACAGATTAAGAAAGGCCGGGCAGATGCCCGGCCTTTTTGTCTGGCGTTCAGATCACGCCGATTTCGCGCAGCGATCCCAGCTGCGCGGGCGTCAGTCCCAACAATCCTTGATAGATCGCCTCGTTGTGCTCACCGAGCTGCGGCGCCGGTGTCCGCACCGAGCTCGGAGTCACCGACAGCCGGGGCGCCACGTTCTGCATGCGCAGTGCGCCAAACTCCGGATGCTGCGTGGTCACGATGGCCTCGCGGGCCGCGAAGTGCGGGTCCGCCAGCATGTCGGCAGTGCGATAGATGAGACCTGACGGCACGCCATGCTTCTCGAGCAACGCCAGCAGATCGTGCGTGCCCAGCGTGGCCGTCCACCCTGCGATGATCTCGTCGAGCTCCCGCTGGTGGGCGCCACGCGCCTGGTGATCGCGAAAACGGGCATCCTGGGTGAACTGCGGCGCCTGCATCGCCTCGCAAAGCCGTGCGAACACCGTGTCCTGGTTGGCGCCGATCATCACGATGCCGTCCCGCGTGGGGTACACGTTCGAAGGGGCGATGCGCGGCAGGATGGGGCCACTGCGCTCGCGCACGTGACCCAGCTGGTCGTACTCCGTGACCAGCGACTCCATCATGTTGAGCACGGACTCGTAGATGGCGGCATCGACGACCTGACCCGCACCGGTCCGCTCGCGATGATGCAGGGCGGCCAGCGTGCCCATGCAGGCATGCACCGCAGCCAGCGAATCACCAATGCTGATACCGACCCGCGAGGGCGGCCGATCGGGCTCGCCCACGATGTATCGCAGGCCACCCATGGCTTCGCCTATGCCGCCATAACCGGCGCGCTGGGCATAGGGACCAGTCTGCCCATAGCCGGAGACCCGCACGAGGATGAGCCTCGGATTGAGCGCGGAAAGCTGTTCCCAGCCGCAACCCCATTTCTCGAGGGTGCCGGGCCGGAAGTTCTCGATGACGACATCTGCTTTGCGCACCAAGTCTTTGAAAAGGCTCTGACCAGCGGCCTGCCGCAGATCGAGCGTCACACCCTTCTTGTTGCGCCCGATCACCGGCCACCAGACCGAGGGTTTGCCGCGCGGTTGCGGGCCCCAATGGCGCATGGGATCACCCTGGCCGGGCGCCTCGATCTTGATGACCTCGGCCCCCATGTCACCCAGCAGCTGCCCACAGAAGGGGCCGGCGATCAGCGTTCCGAGCTCGAGCACCCGCAGGTCGGAGAGCGCTCCTCGTTTGTCATTGGCGGCCATGGCGGCGCGTTGTATCACAGAGTCAGACGTTAGAATCCGGGCCCCATGAAACCCACCCCCATCGAAATCGTCGAGGTTGGACCGCGCGACGGCCTGCAAAGCGAGTCGCAGGTCCTCTCCACCGCCACGAAGGTGGAGTTCGTCGGGCGGCTGGTGGACGCCGGCTTGCGTCGCGTCGAGGTGGCGAGCTTCGTGAATCCCAAGCGCGTGCCGCAGATGGCGGATGCCGAGGCTGTCCTGGCCGCGCTCGAGCCGCGTGCGTCGCAGGCGCAGTTCATCGGCCTGGTGCTCAACCGCAAGGGTTTCGAGCGCGCACAGGCGGCACGCTGCGGTGAAGTGGGCATGGTCATCGCAGCCAGTGAAAGCTTCAGCCAGCGCAACCAGGGTTCGAGCATCGATGAGGCCGTGGATGCGTGGCTGGACATCGCGAAGGCGGCGCACGCCGCCGGCATCCGAGCCCAGATCACCCTCTCGACGGCGTTCGGTTGCCCGTTCGAAGGTGAAGTACCCATCGAGCGCGTGGTCCGACTTGCGGAGCGCGTCGCGGCTGCGCGGCCCGACGAGATTGCCGTCGCCGATACCATCGGCGTTGCCGTGCCCACGCAGGTCAGCGCCCTGGTCGCCGCGCTTGGCGTCGCTCTGCCGGGCGTGAAGCTGCGCGCGCACTTCCATAACACGCGCAATACCGGGCTCGCGAATGCCTATGCGGCCGTGGAGAGTGGCGTGTCCGTGCTCGATGCGAGTTGCGGCGGCATCGGCGGCTGCCCGTTCGCTCCGGCGGCCACGGGCAACATCCCCACCGAAGATCTGATCTACATGCTCCATCGCATGGGCATCGAGACCGGCGTACAGCTGCCGGCACTGCTCGATACCAGTCGGTGGCTGCAGCAGGCCCTGGACCATGCCGTGCCCGGCATGCTGGTCAAGGCCGGTCTATTTCCCCGAAACCAGGCTACTTAAGGAGAACGAACATGGCGATCAAGGCTGGCGACAAGATGCCCGCGGGCAAATTCAAGGTGATGACCAAGGATGGTCCGCAGGACCTGTCCACCGACGATCTCTTCAAGGGCAAGAAGGTCGTGTTGTTCTCCGTGCCGGGCGCGTTCACGCCGACCTGCGATGCCAAGCACCTGCCGGGCTTCGTCGAGAAGGCGGGCGACATCCGCGCCAAGGGCGTCGACACCATTGCCTGCATGGCGGTCAACGACGTGTTCGTGATGAACGCCTGGGGCAAACATTCGAACGTCGGTGACAAGATCACCATGCTGGCCGACGGCAATGGCGACTATGCCAAGGCGCTGGGCCTCGAGATGGACGGCCGCGGCTTCGGCATGGGCACACGCGGCCAGCGCTTCGCCATCGTCGTGAAGGACGGCGTCGCCACCGACGTCGAGATCGAGGCGCCGCGCGAGTTCAAGGTGTCGAGCGCCGACTACATCCTTGGCAAGCTCTGATCACCGCTTCGAAGCGTCGATCAGCTTTTCGAGCTCGGGCACGATCGTGAAGAGGTCGCCGACGATACCGATGTCGGCGACCTCGAAGATCGGCGCCTCGGAATCCTTGTTGATGGCGACGATCGTGCGCGCGTCCTTGATGCCGGTCAGGTGCTGGATGGCGCCGGAAATGCCGATCGCGATGTAGAGCTCGGGCGCGATGATCTTGCCCGTCTGACCCACCTGCATGTCGTTGGGCGCGTAACCCGCGTCCACCGCGGCACGCGATGCGCCCACCGCCGCGCCGAGTTTGTCGGCGAGGCCATAGATGATTTTGAACGCGTCGGCACTGGCCAGGGCGCGTCCCCCCGAGATCACTTTGCTGGCGCTCTGGAGATCCGGTCGATCGGCGGACGCCGCGGCCAGCGAGACGAAGCGCGAATGCGAGGGCAGGGTGGCATTCGAAGCCACCGTCTCGACCTTCGCGTTGCCGCCACCCGCGGCCGCCTCGAACGACGCCGTGCGGATGGTGGCGACGATTTTCGTGCCGGCAGCGACTTCCACCGTGGTGATCGCATTGCCCGCGTAGATGGGACGCCTGAAGCGCGTCTCGCTCTCGATGCTCATGACATCGGAGATCTGCGGCGCGTCGAGCAGCGCGGCAACGCGCGGCATCAGGTCCTTGCCGAAGGTGGTGGACGGCGCGAACAGGTGCGTGAAGGACTTGCCGACTTCCGCCACCTGTGGCGCCAGTGTGGCCGCGAGCTGGTGTTCGTTGCTGGCGTGGGTGACTTCGAGCACCCGGGTCACACCTGTCAGCTGCGCGGCCTGCGCGGCGACGGGCGAGCCGCCCGGGGTAAACACCGCGACCACGACCTCCGCGCCGGCCAGCGTGGTGGCCGCCTTGACCGTCTTGGCCGTGGAAGCGTTGAGCTTGTTGCCGGCATGTTCGGCGACGACGAGCACCTGGCTCATACCAGCCCCCGCTTCTGCAGCTCGGCGAACAGCGCCGCCGTGTCCTTGACCATGATGCCGCGCTGACGCCCCGCGGGCGGCTCGGTCTTCGTCACCTTGACGCGCACGTCGGGTGGCACGCCGAGGCTGGCGAGCGCGATGGTCTCGAGCGGCTTGCTCTTGGCCTTCATGATCTCGGGCAGTTTCACGAAGCGTGGCTCGTTGAGCCGCAAGTCCGTGGTCACCACCGCGGGCAGGTCGACTTCGAGTGTCTCGAGCCCCGCGTCGACTTCGCGCGTGACGCGCGCCGCGCTGTCGGTGAGCTCGATCTTCGACGCAAACGTCGCCTGCGGACGATCCCACAACGCGGCGAGCATCTGGCCGGTCTGGTTGTTGTCGTCGTCGATGGCCTGCTTGCCGAGGATGACCAGGAACGGCTTCTCCTTCTCGACGAGCTTCAGCAATACCCGCGCGACGCCGAGTGGCTCGAGATGGGCGCCGTCGGTCACCACGTGCAGCGCGCGTTGCGCCCCCATGGCGAGCGCATTGCGCAGCGTGGCCTGGGCGTCGGCCGGCGCGACGGTCGCGATCACGACCTCGTCGGCGCGGCCGCGTTCCTTGATGCGCAGTGCTTCCTCGACCGCGATCTGGTCGAAGGGATTGATGCTGAGCTTGACGCCGTCGAGCATCACGCCCGTGCCATCGGGCTTCACGCGGATGCGCACGTTGTAGTCGACGACGCGTTTGATTGCGACGAGAATTCGCCGGGGTTGAGAAGTTTCCATTGGGCGCGAGTGTAACGGGAGACATCGACGTGTACGAGAGCGAGGCTCCTGGCTGATGCTCGCCTATGCTCTGCGCCGCATTGTCGGACTGGTGCCGACATTGTTTGTGCTGGTCACGCTCTCGTTTTTCGTGATCCGACTGGCACCCGGCGGGCCGTTCGACCAGGAACAGACGCTGCCGCCGGCGATTCGCGCCAATCTCGACGCCGCTTATGGCCTCGACCAGCCGTTGCTCGTGCAATACGGCCGCTACCTCGCGGGCCTCGCGCAGGGCGATCTCGGGCCCTCATTCCGCTTCAAGGATTTCCGCGTGACGGAATTGATCGCCAGCGGGCTGCCGCTTTCCCTAACTATCGGGCTGGCGGCGGCGGTGCTGGCTTTTCTCGCGGGCGTACCGCTGGGCGCCTGGGCCGCGTGGCGCGCGCACTCGCGCGCGGCCCGCACGCTCATGGGGCTTTCGATGCTCGGCGTGGTACTGCCGGCGTTCGTGGTCGGTCCGCTGCTCGCGCTGGTGTTCGGCATCTACTGGCCGATCTTCCGCGTGGGCGGGTACGTGCCCGGCGACCCGGCATACCTGGTGCTGCCGGTGATCACGCTGGCACTGCCGGTGGCGGCCTACGTGGCGAGGCTCACGCGCGACAGCATGCGCGAGGTACTGCGCTCCAATTTCATCCGCACCGCGCGTGCGAAGGGACTCGGCGCCGGCGCCATCTTGTGGCGTCACGCGTTGCGGCCGGCGCTGATCCCCGTCGTGAGTTACCTCGGACCCGCCGTGGCGTTCATCGTCACGGGCTCGCTGGTGGTCGAGTCCGTGTTCGGTCTGCCGGGTTCGGGCCGGTACCTCGTGCAAGCCGCGATCGACCGTGACTACACGCTGGTCATGGGCATGATCCTGGTCTACGGCGTCTTCACGCTGGTCTGCAATCTCGTGGCGGACCTCGCGTATGGCTGGCTCGACCCGCGGGTTCGCCTGGAATGACGCCACGCATTCGGATCGCGGCGTTCGTGCTCGGCGCGCTCGCACTGCTGGCGCTCGCCGCTCCCTGGATCACGCCGTGGAGCCACGAGGCGCTCGATTGGGAGCACCTGGCTGCGCCCCCCCAGCTCGAGGCGTCGCACTGGTTCGGTACCGATCGACTCGGGCGCGACCTGTTCGCGCGCGGCATGCAGGCCATGCGCGTGTCGCTGGCGCTCGGCCTGCTTGCCACGCTGGTCAGCGTCGGCATCGGCGTGGCCTGGGGCGCCACGGCGGGTTATCTCGGCGGCCGCGTCGATGCCGCGATGATGCGGCTCGTCGACATCGTTTATGCGCTGCCGTATGTCTTCATCGTGATCATCCTGTCGACCCTGTTTCCCCGGGGCAGCCTCGCCGCGTTGTTCATCGCCATCGGCGCGGTGGGCTGGCTCACCATGGCGCGCATCGTGCGCGGGCAGACTCTCGGCCTTCGCAATCGCGAGTTCGTGGCGGCCGCGATCGCGGGAGGCGCCAGCACGCCGGCCATCCTCTGGCGTCACATTTTCCCGAACGTGATCGGCGCGGTGATCGCCTACGCCACGCTGACCATTCCGCAGGTGATCCTCTTCGAGAGCTTCCTGAGCTTCCTCGGCCTCGGCGTGCAGGAGCCGTACGCCAGCCTCGGTAGTTTGATCAACGAAGGCGCGCAGGAGATGGAGTCGTCGCCGTGGATGCTGCTGGTCCCGGCCACGTTGCTGACCCTGCTGCTGATCGCGTTCAACTCGCTCGGCGACGGCCTGCGTCGCCGCCTGGCGCCTGGCGATGACTGAGCCGGCGTTGCTCGAAGTCGCAGGACTGGGCGTGTCGTATCGCGACGCTCGCGCCGTGCACGACGTGTCGTTCTCGCTGGCCGCGGGGCGTTGCCTCGGCGTGATCGGCGAATCCGGCGCCGGAAAGTCCCAGGCGTTCCTCGCGCTGATGGGCCTGCTGCCGGAACGCGCACGCGTGGTCGGCGAGGCGCGCCTCGCGGGCCAGGCATTGCTGGGCGGGGCGGGTGTCGCGCTGCGCGGGCGCGAAGTGGCGATGATCTTCCAGGATCCCTTGAGCTCGCTCACGCCGCACATGACCATCGGCGACCAGGTGGCCGAGCCGCTGGTCGCACATCGCGGCCTGGGCTGGCGCGAGGCGCGGGCACGCGCCAGCCAGTTGCTCGACCAGGTGCGCGTCAACGATGTGGCCCGGCGCCTCGGACAGTACCCGCACGAGCTCTCCGGCGGCATGCGCCAGCGCGTGATGATCGCGATGGCGCTGGCCTGCGACCCGAAGCTGCTGATCGCGGATGAACCGACCACGGCGCTCGACGTCTCCGTGCAGGCGCAACTGCTGGCGCTGCTGCGCGAGCTCGTGAACGAGCGCCGCATGGCGCTGGCCTTGATCACGCACGACATGGGCGTGATCGCCGCGCTGGCCGACGACGTGCAGGTGATGCGAAACGGCAGCGTGGTCGAACGCGGCCCGGTGCGGCAGATCCTCGAGCAGCCGGCGCACGACTACACGCGCGCGCTGCTCGCGGCGACGCCGCGCCTCGAAGGCCCCGCGCCCGAACCTCCGCCCATGCCCGTGCAGATGCCGCTGTCGGTACGTGACCTCGCAGTGCGCTTCCGCATGAAAGGCTGGCGACGGCGCGAGGAACTGGTGGCCGTGGACGGCGTGTCGTTCGACGTGGCCGAAGGCCAGGCGCTGGGCATCGTGGGTGAATCCGGCTCTGGAAAATCGACGCTGACGCGGGCGCTGTTGCGCCTGACCCCGGCGTCGGGCGGCGAGGTCGTGTGGCTCGGACAGCCGCTGCGCGAGCTCGAGGGCGATGCGCTGCGCGCCATACGCGCCGACATCCAGGTCGTGTTCCAGGATCCGTTCGCCAGTCTCGACCCGACCATGAGCGTCGCGGAGTGCGTGGCCGAGCCGTTGCGTGCGCTGCGCCCGGACCTCGATGCGGCGGCTCGGGTCGAGGCCGTGCTGCGTGCGCTCGACAGTGTCGGACTGGACGCGGGTTTCGCGTCGCGGCGCAGCCCGACCCTGTCCGGCGGCCAGTGCCAGCGCGTCGCCATCGCGCGCGCCATGGTGCTGCGCCCCAAACTACTGGTGTGCGACGAGGCGGTGAGCGCGCTGGACGTCTCGATCCAGGCGCAGATCCTCGAGCTGCTGGCACGCATCAAGCGCGAGCAGGGCACCAGCCTGATTTTCGTGAGCCACAATCTCGCGGTGGTGCGCCAGCTGTGCGAACGCGTGCTGGTCTTGTACCTCGGGCGTGAAGTGGAATCCGGTCCCACGGCGCGCGTGTTCGCCGCGCCGCGCCATCCGTACACGCGCATGTTGTTAGAGTCGGTGCCGCTTCTGGATCCGGGGCAGGAACGTGCCCGCCTCGCGGCGTTGGCCCCCTCGGGTGATACACCGTCGGCCGTGGACCGTCCGACCGGCTGTGCATTCCGGACGCGCTGCCCGGCGGCGCGGCAGGAATGTGCCGCGCTTCGTCCAGAGCCGGAGCCGGTCGAAAATTCGCACCGGGTGGCCTGCCTGCGGTGGCGCGAGCTCGAAAAACAGGCCGGACCGCGGTCGACATCACAATAGTCCGGGCTGCGCGGCCGCATGCGCCGCGTTATCCTCTGGTCATGTCAACGGAACACCAGATTCGCCCCAGTGAAGGCCTGCGCCACGTCAAGTACGAGATCCGTGGGCGCCTGGCCCGCCGTGCCCAGGAGCTCGAACGCCAGGGATACGAGATCGTCCCGCTGAACATCGGCAACCCGGGCGCCTTCGGCTTCCGCACGCCGGAGACCATGCGTCTCGCGATGATCGAGAACATGGCCGTGGCCGAGGGTTACTGCCACCAGAAGGGCATCTTCCCGGCGCGTGAAGCCGTGGTCATGCAGCAGCAGATGAGGGGCGTCACCGGGCTGAGCGCCGACGAGGTCTTCATTGGCAATGGCGTGAGCGAGTTGATCGACCTGTGCCTGCGCGCGCTGCTCAACGATGGCGACGAGGTGCTGATCCCGAGCCCTGACTACCCGTTGTGGTCGGCCGCGGTCACGTTGAACGGCGGCAAGGCGGTCTACTATCCCTGCAAGCCCGAAAACGAATTCGTGCCGGATCCGGAGGCGATCGCGGCGCTCGTCACGCGCAAGACGCGCGCCATCGTCGTCATCAATCCCAACAACCCGACGGGCGCGGTGTATCCGCGCGCGGTCTGTGAGGCGATTGCGAGGCTCGCCGAGACGCACCAGCTGGTGGTGTTCAGCGACGAGATCTATGACCAGATGACCTATGACGGCGTCGAATCCATTCCAATGGCGACGCTGGTGCGCGACACCGTGTGCTGCACGATGTCGGGTCTGTCGAAGATCTACCGCGCCTGCGGCTATCGCGTCGGCTGGGCGGCGTTCTCCGGCAACCTGCGCGGTGCGGGCGACTACCTGTCGGCACTCGAATTGTTGAGCTCGTTGCGACTGTGCTCGAACGTGCCCGCGCAATGGGCCGTGCAGACCGCGCTCGGCGGTTACCAGAGCATCAAGGAGCTGCTCGCGCCGGGCGGCAGATTGTATGAATCGCGCCGCGCCATCCTCGATGCCGTCTCGTCGAGCCGCTTCCTGCACCTCGCGCCACCGAAGGGCTCGATGTATGCCTTCGTACGCGTGAAGACCGAAGAGATCCCGGACTTCGACGATCAACGGTTCGCGCTCGATCTGCTCGAACAGAAGCACGTGCTGCTCGCACCGGGCACCAGCTTCAATGTCCCGTATCGAGACCACTTCCGTACCACGCTGCTGCCCGACGCGGCATTGCTCAAGAAGGTGTTCACGCGCATCGAGGATCTGCTCGCCTCGTACGCGGCTCGCGCACCGGGCGATCAACAAGTGGTGCAGGCCGCATCGCGTTTCAAGTAGCCTGAGATAGCCAGCACAAGCTATTGAACGGACAGAGACTTTCCCCAGCTATTTCCGGGGCGCTCGCCTCGGGGGCGACACTCGTCGTCGCCAACGCACAGCGCCAGGCCGCGGTGCGCGTGGCCTGGTCGGCGGGGCGCCGTGCGGCCGGCGACACGTTGTGGAACACGCCGCGCGTACTCACGTTCACGCAATTCGCCGAGCGGCGGCTCGCGCAGCAATGGAGCGACGCCGACCTGCCGGACCGTTTGCTTCCCGCCGGAGCCGAGTGGGCGTTGCTGCGCGAACTGCGCCACGAAGCCGGCGGCAGCGCAGAGGCGCGAGCTCTACTGGGATCGTTGCGCCTGCTGCGCGACTGGCGCATTCCCACCCATCGCGGCGCGCTCGGCGGTTCTCCCGAAGGCCAACTGCTGCTGGAGGCGCGGGAGGCACTCGAAACCTTTTCACGCGAGCAGAACCGAAAGCCACTCGCCGATTGGCTCGACGACCTGCAGCCGGCCCCGGGCGATCTGTGGTGCGCTGGTGTCGAGAGCTTGCCGGCCGCGCAACTTTCCACGCTCGAACGACTGGGTGCGCGCGCGGTGGACCAGCAGGCGCCGGCGTCCCGTATGCGGGTGGCCACGGCTGACGATGATGAGCATGAGCTCGCGCTGATCGCGGACTGGTGCCGCTCGCATCTCGAGCAGGATCCCGGGCGACGCCTGTTGATCGTCGATGCCCGGCTGCGCCAGCGACGGCGCCAGTACGAGCGCGAGTTGTCGCAGGCGCTGTCGCCTTCCGAATGGGTGGCGCCCGACGCCCGTGCCTTCTCGACTTTCTTCTCGATCGAGGGCGGTCAACCGCTGACCGACTTTCCGCTGATCGCGCATGCACTGCTCACGCTGCGGCTGCTCACGTCGCGACTGCGCTTCGATGAAGTGTTGTTGTGGCTGCGCATGCCATTCCTCGACACCGACGATCTTTACGCCGGTGCCGGCATCGAGGCGTGGATTCGCGAAGGCCACAAGCTCGAATTCAGCGCCGCGACGCTGGCCGCGCAGCTCGAACGACGCGACTCCGACGCACCGCGCACGCTGGCCGCGCGGTTGCGGCAGGGGCTCGCTTTGCTGGGCACCGAGCCACGCAGCGCACACGACTGGTCGGCGCGCCTGCTGGCTGCATTACGCGCCGTGGGCTGGCATGGCTCCCGACCCCTGCGCACCGACGAGCAGCAGACGGTGAACCGCTGGTACGCGCTGTTCGACGAATATTCCGCGCTCGGTGCCTGGCTGCCGCGCGCCAGCGCCGCCGAGGCCGTCGCCACTGTCGTCGACCTCGCGCGTGAACGCAGCTTCGATCCGGCCAGCGTGTCGGCGCCGGTCACGCTGAGCGACTCTCACGACCATCCCGTGGTGCGTTACGACGCCACCTGGGTCGCCGGACTCGATGCCGCGCAGTGGCCACCACCGCCGCGCCCCGATGTGTTCATCCCGCTGCGTCTGCAAGTCGCCGCCGGAATTCCCGCGGCCAGTGCGGCCGGGCAGGCCGCCCGCGCGCGTGCCTCGCTCGCTGCGTGGCGCGCCTCGAGTCCTGACCTCGTGTGCTCGTGGGCGCGGCTCGACGTCGATGCGCATCGCACGCCGAGCCCGCTGCTGCTGCGGGTCGAAGACCGGGAGGAGTATGCGACGCCGCGCGGCGCACTCATCCTGCCGCTGTCGGCCCGCCTGCGTGCGCCGCAGCTCGAGAGGCTCGACGATTCGCAGGGTGTGTCCGTCAACACGGCGTTCATCGTGCCGGGCGGCGTCAAACCACTCACGCTGCAGGCCGAATGCGGCTTCCATGCGTATGGCGAAGTGCGCCTGTACGCCGAGCCGCTGGAGGAGCCGCGTCCGGGCATCGATCCGCGCGACCGCGGCAAACTACTGCACAAGGCGCTGGAGCTCGTGTGGAGCAAGCTCGACGCCCATTTCCTCACGCTCGCCGGCAGCGACACGCTCTCGCGCGGTCCGGCGATCGCCGATTCGGTGCGTGCCGCGATCACACACGTGTATCGCGGGCACGTGCCGCCCGAACTGCAAGCCGCGGTCGAACGCGAGGCGCTGCGACTCGAACGACTCATCGAGGCCTTGTTCCAGGAAGAGGCGCGCCGTTCGACGTTCCACATCGAAAGCCTCGAGACAAAACGCCAGGTCACCATCGCGGGCGGCACCTTCGAGGTGCGCATCGATCGCATCGACTCGCTGCAGGGTGGCGGCTTCGCCATCCTCGACTACAAGGCCGGCGAACCACGTTCGTTGCGCTGGAAGGAAGACGGCATACGCGATCCGCAGCTGCTGACCTACCTGCTGGCCGAGCAGGGACGCAACGTGCAGGCGCTGGCGAACGTCTCGCTGACGCGCGGCCGGGCGAAGTTCGTCGGCAAGGCGGCGCGCACCGGGCTGCTGCCCGACGTCATCGGCCTGAATCCCAACAAGGTCCCCGCGGACAAGATCGACGCAGCCTGGCAAAACGATCTCGATGTCTGGGTGAGTTCGCTGCGCGAGATCGCGGGACGCTACATCGCAGGTGAGGCACCGACACAGCCGGGCCCGGACGTGTGCCGGCATTGCCATCTCACCGTGCTCTGTCGACGCGTCGAGCTCGCCGAAAATCCCGCCGAGGACAGCCCCGGTGAGTGAGGCCGCGCCCATCGAGCTCACCGAGGCCGACGCGCGTGCCCGCGAAACCGCGCTCGATGTCAGCCGTTCGTTCATCGTCCAGGCACCGGCCGGTTCCGGCAAGACCACCGTGCTCACGCAGCGTTACCTGCGACTGCTCACCACCGTCGAGGAACCCGAGCAGGTGCTGGCCATCACCTTCACGCGCAAGGCGGCCGGTGAGATGCGCGAACGCGTGCAGAAGGCCCTCGAGGGAGGGTTGAACGCGCGTTCCGACGCGGACCGCGTGACCCTGGAGCTCGCCGCGCAGGTTCGCCGCCATGCCGCCGCACGCTCGTGGGGACTGGAGGAGAGCGCCGCGCGGCTGCGCATCCAGACCATCGATGCGTTCAACGCCTACCTCGCCAACGCGATGCCGATCACCTCGCACACGGGCTTCGGCCGCGGCATCGCCGATGCGCCCGACGACCTGTACTCGAACGCGGCACGCGAGACCCTGCGCGACGCCGAAACCGATCCCGGGCTGCAAGGTGCCTTCGAGCTGATCCTGCGCCGCCTGGACGACAACTGGTCGTTGCTCGAGCGTCTGATCGCCGGCATGTTGTCGCGCCGCGCCGAGTGGCTGCCGAACCTGCCGCAGCTGTCAGGCGAGGCGCTGGCGCCGCGCATCGAAGCAAGCCTGCGCACCATCGTGCTCGAGGAGCTCTCCGCTGCGGTCGGCACGCTGCCTCTGGATTTCGTCGCGTTGGCCTGCGAAGCCGCGCGCACCGCGGTCCATCACCTCGGCGATGCGGCGAAGAACGACCTGGCGAGCTGGCGGAATCACACGCGCACACTGGTGCCCGACCTCGCTGATCTGCCGCGCTGGCGCGCGCTCAGGGATCTCGCACTCACACAGGAGGGCGAGCCGCGATCGCGGTTCACGAGCAAACAGGGCTTTCCGGCCGACGATCCGGACGCCAAGGCCCTGGGCATCGCATTCTCCGAACGCCTGGCGCAGCTCGAGCCGCGCCACATCCGCGCGCTCCAGGCGATCGCCATCCTGCCCGAGCCCGTGATCCCCGAATCCGCGCGCGGCGCGCTCGATGCGCTCGCCAGGCTGCTGGTCATGGCCGCGGCGCAGCTGACGCGCATCTTCAACGAGCAGGGCGAGTGTGATCACCCCGAGGTGGCCGGTGCCGCACGCCGTGCGCTCACCGAAGACTCGGCGCCGACCCCGCTGGCCGAACGACTCGGCACCCGCATCAACCACATCCTCGTCGACGAGTTCCAGGACACGTCGCGAGACCAGTACGAGCTGCTGCGCACCCTCACGCAGGACTGGTCCGAGGGCGACGGCCGCACCTTGTTCCTGGTCGGCGATCCCATGCAGTCCATCTATGGCTTCCGCAATGCCGAAGTCGGCCGCTTTGCCACCGTGCGCGACGCCGGGCTCGGCCGCGTGCGGCTGCATGCGCTCGAACTGCGGCGCAACTTCCGCTCGGCGCCCGCGCTGGTGCACTGGTGCAATGAAATGTTCGCGCGCGTGTTCCCGGCCGCCGATGACGTACGACGCAGCGCCGTGCGACATCTCGCGAGCGTGGCGGCCCGCACGCAGCTCGAGGGGCTCCCCAGCCTGTACCGCGTCGATGCGGATTGCGGACCGCGCGGTGAAGCGGAGGCGGCGGCCGATCTGATCGCGCAGCTTCGGCGCACGCATCCCGACGAGAGTATCGCGGTGCTCGGCGGAGCGCGGACGCACCTGCGCGCGATCCGTGCGGCGCTGGCCGCGCGCGAGGTGCCGTTCATCGGCGTGAACCTCGAACCGCTGGCCGATGTGGCCGTGGTCCGCGATCTCGAGGCGCTGGCGCGCGCGCTCGAGTCGCCACTCGATCGAGTCGCCTGGCTCGCGGTGTTGCGCGCGCCGTTCGTCGGACTGACGTTGCCGGATCTCACGTTGATCGCGCAGGCGGCGGCGCTGATCACTGTCCCCGATGCGCTCGGTCGTGGCATTCCTGGCCTCTCACCCGACGCGATGGAAAGACTGATCCGCACCAAGGCGGTGTTGCTGGCCGGCTGGGAGCAGCGCGAGCTCGAACCGCGTGCGCACCTCGTGGAGCGCGTGTGGCTGGCGCTGGGCGGTCCGTCCGCCTGCGCACAGCCCGGAGAACTCGCGAGCGCCCGGCGATTCCTTGCGGCGCTCGAAGAAGAGGATCGCAAGCGTCTGCGCGGCCGGCCGCTCGACTTCGAACGACTCATGTACCGGTTGTACGCGCAGGAACCGGCCGCCGAAGGTGCCGTGCAATTGATGACCATCCATGGCGCCAAGGGACTCGAGTTCGACCACGTGTTCGTGGTGGGGGTCGGCCTCGTGGGTCGTGGTGACGATTCGCGACTGCTCAACTGGCTCGAGTTGCCGCGCGCCAACGAAGAAGACGATCTGCTCATGGCGCCGATCCGGGTTCGTGATGAGAACGATCCGGAACAGGACTCCATCAATCGCTACATCGAGTGGCTGCACAAGGAACGCCTGCGGAACGAGCGCGCGCGGCTCGCCTATGTCGCCCTCACGCGCGCGAAGCGTTCTTTGCATCTGTACCTGCATCCGCGACGACACGAATCGGACGGGGAAGTGAGCTACAGCGCCGATGCACGCTCGCTGTTGCACAACCTCTGGAAGGCCATCGAGGGCGACATCGATGCAATGCCGGTCATTCGCGCCGATGACGCGGATGAAGAGGAGACTCGCGACGCGCCACCCGCGGTCACCCAGTCACGTCAACGCCTGGTGCGACGTTTCACGGCCCCGCAGGTTCCGGCGGAGGTGGCGGCGCGCGGCGAGCTCGTGCCGCTGGCCGCCGAGGAGGAAGAAATCGAGTTCAGCTGGGCGCGGCAGACCGCGCGCCGCGTGGGCACCGTGGTGCACGAAGCGCTGGAGAAATTCGGGCGCACCGCGTTACCCGACGTGGCCCGACTACCGGCGCTGCGTACGCGAATCGAATCGCGCCTGC
>DATEII010000119.1:0-21606 GCA_035279135.1 Steroidobacteraceae bacterium
GCGCTGACCGAGTTCAGCATGCAGTCAGGCCTGCAGGTGCTGTTCGACTATGAGCTCGTCCAGGGTGTGCGCAGCGCGCCGATAGTTGGACGCCACGGCACTCACGAGGCCCTGCGCCAGCTGCTCGCGGGCACGGGACTCGCGTTCCGGGAGGTCAACGAAAACACCGTGAGCGTGGTGCGCGACGTGCCGGTGAAAGCGCGAGCACGCGAATCCGCGCCACGGGCGCCGCGAGCGCGCGAAGTGACGCTGGCCGAGGCCAGCGTCGCGGACGCGTTGCAGGAGATCGTGGTCACGGCCGAGAAACGCGCGCAGGCCCTGCAGCGCACGGCGCTGGCCGTCACCGCGCTGCCGGCGCGTTCGCTCGAACGCCAGCAGGTCACCGACCTCAAGAGCGTGACCACGCTGATCCCCAACCTGCAGGTGGGCCTGAGCTCCACGCAGGCGTCGTTCGATCTCGCGATGCGCGGCATCGTCTCCACCAACCGCACCGAGATCGGTGATGCAGCGGTGGCCTTTCACGTCGACGGTTTCTACTCGCCGCGGCCGCAGGGCGCGACGCTCGTGATCTACGACCTCGACCGCATCGAGGCGCTGCGTGGACCCCAGGGCACCTTGTTCGGGCGCAATGCCAACGCGGGTGTCATCAACGTCGTCAGCGCCAAACCCGAGCTCGACCGCAGCTTCGGTGCGATGGACGTGACCTTCGGCAACTACGACCTCACGCGCGTGAAGGGCTACCTCAACCTGCCCATCGGCCGCACGTTCGCGTTGCGCGGCGCCGCGTTCGCCGAGCAACGCGAGGGCTACATCGCCTTTCTGCCGGGTTCCAATGCCACCGGTGACACGCCGCGATACGACGACAGTGACAAGCAGGCGTTCCGGCTCTCGAGCCTCTGGCAACCGAACGAGGCCTGGAGCGTATTCGCGTCGGCCGAGCGTTATCACGACGGTGGCGCGGGTACGATCCCGGTGAGCATGGATCCGCCGGCGGGCCATGGTCTGCGCTCGGCGTTGATCACCTCGCCCGGGCAGCTCGACATGGAGAACGACAGCTTCCACCTGCGGACCGACTGGCGCACCGGTCCGGTCGAGCTCAGCTATCTGTTCGGCTACGCGCGCATGACTCGCGACAACACCAGCGACCAGGACGTTGGCCTGGCGCTCGACCCGGAATTGCGCGCCTTGCCCAATCCGCCGCTGCCCGCGAGCTACGACGAAGAACGCCGCACGGACGACGCCAAGTTCGTGTCCACCCAGCACGAGCTGCAGCTCAAGCCGCGCCACGCGGATCGGCTCGACTGGATCCTCGGTGCGTTCTTCTACCAGGAGAACAACTCGATCCGTTTCGACATCGACGTGCAGGACGACCGCGGTCCGGTGCCGGGCGCGTCGGACCCCGGTGACGTGCGTTACTCGCAGTCCTTCATCCAGCCCGATCGCGAGCTCTCTTCCTGGGCCGGCTTCGGACAACTCACGTGGCACCTGTCCGACAGTTCGCGCGCGAGCCTCGGGGCACGGTACACGCAGGACACCAAGCAGGATCACCATGGGATCAACATCGTCTGCCCCGCGCCCAATGCCACCATCGCCAACGGCGGTTTCGTTCTCGCGGGCATAGCCACCGGGGACATCCCCTTCTCCCCCGATCCCGATTCGCCCATCGCAGTGCCAGGTACTTGCCGCATCACCGCGCACAACGACGTCCACAAGGACTGGTCGAAGGTGACGTACATGGCGCGTTTCGAACACGACCTCGGTGATCACCTGCTGGGGTACGTGCTGACCAACACCGGTTTCAAATCGGGCGTGATCCAGGACGGTGGCACCTGGGCTGACCCGGAGCAGGTGCAGAACTACGAGCTCGGGCTCAAGGCCACGTTGTTAGACGGCGAAATGGCGCTGAACACGGTCGGCTTCTATTCCGACTACTACGACATCCTGCGCACGCGCATCGAATGGGACGCGAACGGTGTCCACCAGCAGGTGACGCGCAACGCGACTCGCGCGCGCATCTATGGCATCGAGTCCGAACTACTCTGGAAGCCGGCGCCGGACGACGTACTGCAGGGCGTTTTCACATATCTCAGCGCCGAGTACCTCGACTACCCGACGGTGGATACGCAGTACTACGTGGTTTCGGATCCGCTCACGCCCGTGATAAACCTGCAGGGCAACACGTTGCCGTTCGCGCCCGAATTCACCGTGGCGCTGGTCTACGAGCATGCGTTCCGCTTCGCTAACGGAGCGCGGCTCGTGCCGCGTCTACAGACGAAGTACCAGAGCGAAATGTATCTGACGGACTTCAATCGACCGTCGGACTCGCAGGCCGCCTACACGCGCACGGACTTCGGATTGCGTTACGAGTCCACGGCGGATTGGACCCTCGAGGCCTTCGTGCAGAACATCGAAGACGAAGCGGTCAAGAACAATGTCGACCTGCGCGGCAACCAGCCGGGCACGGGTGGTGTTCCAGGTTTTCCCGGCGTCGCGCGCGCCTTCCTCGATCCGCCGCGAACGTACGGTGTGCGCGGGGTCTATCAGTTCGACTGAATCACCGGATGGATATGCCCCAAGGATGGGGCAGAAAAGCGGGGAGTGGGGTCACATCAGGACGATGTCCCCACTCCCTGCCCATTAAAGCGCCTGAGAAGGTCGGGGCATTCGTTGCGCCCTCGCTCAGGCCTCGACTACCACGTGAGGTATGTCTGGGCCTTGACAGGGAGCTGCGCCTTCGGCTTGCCACTACTTCGTTGCTGGAGGCGGTTCTGCCAGCGACAGCGCGATCACCAGATTCCGGGAAAAGACGAACTCGAGGGCGGCGGCGAGGACTTCGGCTTCGAGGTGCGCACGGGTCATCGCGTCGCCGAGGGGGAGGCCGGACTGGAGGGCAGCGAGAAAAGCGAAGGTCCCCTCATTTATATGGCGGACTTCTACGTGGTCGGCGCGTGGGAGGACCATGCCGTGCTCAGGACCTATGGATTGATCCACGGGCGGGGCATTCTCGACCTGGTTGGCGAGCCAGATGGTGATAACGGGATAAGAAGAAGAGTGCAGTTTGAGGGCGGGCTGCAGGCCAAACACCAGGTGCTCGAACTGCTCCACGGAGAAGCGCGCGAGGGCGGTGGCGGGGAGCGCGGGCAGCGCGGGGGCCACGGAGCATTCGGCGCGGGACCATTCGAGGCGGGCGAGGTCAGCGAGCCAGGCGTAGTCGCCACCGCCGAGGTGCTCGTCCAGGAAGGGGGCGAAGTCGCGGCCGGCCCAGTGCAGGTCGCCGCTGCGTGACGGTGAGCGTTGGCGATAGTGCGCGACGAGCTGGTGGAAGTAGTCGTCGCCGACGCGGCGGCGAATGACCGGAAACGTGAGCTCGAGGGCGCTCGAAAACGCGGCGCGTGCGTTGTTGCGATAGATCGAAAGATTGGCGGGCGGCAACACGGCGCAAGCCACGCCCGGATCGCGCAGCGCGGCCGCGAACGAACGCTGCAGCTCACGCAGCGAGGCCATGTCTCTGGTCCAGGATGTGTTGCGCGCGGCGGCTCTCGTCCACGAGCGTCGCGAGTGACGGAATGTCGTTGTCCCACTCGATCAGGGTGGGCAGCGGACCGAAACGCGAGATCGCGACGCGGTACAGGTCCCAGACCTCATCGCACACGTGCGAGCTGTGGGAGTCGATCAGCACCGCGCCGGCACGTTCGTGGCCGGCGAGATGGATCTCGCGTACGGCGGCCGCGGGCAGGCCGGCGATGCAGGCGTGCGCGTCGAGGCCGAGATTCTGCGAGCTCACGTAGATGTTGTTCACGTCGAGCAGCAGCGCGCAGCCCGAGCGGGCCACGACTTCGCCGAGGAATTCCCACTCGGTGAGCGTGGCGTGTTCGAACGCGACGTACGCCGAGACGTTCTCGATGAGCAGCTGCACGCCGAGGAAATCCTGCGCCTCGGATACGTGCTGCGCGAGCAGGCGTGCGGCTTCCTCGGTGGCGGGCAGTGGCAGCAGGTCGTTGAACCATTCGCCACCGGCATGTCCCCAGCAGGCGTGCTCCGAGACCAGGGCCGGCTCGAAGCGGCGGATCGCGGCGCGCACGCGTTCCAGGTGCGCGCGATCGATGCCGTCGGCGGAGCCCAGGCCGAGGCCCACGCCGTGCAGGCTGAGCGGGTAGTTAGAGCGGGCGCGCTCGAGCGCGCGGGCCGCGGCGCCACCGTCATGGAAATAGTTCTCGGTGTGCGCCTCGATGAAACCCACGTCCGGCCGCTCCTCGGGGAGCGCGTCGTGGTGGACGGACCTGAGGCCGATTCCCGCACGCGCGGGAATCGGCCCCTGGGGCACACCTCGTGTGGCGAGGCGTGTCATCGGTCCTTACATCGCCTTCTTGTCGGCGGAGACCTTGCCGCCCATCTTCTCGCACTCGCCTTTCGGCACGTACTTCCACTCCTTCGGATCCTTGTCGGTCTTCGCCTGGCCGGCGCAGGAATGGGACGCCGTGGCGCAATCGTTCTTGCCGGCCTCGGCGACGCCAGTGCACTTTTCCTTGGCCGCCGCATCCTCGGCCGACGCCGTGGCGGCACCGAGTGCGAGCAGGCTGCCGACGGCCGAGGCAATGGCGATGGTCTTCAGATTCATGAGACTTCTCCGCAGTTGTTTGTAGTGGTGTTGCTGGTGGAACCGGACAAGCAGACCTGAGGCCGGCGCGATTTATTTCGTATCAATGAGGCTTTGAGGGCGCTTCGGATACGCAGTGACGCTGCATGTTCCACAGGAGCGCTCATGCAGGCAACCCATCGGCCGGATGTCAGCGGCATCCGACCTTCGCCCAAGCGTTCGATCCCGCCGATGGCTTTTCTGCTACAGACCTGGATTCCAGTGTGGGTAAAACCGCCACTGGCAAAGACAGAAAAACGCCCTTTTGAACGCAGGATCAACGGAGTTTGCGCCGAATCGAGTGTTGGATACGGGGCCGGTTGGTAGGCTCGAAGCGACGATGCGTTCGTACAACAGCGGCGCGTCGCAGGTTCGAACGAACACCAAGTCATTGCGCGGTCACTCTTTGCAGGAGGGCACATGACGTTCCATCGCACTCGCGGCGCGAGCCGTGCCGCCGTACTGGTTTGCGGAGTATCCGCAGCCGCCACCACTTCCAGCGTGTTGGCGCAGGCACCACCGCCGCCCGACCAGAGTCTCGAAGAAGTGGTGGTCACCGGATCACGCATCGCGCGTCCCAATCTCGAGTCCGCGGTCCCCGTCACGACGGTGACGGCGAACGAAATCTACGAGACCGGCAGCACCTCCGTCGGTGATCTGCTCAACGATCTTCCCGCGCTTCGCAGCACCTTCAGCCAGTCGAACTCCACGCGCTTCCTCGGCACCACCGGGCTCAACCTGCTCGATCTGCGCGGACTCGGCACACAGCGCACGCTGGTGCTGGTCAACGGCCGGCGTCACGTGGCTTCCGACATTCTCGGCAACGCGGTTTCGCCGGACGTTAATACGTTTCCGAGCGATCTCATCGAACGCGTCGACGTGGTCACCGGCGGCAACTCCGCGGTCTATGGTTCCGATGCCATCGCCGGTGTCGTGAACTTCATCCTCAAGAAGGATTTCACCGGACTGCAGTTCCGCGGCCAGGGCGGCCAGAGTTTCGACTCCGATGCCGGCGACTACTACGCCAGCGTGCTCGCGGGCACCAACTTCTGGGACGACAAGGGCAACATCGCGGCGAACTTCGAGTACGCCAAGCAGGAACCGTTCTTCGCCTCGGACCGCCCGAACCTGGCGCACCAGGGCCTGTTCGTGGTCAGCGAATCCGATCCGCCGGACGCGCTCAACGGCTCCGATGGAACACCCGATCGCCTCTACTATCCGGACGTCAGGGCCGTGACCTATTCGAACGGCGGCAGCGTGTTGGCCGCGGCGGCATCGGACAGCGGCCTCGCACCGTGTGGCCTGGCGTCGAACATCGATCCGGACACCGGTTTGCGGGTGCCGTATTCCTGTCCGCTCATCTTTCAGCCGGATGGCAGCCTGGCTCCGCAAACGGGCGAACGCATCGGTCTCGGACCCAACGGCAATTTCAACGGTGGCAATGGCTCCAACAACCGCGAATACCACCTGCTGGGCATCCTGCCCAAGCTCGAGCGCTACAGCTTCAACGTGTTCGGCAACCTGAAGATCTCCGACAGCTTCGCGCCCTACGTGGAAGCCAAGTACGTGCGGACGAATTCGCTGCTGCAGGCACAGCCCGCCTTCTTCCAGGGTGGAACCATCGACGGCGATCGCGAGCAGCCGCGATTCGACAACCCTTACCTGACCGACGCCAACCGGACTGCCATCAACGATGCGCGCGTCGCCGCAGGCCTCGACCCGCTCGCGGGATCGGATCAGTTCCGGCTCTACAAGAACCTGTCGGACCTCGGCGGACGCGGCGAAGACGCCAAGCGCGAGACCACGCGCTTCGTGGTGGGCGTGGGCGGCAACATGGGCGACACGTGGAAATACGACGTGTCGGTGAACTGGGGCCAGTTCAAGGAAGACACGCGCGTCACCGGCAATCTCGACCTGCAACGCTTTGCGCTGGCCATGGATTCGGCGCAGGGACCCAACGGCATCGTGTGCCGATCGCAGATCGATCCCGATGCGGCCTATTCATACGATGACACCAATCCGGTCGCCGTCGCCCGGCTGCCCACCGACATCGCCGACTGTCAGCCGATGAATCCCTTCGGTGAAGGCAACATCAGCCCCGCGGCGCGCAACTACGTACTGCAGGACACGACCTCGGTGGCCAAGATCACGGAGTTCGTGGCGTCCGCTTCGATCACCGGCGACTCCTCGGCATGGTTCTCGCTGCCCGCAGGTCCGGTCGGCGTGGCGTTCGGCGTCGAGCACCGCACCGAGGATGTGTTCTTCGAGGCGGATGACCTCGTCTCTTCCGGCCTCACGTTCTACAACGCGCTGCCGAAGCTCGATCCGCCGAAGCAGAAGGTGGACGAAGTGTTCACCGAGTTCCGCGTGCCGCTGCTCACGGAAAAGCCGGGTGCCCGGGAACTCACGCTCAACCTCGCCGCGCGGTATGCCGACTACAACGGCGCCACCGGCGGCGTGCTGGCGTACAACGGCGGCCTCGAGTGGGCGCCGGTGGACGGTGTGCGCCTGCGCGCCGGCCTGGCTCGCGCGGTACGCGCGCCGAGCCTGGTGGACCTGTACTCCGAGCAGAGCCAGAACTTCGCGGACATCGAAGATCCCTGCTCGGCGCACAACATCGGCGGTGGCTCGCCGACGCGCGCGGCGAACTGCGCCGCCGCGGGAATTCCGGCCAATTTCGACTGGAGCGAAGCGGCCACGCCGGAAATCCTGAGCGGCGGCAATCCCGATCTGAAAGAAGAGACCTCGGACTCGTTCACGGCCGGCATCGTGTTGCAGCCGACGTTCCTGCCGGGATTCACGTTCTCGGCGGACTACTTCGACATCGACATCGATGACGTGATCACCGCGCCCGACGCGCAGCAGATCATGGATGCCTGCTACGACTCCGCGGATCTCAACAACCAGTTCTGCGGATTGTTCCAGCGCTGGGGCGCGGCCGGCGGTCCGTCGTACATCCCGGGAACATCGGACCCGACCTCGGATCCCGACGCGCCGTATGCCCTGCAGAACGGCACCTTGCAGCAGACCTTGCTGAACTACGCGAGCTCCACGGCGCGCGGCATCGACTTCGAAGTCGGCTACAACGGCAACATCGGCGAGCTCGGCAAGCTGGGCACGCGGGTGATCTATACACACGTGCTGCAGCGGGACGACTTCCTCGACCCGGCGCATCCCAGCGATCCGGACCAGGTGTTGTACGAGCTCGGCGATCCGAAGGATGCCTTCAACTGGAACACCGATTTCACGGTGGGCAAATTCAAGTTCGGATACCAGATGCGTTACATCGGCCACATGGTCATCGACCTGGCGGAGAACGTGTTCTCGGTGGGCGGCAACCCGCCGCAGAACGCGGACTACGCCGAGAAGAAGTACTACCCCACGGTGATCTACCACGACATCCGTGCGGCCTACGACATCCGGGACGATCTGAGCGCGTACGTCGGCGTGGACAACCTGTCCGACCGGGTCCCACCGCTCGGACTCACCGGAGTAGGCGAAGGCAGCGGCATCTACGACGTGCGCGGGCGCTTCTGGTATGCGGGGTTCAAGGTAGGTTTCTGAAAACTCTTGGGTGCGGCCCCGGGGGCGCATGCCGTGCACCTTCAAAGGTTCCATTTTCTCGCGGCATTGATATGCTCCGGGCCACGCATGCGCATGCGGGCGCAGTGAAGATCGAACAAAAAGCTGTCATCCGTGGAGTCTTGAATTCCGCGTCATCGACAGCGCTCTCTTGCAGGAGGGACGATGTCTTCGCATTACTTTTGCGGCCCGGGCCGCTGATCGGGCTTTTCGATTCGGCGGTTTCCAAGGCCTGCCGCCTCGCCGCCGACGTCCGAGGGCTGGGGTAACCCGGCCCTTTTTTATGGGCGGGCTGCGCAGCGTATGATTCCCGCCGGCCCACGAGCGGGTCGATCCAACGGTAACCGCACGGTCTGCTTCCCATGTCCCCCGCCGCCCGCACGTGGCTGATCATCACGATCACGCTCAGCTACCTCGCCACGGCGCACTTCGCGCTGATCCATCATTCCGCGGCGCTGGCCGCAACGGCCACCGCGTTGCTGGCGTTCCTGTTCCTGCTTTCCATCCAGGGACGGCAGCGGACCGCATTGCGCATGGTGGTGGCCGCGATCTGTGCCGTCATCGTCATCGCCGTGGCGCGCGGCGCGCCGCCGGTGCCGCTCTTGCTGCCGCCGGTGCTCATTCCAGCCAGTATCGCCTTCATGTTCGGACGCACGTTGCGCAGCGGCCGCACGCCACTGGTGGAGCGAGTGGCGCGCGGCTTCCATGCGCCGCTGGTGCCGGCGCCGGAAATCATCCGTTACGCGCACGGCGTGACCTGGGCGTGGACGCTGTTGCTCGGCCTCGTGGCCACCACCAATGCGGTATTGATCGTGAACCTCGTGCCCGGCGGTCTGATCGACACGGCCGGCTTCGCGCCGCGCTGGCCGGCTTCGCCCGCGGCCTTCGTCTGGTTCGGCAATACCGGCACCTATCTACTCATCGGCGGCATGCTCGCGCTGGAATTTTCGGTGCGCGTGTGGCGCTTCCCGGATTACCGCTTCAAGAACCCGCTGCATTTCGCGCGCGAGGCGCGTTCGCGCATGCCCAACATCGTCGCGGCGCTCAAGAATGGCTGAACGGCTCGTGAGCTTCGAGGTTGCGGCGGACCACCCGGTCTTCGCAGGCCACTTCCCGGGTCGCCCCATCGTGCCCGGCGTGATGCTGCTCGAGTGGGCGCAGGCGGAGATCGGCCAGGCTGCGGGTCGCGCGCCGCGCGAGCTGCGTGTGCGCGAGGCCAAGTTCTTCACACCGCTCGGGCCGGGGCAGCGCGCGCAGCTGCGTTTCGAACCACCCGCGAACGGCGCGACGCGCTGCGCATTCGACATTCGCCGCGACCAGACCCTGGTGGTGCGCGGTACGCTGGAGTGGATCGCGTGACGGCGCCGCAGGCCACCGAGCAGTGGCAAAAACGTCCGGAAGCCGGCGGGCGCTTCGCGATCTGGCTGTGGCGCACGCTGGCGTTCAAGGTCGGGCGACCGGTGGTGCGCTTCATCACGTTCTTCGCGGCGCTCTACTTCATGATCCGGCGTGGGCCGGAGCGTGCGGCGTCGCGCGCCTACCTGGGCCGGCTGTTCGGCCGGCGCGCGAGGCTCATCGAGGTGTTCCGCCACTTCCTGTCTTTTTCCACGGTGACCGCCGATCGCGTGTTCCTGATGGCAGATCGCTTCTCGCGCTTCGACGTGAAGATCTTCGGCCTCGAGTACCTGGACGCGGACCTCAAGGGTGGGCGGGGGACCTTGCTGCTCGGAGCCCACTTCGGCAGCTTCGACGCTTTGCGCGTGCTCAGCCTGCGAAACCCCAACGTGCAGATCCGCATCCTGCTCGACCAGGGCCAGGGCGCCGGTCTCACCACGATGCTCAACGCGCTCAATCCCAAGCTCGCCGCGATGATCATCGATGCGCGCCGGCCCGGGCCCGAGCTGGTGCTGGCCATGCAACGCGCGCTCGAACAGAACGCCGTCGTGTCCACGCTCGCAGACCGCCTGCGGCCCGGCAACCCGGCCATCGTCGCGAATTTCCTGGGAGACCGGGCGCCTTTCCCCGCGTCGCCGTGGCTGTTTGCCGCGGCCTTGCGCGTGCCGGTGGTGCTGGCATTCGGCATCTATCGCGGCGGCAATCGCTACGAGCTGCACTTCGAGAGATTCCCGTTCGACCTGCCGCGTGACCGCCAGCAGCGCAACGCCGCGCTGGTCGAGGTGGTGCAGCGGTTCGCGGACCGGCTCGCGCATTTCGCGCGCATGGCCCCTTACAATTGGTTCAACCTCTACGATTTCTGGGACGTGCCCTTTGCGACCAACGATGCTGCTGAGCGCACTGCTGCTGACGGCAACGACGACGGCCCCGTGCCACGAGCCGGAAGAGAGCCAGGGGCTTGAGGCGCTGGAGAAACGGCTCGCGCGCTCGCCGCCGGTGAGCACGGACTTCGTCGAGTACCGCTTCTCGCACCTGCTCCGGAAACCGCTGCGCAGCAGCGGCACGCTCGAATACCGCGCCGATGGCGTCATGGTGCGCAACGTTTCGGCACCGACGCGCGAGACCACCGAAGTCGACGGCGAGCAGGTGCGCATCACGCGCGCCGGCAAAGCGACGCGCAGCCTGTCGCTGCAACGCGCGCCGCAGCTGCGCGTGCTGCTCGGCAGCTTCCGCGCACTGCTCGAAGGCAAGCTCACGCCGCTGAAGCAGGACTTCGAGGTCTCGCTCACCGAAGACGCCGCGCACTGGACACTCACGCTGAAGCCCCGCGATCCGACGCTCGCGAAACATCTCGCGCACATCGACGTACACGGCAATGGCGACAAGCCGTCCTGCCTGGAAGCGCTGGAACCTGACGGTGACGGCGCACTCACATTGTTCGCCGCTGCACCCGCGGGTGTGGCGCTGCCGTCCCGCGCCGAGCTCGAACGCACCTGCCGCGCCGGCACCGTGCAACGCGCCACGCCCTCGCGATGACTCGCCGCGGCTGGGTGCTGCTCGCGGCCTGGTGCGGCCTGCTCGCGCTCGGGATTTTCTGGGTGCAGACGCATCTGAAGGTCTCCGCGGACCTGCGCCTCTTCATGCCGTCGCCTCGCACCGAGGAGCAGCGGCTGCTGATCCAGAACATCGGCGAGAGTCCGGCCTCGCGCCTGCTGTTGCTGGCCATCGACGGTGACCGGCCCGCCACGCTCGCGGACATCTCGAAGCGTTATGGCACCGCGCTCGCGGCGCGCGAGGAATTCGCGCTGGTCGCGAACGGCGCGCAGCCGCCGCCAAGCATCCCGGAGAAGCTGCTGGCCTATCGCTACCTGATCTCGGACTCCTTCGATGCCGCGCCGCTCGACGAGGCGCGGCTGGCGTCCGAGCTCGAGGACCGCGCCGCCGACATGGCCTCGCCGGCCGCGGGGTTCCTCGAGGAATGGCTGCCGCGCGATCCCACGCTCGAGCTGCTGCACCTCGCGCAACGCTGGCAGCCGCGCGCCGAGCCGCACCAGGTGGAGGGGGTGTGGTTCACCGCGGATGGCCGGCGCGCGCTGTTGCTGGTGCAGACGCGCGCAGCGGCCTTCGATCCCGACGGGCAGACGCAGGCGCTGGCCACGCTGCAGGAGCAGTTTGCCCAGGCGCGCGCTGACTCGGCCGCCACGCTCACCGTCAGCGGCACCGGCTACTTCTCTTCGGTGATCCGCAACCGCACGCAGACCGAAGCCACCTGGTTCGGCAGCTTCGACACCATCGGGCTGATCACGCTGCTCTGGCTGGCGTACCGCCGCTTCGTGTTCACGATCCTCGGCGGTTTGCCGCTGCTGACGGCCGGCCTCGCGGGCCTCACGGCCGTGAGCCTGATCTTCGACGGCGTGCACGGCATCACCATCGCGTTCGGCTTCACGCTGATCGGCGTGGCGCAGGATTATCCGATCCACCTGTTCAGCCACCTGAGGCGCGACGAGACCGCGCTGGTCACCGCGCGCAAGGTGTGGCCACCGCTCGCGACCGGTGTCGCCAGCACCTGCATCGCCTACCTCGCGTTCCTGATGTCCGGCGTCATCGGGCTCGCGCAGCTCGCCTGCCTCACCATCACCGGGCTGCTGGCGGCCGGGCTAACTACCCGGTTCCTGCTGCCGCGCATCGCGCCGATGCCGGGCAGCGACCCGGCGAGCTCGGCGTGGCTCGCGAGACTCGACCAGCGCATCGAGCGACTGCCGCGGCCGTCCGCGCTGTACTTCGCGATCCCGATCGCGGCACTCGCGGTGTTCCTGTGGCGCTCCGAGGGGTTCTGGGAGAACAATCTCTCCAAGCTCACGCCGGTGCCGCCCGAGTTGCTGAAGCGCGACGCCGAGTTGCGCAAGGAGCTGGCGACGCCGGACCTGCGCTACCTGCTGGTCGCGAGCGGTGACAGCGAGGACGCGGTGCTCGCGGCCCTCGAAGCACTCGACAAGAGGCTCGACGGTGCCGCACGCGCCGGCGCGATTGGTTCATTCGAGCATGCCGCGCAGTTCCTGCCGAGCGAGGCCTTGCAGAAGAAGCGCCAGGCGGCGCTGCCCGCGGCCGCGGCGCTCGAAGCCATGCTCGCCCGTGCGGTGGCGGATTCACCGTTCGAAGCCGAGGTCTTCGCGCCCTTCCTCGCCGACGTCGAGCACGCGCGCAGCCTGCGGCCGCTGACACGCGCGGACCTGCACGACACGCCGCTGGATCTTCGCCTCGGCAGCGAGATCTTCTCGCGCGACGGCCGCTGGTACGGGCTCATCAGCCTGTACGACGTGCACGATCCCAAGGCCGTGGCGCAGCTCGCGACGACGAACGGCAATGTCACCTTCCTCGATCTCAAGGCGGCGTCCGAACAGCTGGTGGCCGCGCAGCGCTCGCACATCCTGCTGTGCCTCGAGATCGCCGCGGCCCTGCTCATCGCGGTGATCGCGGTGACCTTGCGCAGCTGGTCGCGCATCCTGCGCGTGCTCGCACCGATGATCCTCACGACGCTGGTGATCCTCGCGGTGCTGCGCGCGACCAATGTCTCGCTGAGCCTGTTCCACCTGATCTCGCTGGTGCTGGCGGCGGGCCTGGGTCTCGACTACGCGTTGTTCTTCGAACACGCCGCGGACGATGCCGCGGAACAACAGCGCACCCTGCACGCGCTGCTGGTGTGTTCGGCCACCACGCTGCTCGTGTTCGCGCTGTTCTCGTTGTCGACCGTGCCCATCCTGCAGGCCATCGGCGTCACGGTCTCGCTCGGCGTGTTGTCGAACTTCTTGCTCGCGTTGTTGCTGACGCGCGAGCGGGCCCGGGCATGACCGATATCTCCGGACTGCTGCCGCATGCGGGCACAGCACGCATGATCGAACGCGTCGTTCGGTGGGATCGCGAGCAGCTCGTCGCCGCGACCACGCGGCATCGAGCCGGCGACAATCCGCTGCGCAAGGACGGCCGCCTGGCAGGCGTGCACCTCGCGGAGTTCGGCGCGCAGACCATGGCCCTGCACGGTGGCCTGCTGAATCGCGCCGAAAGGATCGCGCCCAAACCCGCGTTGCTGGTATCGGTGCGTGAATTTCACTGCACGCACGATTTCATCGAGGACCTGGCGGGTGAGCTGCAGGTCACCGCGCGCGTGCTGATGGCCAGTGCCGCGGGCTTCCAGTACACCTTCGACGTGCATCATGCCGGGGCGCTCATCGCGAGCGGCCGGGTTGCGGCAATGGTCTACGACTTGCCGTAAATGGGGACATTCCTCATTTCGTTGTAACAATCGGATGGCCTGTCGGTGTACCGGGCGCACCTGCGATTGTTACAACGAAATGAGGAATGTCCCCATTTACGCCGCGGGCCTGAACAGCAGCGGGCTGGCCGCCGGCGCCGCCGCGAACTCGGCCAGTGCCTTCTCCAGGCCGGCGGCGTCGATGCCGGGCACGGCCTGCCGCGCACGCGCGAGGATTTCCGTCGCGAGCTCGTGCAGCAGCGCGGTGTTGCGACGGATGCGCGCCTGGAAGCCGGCGGTGTCGAGCTGGTCGCCGAGGCTGCGATTGAGCTCCGCGAACCACGGCAGCGCCGCCTGGTCGAGCATGCGCGCCGGGTTCGGCGGCTGGTGCGCGCGCGCCCAGGCACGCAGCAGCTCCTGGACCCGCAGGTTGATCGTCTGCGCGGCCGTGAGCTCCTTCTTGAGCCGCGACAACGAGACGATGTCCGTGAGCCGGTGCTGGAAGAAGAACTGGCAGAGAATTCCCCAGTAGTAGGCGTAGTCCCAGATCACCTTGGCCGGCATGGCCTCGGCATCCCCGAACATCGCGTACTGGTCGCGGTACAGCGCGAGCGTGCTCTCGTAGAACGAGAAGTAGATCTGCTCGAAGATGTGCGCGTGCATCTCGATCGATTCGCCGGCGCGCTCGCGTGCCACGAGCTCGGTGATGTAGGTATTCGAGATGGCGATGAAATCCGTTCCGGGCGAATAGAAGGGATCGAGGAACAGGCCGGCTTCGCCCGTCAGCGCCCAGCGTTTGGCCGAAAATACCCGCTTGCAGCCATAAGAGAAGTGCCGCAGCGCGACGAAATCCTGCAGCTGATCGCGTTCGCGTTCGACGATCGCGGCGAGCCGGGGCTGGTGCGTGCGCAGCCACCCGAGCGCACGCTCGAAGGAGTTGTAGCTGCGCAGCGGATGCAGCGCCTCGTCGGCCACGATGCCGATCGAATGCGAGCCGCTGGACAAGGGGATCAGCCACACCCAGTAACCGGGGCCTACCAGGTGGTTGGTCGAGAGCCAGCGCTCGCGCGCGAAGCAGCGCGCATGCCAGTCCGCGTCGGCCGACCAGTCGTCGATCTCGATGCGGGTAGATAGACGGAACCAGGCCGCGTTGGCATGGTGCCCATTGTCGACCTTGAGGCCGAGCTGCTGGCGCAGCAGGCCGGCGCGGCCGCTGGCGTCGATGAGCCAGTCGGCGGTGAGCTCGACCTCGGAGTCGGTGACGAAGCGCACGCGATGTTCGCCATCGTCGGCCAGCGCGATCTCGCGCACCGTCGCGCCCGTGATGAGCTCTATGCGCTGCTCGCGCACGCGCGCGCACAGGAAATTCTCGAGGATTCCGCGGTCGAGCTGGTAGCCGGGCGTGTGCAGGTAATTGCTCGCGCCGAGCTCGGTGACCGCGTCGATGTCGTCGCGACGATCGCTGAAGAAGAAGCGGAAGCCGAACTTGCGCAGCTGGTGCTCGCGCAGGTGCGCATCGAGGCCGAGCACCGTGTCGAGATAATGCGCGCCGATCTCCACCGTGGATTCGCCCACCTTGTGCGCAGCCTCGGGCAACGGCAGCTCGTTGCGCTCGAGCACGGTGATCGATAGCGCCGGAAGGCGTGCGCGCAGCTGCAAGGCGAGGGTGAGGCCCGCGAGCCCGCCCCCGACGATGATCACGTCGCGCTTCACAGCGCCTCGACGTGCAACTTCAGGCCCAGCGTCGGTGTCGCCAGGCAGACGAGATCGTGCGTGCCGCCGAGCGCCAGCGCTTCGACGAAGGGCAGGCAGCTCTCGGTGGAATTGCCGGCGACCAGCGCCGCGTTCTCGGGTTTCGCGCGGCTCGGCGTGAGTCCCGGCCCGGAGACGACCTCGAGCTGCACCTGCGCCAGCGCCTGCGCGCCACGCTGCGGCGAGACAATGAGTCCGACCGAGAGTAATCCCTTGCTGGCGGCGACCGGCGCGAGCGGTCCGCGCGCATCGATGTCGTACGCCACCAGCAGCACGTTCTCACCGCCGGTCAGCGCCTGCACGCAGGTTTCCAGCAGCCCGGCGCCGAACGAGAAATCGCCGGCGGATAACGATGTGTACGGCCGCGTGCACTCCGCCGCGATGGTCCAGTAGCCGGCGGCGGCGTTGTGCACCGAGTTGTGGAACTTGGTCGGCGACACCAGCGTGGGCGTCGACGCCATGGTCGCGCACATGTAATCGGTGATCGCGAGATCGCCGTGCATGGAGCTGAACACGCAGGGCACCGACGACGGCGGCAGTTGCGCGAACCGGCAGGCGGCGAGCGCCGCTTCCATGGCCACGGAGACGGTGTCCGGTGCGCGACGTCGTTCCGTGGGCGGCAGCAGTTCGGGTGACGGTCGCGGCGCGGCTTCCTGCGGTGCGGGCTCGAGGCCCGCGAGGATCCTGCGCGCGCGCTCCCAGCCAGGCAGCCGTTGCGACCACAACGCCACGCCGTTCACGAACAGCCGCGCGGGTGCGCGCATCAGGTTCATGCGGCTTCGGCCGCGAACAACAACACGCAGTTGCTGCCGCCGAATCCGAACGAATTGCTGAGCGCGTGGCGCACGCGTCCGTTCGCATTCGCGAGCCGCACCTGCGGACCGCAGGCTGGATCGAGCTCACGCGTATTCAGGTTGCCGGGCATGAGGCCCGACTCGAGGCTCAGCAAGGTGATGACGGCTTCCAGCGCGCCCGCCGCGCCGAGCGTGTGGCCGGTCCAGCCCTTGGTGGAACTGGCGTGGGTACGCTCGGGAAACAGGTCGGCAATCGCCTGCGCCTCGATCTCGTCGTTCTTGAGACTCGCGGTGCCGTGCAGGTTCACGTAGTCGATGGCCGCCGGCTCGAGACCGCCGCGACGCAACGCGTCCTCCATGGCGATGCGCGCACCGCGCCCCGACGGATGCGGCGTCGACATGTGGTGCGCATCACTCGACTCGCCATAGCCGGCCAGGCGCGGACCCTTTCCTTCGCGCTCGAGCAGCGCGAACGCGGCCGCCTCGCCGATGCTGATGCCCGCGCGTTGCGCATCGAACGGCCGGCAGGGCTCCGGCGAAACCAGCGCCAGCGAATTGAATCCGAACAGCACGCTGCCGCACAGTGAATCCACGCCGCCGACCACCGCGGCATCGGCGATGCCGAGCTCGATGAGGCGCGCACCCTGCGCGTAAGCCTTTGCGCTCGACGAGCAGGCCGTGGCCACGGTCACGCCGACATTGCTGAGACCGAGCACGCGTTGCAGGAATTCGCCCGTGGAGTGTGGCGTGTGCACCGCCTGGTAACGCAAATCCTCGGGGAACTGGCCGTCGGGCGTGAGGCGCGTGTACGCCTCCTCGGTGGCGCCGATGCTCGACGTGGACGTGCCGAGCACCAGCGCGACGCGATCCGAGCCATAGCGGCGGCGCGCGGCCTCGACCGCTTCGAGGAATCCATCGCGGCGCAGCCCCATCCAGGCCAGCCGGTTGTTGCGACACTCGTAGTGCGACAGGTCGCCGGGCAGCGGCGAGTCTTCGATGCCCGGCACGCGACCCACCCAGGTTTTCAGCGGTTCGCGACCGAAGTCGTTGGGCGAAAGTCCCGAGCGGCCGGTATCGAGCGCGCGCAGTAGTTCGGCGCGGCCGGCGCCGGCCGCGCACGTGGCGGTGAAAGCGGTGATGCTGAGCGGCTGCACGCCGGTGTCATCAGCCTCGGCGGGCTGCCCTCATCACTTGACCCGGTTCTTCTCGATGTGCGCCGAGAGATTGCTCAGCGACGCGAAGATGCGGCGGTTGTCCTCGTCGTCCGAGCGCAACTGGAAGCCGTAGCGCTTGGAGATCTCCAGCGCGAGCTCCAGTGCGTCGATCGAATCGAGGCCCAGGCCGGCACCGAACAGCGGGGCCGCGGGGTCGATTTCCTCGGGCTTGACCGACTCCAGGTTCAGTGTCGTGACGATCATCGAGGCGACGTCGCGCTCCAGGGGTGACTGCGTGGCAGCCGTGGCGATATTGGCGTTCATGGCGGAGTGAGGCGCGGCTCTCGAATGTGCTGAAAGAAGGCGGCTATTATAGCCACGGGCGGGGCAATCACTTTCCAATGACGTCACAAGAAAACCACGCGGCTCGCAGCCTGGATTGCGACGTCATCATCATCGGCGGCGGACCGGCCGGCACCACGGCGGCCACCGAACTGGTGCGCCGGGGCCACAAGGTCCAGCTTTTCGAGAAAAGCCGCCATCCGCGCTTCCACATCGGCGAATCGCTGCTGCCCATGAACATCCCGATCCTCGAGCGCCTGGGCGTGCTCGAGGAGGTGGACCGCATCGGCGTGCGCAAGCCGGCGGCCGATTTTCCGGCCGACAACGAGCGCGGCTTCAACGTGTTCGATTTCTCCAAGTCCCTGGAGCGCCTGCCCGGGTACGCCTACCAGGTGAAACGCGAGCAGTTCGACGAGATCCTGTTCCGCAATGCCCAGCGCTCTGGGGTGCGCACTTACGAGAACACGGAAGTCGTGAGTGCCTCGACCACGGCCGACTCGGCCTCGGTCACGGTCCGTGATGCCGCGGGGGCCACGCGCGAGGTGCGCGGCCGTTATCTCGTCGATGCTTCGGGCCGCGACACCTTCCTCGGCAGCAGCCTCAGGCTCAAGCAACGCCATGCGCGCCATCGGAGCGCGGCCATCTTCGCGCACTTCACCGGCGTCGAGCGCCGCGCCGAACCGTGGACCGGCAACATCAGCATCTACCGCTTCCGCCTCGGTACGGGCCAGGGCTGGATCTGGCTGATCCCGCTGTCCGAGGGCATCACGAGCATCGGCGCCGTGTTGCTGCCCGAGCTCATGAAGCAGCGCACGGGTTCGCTCGAGGAATTCCTCATGCAGATCCTGCATTCAGTGCCCGCGCTCAAGGCGCGCCTGGTGAATGCGAAGCTGCACGGCAATCTCGAAGCCACCGGCAACTATTCGTACGAATGCCGCGAGCACAGCGGCAAGCGCTGGATCATGGCCGGCGATTCCGCGGCCTTCCTCGACCCGGTGTTCTCGAGCGGCGTGTACCTCGCCATGCACAGCGCCACGAACGCGGCCGAGCTCGTCGATCGCGTGCTGAAGGGCGCGCGCGAGCGCCCGCTGCAACGCGCCTACGAGCGCGAGATGCGCGCCGGGCTCAAGGAATTCACCTGGTTCATCGTGCGTTTCACCACGCCAGCGCTCGCCTGGCTGTTCGCGAATCCGCGCAACGTGATGCGTGTCGAAGAGGCCATGGTCTCGATGCTCTCGGGCCACGTGTTCGGCGCGCACCAGACCTTGCGCCGGCTGCGCGTGTTCAAGGCGCTGTACTACATCACCTCGTTGTTCATGTGGCGCGACACCCTGCGTTATCGCCGCGAGATGCGCGCGCTGGAGGCGGGCTGATGAGCAGCACCGCGCTTCCGCGCCTCAGTGCCGCCGCGCCGCGCATCGAGTACCTGCCGCTCGATCCCGGTCGGCCGCTGCCGGCCGAGGTGCTGTTCGCCGTGCAATTCGGCACCGACCGCACGCCGGTGCCGGCGCGCTGCGCGCGCGTGCGCCTCGAACCACTGGCGGGCGCCGGCCTCACCGAGGTCTGGTACGCCAATGGTCCCGTGCACACGGGCTTCGACGGACAGATCCGCTTCGCGGCGGATGACCACCACCTGGCCGCCGCCATCGAGGTGGACGAGCGCGAGCATGGCGGGCTGGCCGGTGCGGCCGCTTACATCTATTCGCAGGTCGCGGAATTCCAGTTGCGCTCGCGCTATCGGCACCTGCAGCGCATCTGGAATTACCTGGACGACATCAACACGGGTGCGGGCGACGAGGAGCGTTACCGCGTCTTCTGTTCGGGTCGCACCGAAGGATTGAAGTCGCTGGGCCTCGAGCGCTTCCCGGCGGCCACGGCCATCGGGCGCCGCGATGGTTCGCATCGCCTGCAGGTGTACTGGCTCGCGGGTCGCGAGCCGGGCTTCGCGCTCGAGAATCCACGCCAGATGTCGGCGTACCAGTACCCGCGCCAATACGGCCCCACGCCGCCGGCCTTTTCGCGCGCCATGCTGGTGGCGCCGGACCTGCTGATGATCTCCGGCACGGCGAGCATCGTGGGCCACGCATCCCAGCACGCCGGCAGCGTGCAGCGGCAGATGACGGAGATCTTCCGCAATCTCGACAGCGTGCTGGCGCGCGCGCGGGCGCACTCACCGGCGCTGCCCGGGAGATTCGGCCGCAACACGTTGTTCAAGGCCTACCTGCGTGATCCCGCGGATCTCGCGATCGTCGAGAAGTCGCTGCGCGAGAAGCTGCCGCCCGACACACCGTTCCTGGTGCTGCTCGGCGACGTGTGCCGCTCGGACCTGCTGCTCGAGTTCGACTGCCTGCACGCGGCGGAGTGAGCCGCGCGCAACGCGCCGGCTGCGAAGCTTCGCGGCACTGCACGATGCCGGGGCGCGCGCGAGCGGGAAAAAGTCACACTGCGCCGCCACTGCGGCAATTCAACAGATTGCATTTGCAACGCACCGCTGACAGCCTTCCGGGGTCGACAAGGAGGAGACATGCGGCAGCCAGGAATGCAATCGCAGGTGAAGCTCAATGCGCAGCTCAATCTCCTCGGTGAATCGCCGCCTTTCCTGCAGCTGCTGGCTCATATAGAACGATTCGCGCGCTGCGACGCGACCGTGCTCGTCGATGGCGAAACCGGCACCGGCAAGGAACTGACCGCGCGCGCCATCCACTACCGGAGCGCACGGCGCGACGGACCTTTCGTGCCGGTCAATTGCGGCTCGTTGCCCGACTCCCTGTTCGGCAGCGAACTGTTCGGCCATGCGCGTGGCGCGTTCACCGACGCGCGGGAAGCACGGCAGGGGCTCATCGCGCAGGCCGAGGCCGGTACCCTGTTCCTCGACGAGCTCGAGACGCTGAGCGCGCATGGCCAGGTGACCCTGCTGCGTTTTCTCCAGGATCACGAATACCGGCCGCTGGGTGCCGAACGCGCGCGCACCGCGAACGTGCGCGTGATCGGCGCCACCAACGCCGACCTCGCACGGCTCGCCGATCATGGCCAGTTCCGCCAGGACCTGTTGTACCGGCTCAACGTGCTCACGCTCGATGTGCCGCCGCTGCGCACGCGCGGCGATGACGCGCGCGTGCTGGCGCAGGCTTTCCTGCGCAAGCTCTGCACGCGCTACCAGACGCCGGAGCGCCATTTCCATCCCGACGCCATCGCCGCGCTGCGTGCCCATCACTGGCCCGGCAACATCCGCGAGCTGGAAAATCTGATCCACCGTGAATTCCTGGTTGCCGACAGCAGCGAGCTCATGCTGGCGACGTTGCCGCGCGGTCCCGGCCCCGGCACCGAACGTCGCGTCGGCGCCCGGCGCCAGGGCGACAGCGCGCGCAGCGCCGGCGGCACCGCGGCGCCCGCCGTGGCGTTCCGCGAAGCCAAGGCGCGCGTGATCGCCGAGTTCGAACGGGAGTACGTCCGCGACCTGCTGCGGCAGTGCGCGGGCAACGTCAGCCAGGCGGCGCGCCTCGCCGGCAAGGAACGCAGCCGCTTCAACCGGCTGGTGCGCAAGTACCGCTTCGACGCGCGCGAATTCCGCCAGCCCGCACCCTGACCCGGTAGTTAGACCACGCGTCCCGTGACGTCGAGGCGTCGCGGGTGCGGGCGCCTGCGCGCGGGTGAGGCGTTCGCGCCCCGGGTGGCCGCCGACGCCTGGGGCGCGCGCGCCCC
>DATEII010000120.1:0-10697 GCA_035279135.1 Steroidobacteraceae bacterium
TTGCTGGGAAACGGGGGCTGCCCCCTTTCTACTTACATTCCCTTGGCAGTGCGGGCCTTCCGGACCAGCTGCACGAACTCGGCGCGACGGCCATTGCTGTCGCTGTCGAGCGCGCCGTCCGCATCCTCGATGATGTCGTCGTAGCGCAGCTTGCCCGTGTACTTGCCACCGCGCAGCAGCTGGGCGAAGCCGGCTACCGCGGTCGAGAACCGCACGTCGCGCTTCACCGCGGCATTCGCGGCCGGCATGTCCTTGTTGATGGGCTGCTCCAGCAGCTTCGATTCCTGGCCGTCGGGTAGTTTGTAGCGGATCTTGAGGAAGCCCCATTCGCCCGACAAACCACCCCGCTTGCCCGCCTTGTCCGATTTCGCGTCGCTGCCGTAACGACGCGCATCGACGGAAGGCGCACCTGCGCCCACGGGCGTGATCTCGTAGATGGCCGTCACGGTGTGACCGGCGCCGACGTCACCCGCATCGACCGCGTCATTGTTGAAGTCCTCGCGCCTGAGCGCGCGAGTTTCGTAACCGACGAGGCGGTACTCGGCGACGGTGTCCGGATTGAATTCCACCTGCAGCTTCACGTCCTTGGCGATGGTGAACAGCGAGCCCGTGGCCTGCTCCACCAGCACCTTGCGGGCTTCGGCCAGCGAATCGATGTACGCCGCGACGCCATTGCCGTTCTGCGCCAGCGCCTGCGCCATTTCGTCGCGGTAATTGCCCATGCCGTAACCGAGCACCGAGAGGAAAATCCCCTTCTCGCGCTGGCGCTCGACGAAGCCCTTGAGCTCCTCGGTGCTGTCGATGCCGACGTTGAAGTCACCGTCCGTGGCCAGCAGCACGCGGTTCATGCCGCCCTTGCGGAAGCTCGACTCGGCCAGCTCGTAGGCGAGCCTGATGCCTTCGGCACCCGCGGTGGAGCCGCCGGCCTGCAGGCGATGCAACGCGTCGAGGATCTTGTCCTTGTCACGCACCGGCGTGGGATCGAGCACTTTGCCGGCCGCGCCCGCATAGACCACGATGGCCACGGTATCCGTGGGCTTCAGGCTGCCCAACAACAATTCCATCGACTGGATGGCGAGCGGCAGGCGGTCGGCACCGCTCATCGAACCGCTGACGTCCAGGAGCAGCACCAGGTTCGCGTCCGGCTGTTCGCCGCGCGGGATCTCGTAGCCCTTGATGCCGATGGTGACCAGCTTGCGGCCCTTGTTCCACGGCGAATCGCTGACCACCACCGTGGGCTTGAACGGCTGCGCACGGGTCTCGGCCGCTGGCCATGCATAGTCGAAGTAGTTGACCATCTCCTCGACACGCACCGCGTCCTTCTGCGGCAACACGCCGGACTGCAACTGGCGCCGCACGAAGCTGTACGAGGACGTGTCGACGTCCACCGAGAACGTGGACACCGGGGCTTCGGCCACGCGCTTCAACGGATTCACGTCGAAGTGTTCGAACTTGTCGCGGCCCTGGTATTCCTGCGGTGCGGCCGCCAGCGGCGGCGCGGATGCATAGTTGAACGTGCCGGACATGGAGTCGCTGCGCGAGACGGCCACGCCCGGCACGCGCTGCAGCGCTTCGGCCGTGTTCTGATCCGGGAAAGTCCCGATATCCTCGGCCGTGATGGCATCGACGACGGCAACCGCCTCGCGCTTGCTGTCCATCGACGCATTGAGCGGGCCGCGCAGTCCACTGACGACGACCTCATTCATCTGCGCGTCCTTCTCAGGAGGCTGAGCGGCAGGTGCCGGGACGATGCCAGCGGCCGCGTTCTCCGCGTACTGCTCCTGCTTTGCGAGCTCCTGGCGCGACTCGGTCGCCCGCGCCGCGACCTGCTCGGCTTCACGGCGGGACTTTTGTTCCGCCGGCGCCGCGTCCACGGGGGCCGGTGCATCCCTCGGCGCGGCTTCCTTCGGGACCGGCGCCGCGGGAACTTCACCGATGTCCTTCGTGGGCACGCTGACGGTCTGAAATTCCGGCGACAATTCCCGCAGCGACGGATCCAGGCGCAGGGTCTTCCACGCCAGCGCGCCACCCACGACCACCAGGCAGACGCTGGCCGCGCCGCCCAACAACATCCGACGTGAATACCAGGGCATGTCGTCACTCCTCTGTGTTTGCGAGGAGAGACGCAGGCCGCCTAACAAAGCTTGGAACAGCGACCAGCGCGATGAGGCCGGATCGTTGGCCACGTCGCCATGCACGCGCGCGAACTCGGCGAGCGCGGCCTGCCGCGCGGCGCGGCGCGCCGACGCGTCCGGCGCCGGCGGTGCATCCTGCTGCAGCAGTTTTTCGTAAGAAGTCATACGCTGACCCTGGCTTTCCGTTTGCCCATGTGCCGGCGAATGGTGTGCACCCGCCAGGAGATCGTGGATTCGGACACCCCGAGGACTGCGCCCGCTTCCGCGTGGCTCATGCCTTCGGCATGCACCAGCAGTGCCGTTTCCTTCATGCCCTCGCCGAGGTCCTCGATCTCCACCAGCAATTGCGCGAGGTAGATCTGGTCCTCGGTCTGCGAGCCGTCGGTCAGCGAGGCGGTCTCGAACAGCTCGTCGTGTTCGTGCCGCTGCTGGCTGCGCTTCCAGTCCTGCGCGCAGCTGATCACCAGCCGGTACAGCCAGGTGGCGAACGCCGCCTCGAAGCGATATTGCCCGAGGCTGTTCGCCAGCTTCATGCAGGCGAGCTGCGCGATGTCCTCGGCGTTGGCGCGATGCCGTGACCAACGCCAGGCGAAGCGGAAGATGGTGTCGTAGTGCGAGTCCAATAACTCGCCGAAGGCGGTTGCGTCCCCGGCCTGCGCGCGACGTATCAGATCTCGTGGGTCCATTCCGGCTTCTTTTGCGATCTCGTGGGTTGGACGGACCGACTCACCAGATCCTTGGAACGGACGTATCAGGTCAACGGGGCAACGGCTTGATGCGGATATTGCGGAACCAGATGGGCTGGCTCTCGGCCTGCAGCGCGATATGTCCAAAACCCAGCTGCAGCGGCGCACCGGCCGCGAGCAGCGCCTTGGCATCCTCGTCGCGCGGATCCAGCTGCGGATGCTGGTAACGCAGCACTTCGACGCCGTTGATGCGGTGGATCACCTCGTCGTAACCGTGCACCTCGATCTCGGCCGTCACCCACTCGTCGAGCGGAAAGAACTTCGAGCTCGAATCGATGATGTGATCGAGCAGCAGCTTGCCCTTCATCTCGAGGTTGGTGCCGGGTGTGCAGACGTTGCCGGTCTGCTTGCCCGCGCTGGCGCCCGTCGCGAGGAACTGGAATTCCATGCTGACCGGGAACTCCTGCTCGAGGCGCATGCTGAGCGGCGATTGCGCATGGATCATCACGCCGCTGTTGAGCTTGGCCCAGGGCGGCGAATCCTCGATGGCCGCGCCCGTGACCTTGTATTCCAGCCGCAGGATGTAGCTCGAATACGGCTGGTTCGTGAACAGGTGGCCGAACTGCCGCTCGAACTTGCCGTACTTGTCGTACGACACCTTGATGACGCCATCTTCGACGCGAAATGTGTCGGCATAGTTTTCACCAACGGCATGTTTGGCGATCTTCGGTGTCCAGCCGGACAGGTCGCGACCATTGAACAAGGAATGCCATTCGTCTTCGGCGCCGGCGGTCGATGCCAGCAGCGCCATCACGATCGTCGTCAGGATTCTCGCGTTCATGCTCCCCCCGTTTGCCGGGAGCATAGAGCACGCCGCTCAGAGCTGCGCGTCGAGATGGAACGCGCGCGAACCAGGCCTGAAGACCGCGAAACTGGTGGACGGGTTGCCCCCTCGGCCAGCGGCTTGAGCTCGAACAATTGCACGCCGCCTTCGAGCAGCGCCCGGCGGTGGCGCGAGTAGCCGCCGTGCACCGTCGCCACGTCGTTGGCCGCAAGCGAGTTCGTGCTCAGGGCGCAGGTTCGAACTCGATGGTGCTGCCATCGGTCGACAGGAACAGCCGCCCATCCTTGACGGTGTACGTACGCACGTTCGGCCACTGCCGCACCAGTTCGTCATGCAGTGAACCCGTGGGACAAAGAGCGCGCGTGAGTGCCAACGGACCGAACTCGAGGTTGCCGGGACCGGAGGACGTCCAGCTGCCGCGACCGCGGTTGCAGTCGAAGCGCACGTTGAGCACGCCGCCCTTGCCGAAACCGATGGTGTAGCGCGAGCGTTCGATGGCCGGACGCGTGACACCCTCGCTGATCGCGATCTGCACCAGGCGCCACGAGCTGCCTTCGAGATTGGTGGGCGCGGAAGCCGACGGTGTCGAGGTCGATGCGCAGGCCGCGAGCAGCACCGCCACGAGCGCGGCCATGCTGGGAAACCAACGCGTTCGGTTCATGGCCAGCTACTTCGCCAGAGGCTCGCGCGCCGAATCCAGCGCCTCGCGCAGCAGGCCGGCCCAGGTGGTGAAAGCCTGCAGCGCATCCTTCGAAGTACTCTGTTCGCTCGACATCTCGAGATTGCCCACGTTGCGTCCGCGATTCCGATCGATGATCCGCGCCAGCACGGCGCCGCTGGCCGAGTCACGCAGCTCGGCGGCCAGGCTCACGTCCGTGGTGGACACGATGTACCTGCCGCCCACGGACGCGGCTGCCGCGGCGGCCGGCGCGAAGTCCACGTCGAGCACCGTCGCCTTCACGCGCAACACGTCGGGCGCCGGCTGGTCCACGATCGCGTAACCGCCCTTTTCCAGCTCCGCGGAGAATGCCGCGCGGAACAGCGCTGCGCCCAGTGTGCGCACGTCACCGATCTCTGTCGGCGTGATCTCCGGATGTCGCTGCTGCCAGTCCGCCTTGAAGGCCACGTCCAGCTCGTCGAGCATCACGCGCCGATAACGCGCCAGCGATGCGCCCGGCGCCGCGTAGACGCTGTCCACCCGGTTGCTGGCGCGTTTCTGCAGCCCGTCCGGCGTGGTCGGACCCGCGCTGGGTGCGATCACGCAGCCACCCAGCAGCACGGCCGCCAGCCCCATCGAACACAGTCGAGAAATCATGCAGACCTCCGCGACGCAACAATGAACCCCGGCGCGTGCGGCGGGGATCGGCCCTGCTGCCTATTGCGCCGGATCTACGATCGGCACCCGGATCCGGGCAGCGCGGGCGCCGGCGCGCGGCGCGACTCGTCAAACTACCCGCGCGCGAACACCCGGCATGGTTGTTAGGCACTGTGCCGGGCACGTCCGGCGCGCGTCGTCAATCGGTGAAACGCCGCGAGCGGGTCACGGAACGCGGTCACGCGGCGAGACATCGCGGCCAGCATGCGAGACAAGTTGGCCAAATCCTGAGACAGCGGTCTCTACGTATGGACAGCGTTGTCGTCGCGGGTAACTTGGATCGCGTTTCACAGGGGGATCTCGTTTGACAGCGGTTGTCGTCGCGGTGCGCGGCGGCCCGTGATCCATGGAGTGACTCTTCCGGTGCACGGAATGCACGCGCCGCCTGCACGCGCGTTCCGCGCTCGCGCTCCCGGGATACAGGCGAGCCATTGGTAATGGTGCTACCAGGAGAAACATCATGTCTCGTTCATACCGGCGGTTGTTAGTCGCCGCATTGATGATCGCGAGTGCGTCGGCCGCACAAGCACAGAGCGCGAGCTGCAACGTCACCTTGACCTGGCCCACCTGGGTGGGCGGCAATGGGTTCGGAGCCAGTATCGACATCAGGAACACCGGCGCCGCCATCACGAATGGCTGGACACTGGTGTTCAACTTCCCGAATGGACAGCAGCTGCAGAATGGCTGGCCGGTGAGCGTCACGCAGTCGGGTACGACCGTGACGGCCGCCAGCAATGCGGATTGGAACAAGGCGATCCCCACCAACGGTACGTTCAACGTGGCGTTCAACGGCACGTTCAGCGGAACCAACAATCCGCCGACGGCGTTCACGCTGAATGGCACCGCCTGCTCCATCGGCGGTGGAAGCAATCCTGCGCCCACCGTTTCGCTGACCAGCCCGACGGCGAACCAGAACTTCGCGGCCGGTGCCGCAGTACCGCTCGCGGCCACCGCCAGCGATTCGAACGGCACCATCGCGAGCGTGGCGTTCCGCGTCGACGGCAACGTGGTCAACACCGACACGACCTCGCCCTACAGCTTCAGCGCCACGGGCCTCGCCACAGGCACACACACCGCCACCGCGACGGCCACCGACAACGGCGGTGCGAGCACGACCTCCAGCACGGTGACGTTCACGGTGGGCGGCGGCGGCAATCCCGCACCCACAGTCTCACTGACCAGTCCCACGGCAAACCAGAGCTTCGCGTCTGGCGCGGCAGTTCCGCTCGCCGCGACCGCCAGTGATTCGAACGGCACCATCGCGAGCGTGGTGTTCCGGATCGACGGCAACGTGGTGAACACCGACACCAGCTCACCGTACAGCTTCAGCGCCACGGGTCTCGCCAACGGCACGCACTCGGCGACGGCAACCGCCACGGACAACGGCGGCGCGAGCACGACCTCGACCGCGGTGAGCTTCACGGTGGGCACGACCAACCCCGCGCCGACGGTTTCGCTGACCAGTCCGACCGCGAACCAGAATTTCGCGTCCGGGGCCGCGGTGCCACTCGCAGCGACCGCCAGTGACTCCAACGGCACCATCACCAACGTGGTGTTCCGCGTCGATGGCAACGTGGTCAACACGGACACGACCTCGCCCTACAGCTTCAGCGCGACGGGTCTCGCCAATGGCACCCACTCGGCGACCGCCACGGCCACCGACAACGGCGGTGCCAGCACGACGTCGACCGCGGTGAGTTTCACGGTGGGCACCACCACGAACCCGCCGCCGACGGTATCGCTGACCAGCCCGACCGCGAACCAGAGCTTCGCCTCCGGCGCGGCCGTGCCGCTCGCAGCCACCGCGAGTGACTCGAACGGCACGATCACCAACGTGGTCTTCCGCGTCGATGGTGCGGTGGTGAATACCGACACGACTTCGCCGTACAGCTTCAGCGCCACGGGTCTTGCCAATGGCACGCACTCGGCCACCGCCACGGCCACCGACAATGGCGGCGCGAGCACGACGTCGACGGCGGTGAGCTTCACCATCGGCAGTTCCAGCTCGACGGTGTGGCGCGTGAACACGGCCGGCCGCATCACGAAGAACGGCACGGTGTTCCCGGTCCGCTGCGGCAACTGGTTCGGCCTCGAAGGCCGGCACGAGCCGTCCAACGATGCGCAGAACCCGAGCGGTGCTCCGATGGAGCAGTACATCGGCAACACGTTCTGGGCGAACGGCGGTGCGGGCACGGGCCGCACCATCCAGCAGACCATGCAGGAAATCAGCGGCATGGGCATCAACATGATCCGCCTGCCGCTCGTGCCGCAGACCCTGAACGCGAACGACCCGCAGGGCACGGGCAATGTGCTCAAGAATCATCCCTCGGTGCGCATCGCCAATTCGCGGCTGGCACTCGAGACGATGATCACGGCCGCGGCCAACAACAACATCGCGGTGCTGCTCGATATCCACTCCTGCTCGAACTACGTGGGATGGAGAAAGGGCCGCCTCGATGCGCGCCCGCCGTACGTGGACCGCGATCGCGACAATTACGACTTCACGCGTGAAGACTCGTCGTGCGCGGCGTCGGGCAACCCGGCTGGCGTGACGCGCATCCAGGCGTACAACACCTCGCTGTGGCTCGACAACCTGCGCACGATTGCCGGGCTCGGCACGCAGCTCGGCGTCGACAACATCATCGGCATCGACATCTTCAACGAGCCCTGGGACTACACCTGGGCCGAGTGGAAGTCGCTCTCCGAGCAGGCGTACACGGCGATCAACGCGGTAAACCCGAACACGTTGATCTTCGTCGAGGGCAACTCGGCATCGGCGGGCAACCAGGACGGCACGCCCGACACCGTCTCGCAGCGCCCGCATGGCAATGCGGCCACGGTTCCGAACTGGGGCGGCAACCTGTTCGAGGCCGGCTCGAATCCGCTCACCATCCCGAAGGACCGGCTGGTGTTCTCGCCGCACGTGTACGGCCCGTCGGTGTTCGTGCAGTCGAGCTTCATGGACCCGGCGCAGCCGCAGTGCGCGGGCCTCGAGGGTGACGCGGCCGGCGATGCGAAGTGCAACATCGTGATCAACCCGACGCTCGAGCGCAGCGGCTGGGAAGAACACTTCGGTTACCTCAAGGACCAGGGTTACGGCATGGTGGTCGGCGAATTCGGTGGCAACCTCGACTGGCCGCTGGGCCAGGCGAGCATCCGCGACCGCAATCGCTACAGCTACCTGACGCCCGGCGTGGATGCGACCTGGCAGAACGCCTTCGTCGACTACCTGGTCTCGAAGGGCATCGAAGGCTGCTACTGGTCGATCAACCCCGAGTCCGGCGACACCGCGGGCTGGTACGGCCACGCCTACGACCCGGTCAGCAACACCGCGGGCTGGGGCGAGTGGCGTCCCTTCGACCAGCGCAAGACGAACCTGCTGAACAGGCTCTGGGGTAGATAGGCAATCGCCCGGAACGATCCCGCGCCCTGGGCAGCGACGCCGCGTCGCTGCCCAGGGCAAAGGAGCTCTCCCTTAACCGCCCTCCGGGGCGGTTTTTTTATGAGCCGCATCCAGCCGCAGCGTGGTGTGCGCATCGCGCAGCGGATAACTGCGGCCCTGCCAGGTGAATTCCCCGGGCAGATCACGCGGACGATCGATCTGCGCGTTCAACACGCCATTGGCCACGCGATAACGCACGCTCACGGGGCCGTGCGGCGTGGCCGCGGTGGCATCGAGCGAGGTGAGCGGGCCGAGCGCTGGCGCGATCTTCAGTCTCGCGTAACGCGGCCCGGCCGGCCCGATGCCCGCGACGATGCGCAGCAGGTCGGCCGTGGGATGCGCGCTCCACGCGTGCGTATCCGAGCGCGTGTCGCCGCGCGATTCCGGCCAGGTCGTGTAGTGCAGCGGCAGCAGCGCGCGCCAGGACTCGAGCAGCGCGTGGTATCTCCCGGCGAGGCCCGCGTGCTCGAAGGCGCGAACCAGGTACCACGCGAAGTAGTAAGTCGAGGTGTACATGCCCGGTGGTGCGTCGATGCCCTTGCCGGGAACCGTGATGCGCTCGAGGATGGCGGGCGCCTCGCCGCGCGTGGCGATGTCGTACAACACGGCGAACACGTTCATGTGCTGGCTGAAGACGCGGCGATCCGCATCGTCGGCGAACAAGCCACGCGAGGGCTCCCAGCACTGCGAGCGGACCGCATCGCGCGCCTCGTCGGCGCGCGCGCGATCCCGCGCGGCCTCGCCCGCGTCGCCGAACGCCGCCTCGAGCTCTGCACCCTGGCGCAACGCGCCCACCCACATGGCCGTCATCAGGCAGCTGCCATTGTCGCGGCCCCACGAGGGAAAGGTGTCGCGGTCGTCCCAGCGCTGACCGGCCCAGTCGATGAAATTCCACTGCGGGTTCTTGCGCAGCAGCCCTTGCGCGTTCCGCCAGGGCTCGAACCAGCGCAGCACCTCGCGCACGCGCGGCAGGTGCCGCGTGATGACGCGCGAATCGGGCTGCTCCATCGACCAGTCGGCGAGCATGCCCACCCAGGCAAACGAAAACGTCGCGATCACGTTCGGGTCGCGCGTCGGGTAGCGCCCCTGGATCAGCCCACCGTCCGCGCGCGACTCAGCGAAGCTGTCGATGGCCTGCTCAGCGAGCCGCGGATCACCCGCCACCGCGTAGCTGATCAGCATCTCGAGTCGCGTGTCGCCGGCGTACTGAAGCTGCTCCCAGTACGAGCTGTCCATGAAGGTTTCGTGCGCATCGACGCGCAATGTGCGCCAGCCAATGTCCCAGATGGCGTTGAGGTCCGGATCGTTGCTCGCGAAACGCGCCACCTGGGTGAATGGATATCCGGTTTCGTACAGGCGCAAGGCGCGCAGCTCCACGGGATCGGCGCCCGCCTCCACTTCGATCTCGATGAAGCGGAAGGTACGCCACCACAGCGGCGCGAAAGTTCGCGCCTGGCCGTCGGGCCGGAAGGTGTCGCAAATGCCGAGCAGCTGGCGATCGCCCACCAGGTCGCGGTCGCCCTTCTTGCGCGCGTCGTCGTACAGCGCTTCCGAGTAGCAGACCTTGATGGTGGCGCCGAGGCCGCGCGCCACCTCGAGCTCGGGATACGCGGAGATCATCGCGTCCCGCCGCAGCAGCAGCTTCGCCCTGGCGTGCGCGGCCACCTCGACGGGTTGCGCGGGGAAATGTACGCCGGCGATCGAGCTGCGCACCACGATGCCGGGGTCGGCGGCGACGAACTGCTGCGCGGGTAGTTTGTCCGCGACGAGCGTGCGCGCGGCGGCGGCCGGCGCCGGCACCGCATCCTGCCAACCCTCGCCCTCCTCGGCGTCCGCGAAGTCCCAATCCGCGGTGGCGGCATCGATATGTTCGGCGGCTCCGGCCGCATAGTACTGCCAGGGAATCTGCTCGCGCCCCGGCGTTGCCGAACGACCCGCATCGATCCGCACGCGCCAGCCTGGCTGCGACGTGGGCCCCGGGCCGCCCAGCAGGCGGAAGCCGGTGGCCAGGATCTGCTGGGACAGCGGTGCGGCCTCGCCGAAATTCCACACCGTCGCGGCGAGGACGTTGCGCCCCGCATGCAGCCACGGCGCAAGATCGACGCGCGACACGCGCCACTGTTCGAGCGTGCCGGCCGAAGGACCACTGGCGACGCGCCGGCCGTTGACGAACAGCACGAAGCGGTTGTCGGCTGTGACCTCAACCGGCAACGAG
>DATEII010000121.1:0-22774 GCA_035279135.1 Steroidobacteraceae bacterium
GGGGCTGCCCCCTTTCCTAGCTACTGGGCGCTGGCTTTGATGTCGAAGCGCACCCGCATGTCGTCGAGCACCACCAGCGCGCCCATCGCCGCGGTGAACGGCTCGAGGCCCAGCTGCGACTGCTTGAGCGGGAATTCGCCGCTGGCGACGATTGCACCATCCTGGCGCTTCACGGTGACGGGAACGCGCAGCAGATAGGTCGATCCCTTGAGTGTGACTTCCACGCCCACGTCGTAGCTCTCGCCTGTCGCCCGCACGTCCGTGGCGCGCAGGCGAATGGTGGGGTATTGCGCGCCGTCGAGCAGTGCCGCCGACAACAGGTTGGCTCGTGTGCCGGCGCGTGCGTTGTCGGGAACCGTCGGCGGGAATTCCGGGCCGGCCGCCGCGCGCAGTGCCGGTTCGTCGACCGTGAGCTCGTTCACGGGAAATCTGATGTCGAATCGGGTTCCAAACGGATCGTCGGTGAGGTACACCGGACCGGTGAGGTGGTGGGACGCGATCACGTGGTTGTGGCCGAGACGCGCCATCGCGCCGCCGCGAAACACCAGGATCTGCAGTAGCGAGTCCGCCGGCACCACCTGGTATTCGCGCGCGCCGGCGGGCACGGCCGCGATCGGTGCGGGCGCGGTTTCATGGTGCGGAACCTGCGGTGGGGGGCTTGTCTGGCATGCTCCGAGCCCCCATGAGACGAGGCAAACAAGAACCCAACGGGAACCCTGCGCCGATTGCGACGTACTCATGATGTGTGCCTGCGCCCCCATGACTTTGACCCTGCCCCGTTTCAGCGGCTAGCTTAACGACATGAGTGTTCGTAACTCCACGCGGTCCTGGGGTTCTCTCTCCAAGGCGCTGCACTGGCTCATCGTGCTGTTGATCATCAACCAGTGGGTGATCGGCATGCGCGCCGACAGCCTGCCGCTCGGCATCGCGAAGCTGCAGGCGCTGGCCTGGCACAAATCCTTCGGCATCACCATCCTCGCGCTCGCGGTAGTCAGGCTGGCCTGGCGCTGGATGAACCCGGTGCCCGACCTGTCCGCCGAGACGAAACCCTGGGAACGCGTGCTCGCGAAGATTTCGCACCTGCTGTTGTACGCGCTGATCTTCGCGTTGCCCCTGACCGGCTGGATCATGTCCTCGGCCAAGAATTTCCCCGTGAGCTGGTTCAAGCTCGTCCAGCTGCCCGATCTCGTGGCGCCGAACGAGGCGCTGTTCCAGCAGATGCGCAGCCTGCACCACTCGTTGTTCGCGCTGCTGGTGGCGGTGGCCGCATTACACGTGGCCGGCGCCCTCAAGCATCACTTCATCGACCGCAACGACGTGCTGAGGCGCATGTTGCCCTTCGGCCGCGTCGAGTGAGACCCATGACTAACTACCTTGCCATGCTGACCGCCGTCACCGCGTTGTTCGCGGGCGCCTGCTCAGCGGCCGAACCACCCGCCGCCAAACCTGCCACCACCAGACCCGCCACCCCGCCTCCCGCCGCGGGCGGCGCGCGCATTTCCACCGCACCCGCCGGTACCGCCGGCAGCGCGGCGCGTTTCACCCAGGCACCCGGCACTGGCAGCCTCACTTTCTCGTTCATGCAGGCAGGCGCGGAGAACAGGGGCTCGTTCCGGCAGTTCGCCACCGAGCTCGTGTACGACGCGAAAAATCCCACGGCCGGCTCGCTCAAGGTGACGGTGCAGACCGCCTCGCTGGAGACCCAGGACAAGGATCGCAACGACACGCTGGCCGGGGCCGACCTCTTCGACGTGAAGAAGTACCCCACGGCGCAATACGTCGCGAACTCGTTCGCGAAACGCGCCGATGGCCAGCTCGAAGCCATAGGCAAGCTCACGCTGCGTGGTGTCACGAAGGATTTGCGCGTGCCGCTGAACCTGCGGGCCGCCGGCAATGGCTACGAGCTTTCAGGAGAGGTCACCGTCGCGCGCCTCGACTTCGGCGTCGGCCAGGGCGAGTGGCAATCCACCGAATGGGTCGGCAACGAGGTGAAGCTGCAATACAAGGTGCCGCTCGTGAGGGCGCAATGACCGCCGGAAGATCCATGCGCAAGATCTGGATCGCGGTGACGCTGGCGGTCGCGGTGCTTTCCTTTTATCCCGCGTGGACCGGCGCCACGAGCTGGTGGACGCCGGGCATCGCCTTCTCGTTGTTCCTCGTGTTCGCGCTCGAACCCTGGCTGCTCACCTGGGAACTGCGCCGGCGCGGCGAGGAGCTGCAGATCACGGACGAAGGCGTATTGCGCCGCCTGGCGCGCGGCGACAGCGAATACGTGCGCTGGAGCGAGCTGCGCGAAGTGTCCATCGTGGTCACCCAGGGCGTGAACCTGTCCGAGGAATATTTCTTCGTGCTGGCCGGCACCGGCACCTCGGGCGTGCTCGTCGGCCAACGCCTCGCCACGCGCCACGACCTGGTGTCTCACCTCAACAAGCTGCCGGGCTTCGATCATCGCGGCATCGCCCAGGCCATGGCATCGCCGGTGAACCAGCGATTCACCTTGTGGCGCGCCGCGCCGCTCGAGGGTGAAGCCAGCGCGGTCGACCTGTCGCACACGGTGAGCCGGGACGAGCGCCCACAGCTGCGCGTGCATTGAGTGTAGTCAGCGGCGGTGCAACGGCACCTCGCCGCGACTGCGCAATGTTTCGAGTATGGCCCGTTGTTCTCTTCGATGATTTGCGGCCGCAGCGACCAGTTCGCGAAAGCGAGCGTCGGAATGCAGGCGGGCGTACAGGGGATCGCGCTCGCCGGTGTACCACCAGCGCGCAAATTGATTCAGCCGTTGGTTTCCCGCGAGCTCCACGAGCGCGAGTTCATCCTGGCCCAGCACCATGAATGCCGTCGCGCGTTCACGCCCGAACCAGAACGGCGGACGCCCGGTCGCTTCGGCTTCGAGCAGTCGCAGCAGTGACTCGGCGGTCTCACGCGCTCGCCTCTGGTCACCCGCGAGCTGGAGCGCATGTGCATAGATGGCCGAAAAGGCGCGTTGTCCCGTCGGAAACCTCGGCCACTGCGCCTTCACGGATTCCAGCAGCCTGACCGCCGCCGTAGGATCCGACCGGGATACTTCCGAATCGCGGATGGCCTCCGCAAGCGGGGACAACGAATGGTGAATCCAGATGTACGGGTTGTCCGCCGCGCTCGCCGCAATCTCCGCCGCACGATGCACGTCGCCGCGATACTGAGCGAGTGCTGTACGTGCATCGATTGTTTTCGGCGAATCGGGCAACAGTGCTGCCGCCGTGTCAGGGTCGTCGACATCCAGGTAGAAATTCGCGAGCATGTTGCGGACATCATCCGACTCCGGTTCCAGCGCGAGAGCCCGTTCCGCGAAGTGGATGCTGTCCGCGAAATCACCCGTGAAGAACCAGCTCTGGTCCGCCAGGGCAATCAGGGCCGGGAAGTAGTCAGGATTGCTGCTCAGCGCAGCCCGCAGCAGACGCATGCTCTCTGCCAGGTCATTCTGCTGAATCAACACCTGGGATGCCTTGGCCGACAGCACCCTGGCCGAGCGCGGATTGAGGCGCTGCGCGCGATCGATGGCTTCGAACGCCTCGCCTCGGCGGGCATGAAAGAACAGGAAATCGGCGAAGTGCAGATAACCCACGGCATCCTGGGGAGCCAGACGCAATCCGCGGCGAAAATCCTCCTCGGCCGTGGCAGGATCCTTCGTACAGAGCGCCTTGCCAATCCAGGCTTCACCGAGCTCCGGATCCAGTTGCAGCGCCCGATCGAACGCCTGGGTGGCTTGATTGATGAGCGCCGCGCCATCCGGGGACCCATCGTAGGCAGCCTGGGTCATGGCCATGCCGAATCCGGAATATCCGCCAGCAAAGGCCGGTTCGAGCGTCGTGACTCGTCCGAATGCCGCGATGGCCTTGTCCGTGCCAGACGGCGTGAGATCCGCCAGCAACTCGCGGGCCCGCACGTAGAGCTCGCGGGCTTGCACTCCCGCCGGCAGCGACTTGTCGGCGACAGGCAGGACCGAATCGCGCGTGGAAATCATGGTGAGTCCAGTCAGCGCCAGCGCGGTAAAGCCACCGATCACGTACATCCGGATACGCTTTGCCAGCGGCGTAACCGCATTCCGGGTGGCCGGCGGCACGGCAGCACCGAGCGCCGTGATCGATGGTGAGCTGTCGAGGGTTCCGATGAATCGATAACCCTTGCGCGGTACGGTCTCGATGTATCGCGGCGTCTCGGCTTCGTCCCGCAACGCAACGCGCAAGCGGCGCATCGCGGCATTGAGGGCCATGTCGAATTCCACCACGCCCCGGGGCCACAGGCACTCGATCAACCTCTCGCGCGTCACCAGCTCGCCCGGGTGAGCCAGTAGTTCGATCAGGATCCGCAGCGGTTTGTCCTGCAGGCGCGTGGTGGAGACACCGTGGGTGAGTTCACCCGAGCCGGGATGCAAGACCCATCCGTCGAATCGAATCTGTGCGCACCGATCCATGAAGGCGTGCTCCTGCGGCGGAGTAGCTTAACCCCGCTCCGTGATGCACGCGTCAGCCGCGCGTCATCTCCGCGTCATGGCGAAGGCCACGGCGCGCATCGCATTTTCGGCACTCGCGGACGCGTCCCGTTCATCCAGCTTCCGCGGCCACTATCCACTCGAGGAGCATTTTATGAATGGTTTGGCAAAACAACTGCTTGTCGCTTCGATCGTGACGTGTTGCTGCATCACCGGCACGGCCAGGGCGCATGACGGAAACCGGCGCCCCGAAGGCTGCTCGCTGGAGACGCTCAAGGGTCTCTACGTGTGGCATGCAACGGGGTTCCGGAAGACGGACGGCGACTGGTTCCCGGTCGCGATCGTCCAGTACGTGCGGCTGAATGGCGATGGCACCCTGGCTGCCGAAGCAGTCTCGGTGGCGAATCGCACCGGGGACGGCACGATGACGCGTGCGTTCGGCACGCCGGGTGTGTACACACTCGATGCAAACTGCCGCGGCACCCTGACATTCAGCACCGGCCCCGCCTACGACATCTTCACGACGGATGGGTCGCAGTTCGAGCTCATACAGACCAACCCGAACAACGCGTTTGCGGCTACCGCGCGCAAAGTGTCTCGTTGATGACGCTCATCACCCGGGACGCGAGGTCGTCCCGGGTGATGGCTCGTTCATGTCTCAGAAATGGCTGCCGTCCTTCCGGGTGAACTTCACGGCCGCATCCACACCGTGGAACAGCAGGTCCACATCCGGGTAGTGCGCCGTGTCGCCCGACACGCGGTTGCTGATCTCGAGGTATACGGCGGGCTGGGCGCTGCGGTTGACCAGTTGGTGACCATCGCCGCTGCCGGCTGGAAAGCCCGCGCAGGTACCCGCGGTCAGCACCTGCTCGCCGGCATCGGTGACGAGCACCACTTCGCCGGACAGCACATAAACGAACTCCTCTTCCTGCGTGTGCCAATGACGCATGGAGGATTCCTTGCCCGGCGGAAGCGTCGTCTGGTTGATGCCGATCCTGGTGAGACCCAGCGGGGAGCCGAGCGCGCGCTTCTCGCGTGGCAGACACCGGGAGCGATAGGGCTCCGGGTAGCCAGAGGCGTTGCGCGGCTCCACGGACATCGGATCGAGCGCCGGTTTCTGCAGACTCATGTTCACCCCGGGGGCATTGACCGAAAATTGGTGGGCGTGCAAGTGTAGCCACATGCCGCAATTGTTTGATGATGTCGGAGAAATCGTCGAAGAAGCATTACGCCGAGTCGGGAAAAAGATCGTACTGGCCCTGCCGCTCGGCATCGGCAAGCCGAACCTGGTCGCGAACGAATTCTTCCGCCGCGCGCGCGCCGATCGCAGCCTCGACCTGACCATCTTCACCGCGTTGTCGCTGCGCAAGCCGCGCGGCTCCACGGCTCTCGAAAAGCGTTTCATCGATCCCCTGGCGGCCCGCGTGTTCGGCAACTACCCGGACCTCGACTACCTCGAGGCGATGCGCCACGGGACCATGCCCGCCAACGCGCGCGTCATCGAGTTCTTCTTCGAGCCCGGATCGCTGCTCGACAACGCGCATGCCCAGTCGCATTACCTGAGCGCCAACTACACCCACGTGGCGCGCGAGGTGATTCATCGCGGCGTGAACGTCATTGCCCACGTGGTGGCGCGGCGCGCGGTCGGCGGTGTCACGGAGATCAGCCTGGGCAGCAACCCCGACGTCAGCGTGGACCTCATGCCGCACGTGCAACGCATGCGCGCGACCGGGCAGCCGATGGTCGTGCTCGGGCAGGTGCATCGCGAGATGCCATTCATGCTCGGCGCCGCCTGCGTGGCGCCGGACACCTTCGACCTGCTGCTCGACCATTCGCGTTACGACTACGACCTGTTCGCGCCGCCCAACCCGGCGCTCGCCACGGTCGACCACGCCATCGGCCTGCACGCCAGCAGCCTGGTGCGCGATGCCGGCACCTTGCAGATCGGCATCGGCGAGCTCGGCGATTCCATCGTGTATTCGCTGCTGCTGCGCCACCAGCAGAACGATGCCTGGCGGCGCGCACTCAACGACGCGGGCACCGAGCGCAGCGCCGCGCTGCTCGACGAGGTCGGCGGCCGCGCACCGTTCTCCACCGGCCTGTTCGGCGCCACCGAGATGTTCGTCGACCAGATGCTCGACCTGTACCGGGCCGGCATCCTGCGTCGCCGCGTGTATGACTATCTACCGCTGCAGCGCGCGCTGGCCGCCAACGGCTCCAACCCGCGCGTCGATGCCTCGCTGCTCGATGGACTGCTGGCGGGCGGCGCGGGGCCCATCCTGGACGCGCGCGACGTCGCCGAGCTGCGCGCCGCGGGCGTGTTGCGCAGCGAATGTCGTTTCGAGGACGGCTGCATCGTCTCGCCGGACGGTGTACGCATCGAGGCGGATCTCGGCAACGCGCGCACCCGCGCGAAGATCGCCGACCAGTGCCTGGCGCTCGAGCTGCGCGGTGGCACTGTCATGCACGCGGGCTTCCTGCTGGGACCGCGCGCGTTCTATGCGGCGCTGTCGGCGCTGCCCGAATCCGAGCGCCGTCTGTTCGACATGCGCGGCGTCGGGTTCATCAACCAGCTGCTCGGCGAGGACTACGCGCTGCGCGTCGCGCAGCGCAGCCATGCGCGCTTCGTCAATACCGCGATGATGCTGACGACGCTCGGGGCCGCGATCTCCGACGGCCTGGCCGACGGCCGCGTGGTGTCGGGCGTCGGCGGCCAGTACAACTTCGTCGCGATGGCGCATGCCCTGCCCGGCGCGCGCTCGGTGCTGTGCGTGCGCTCGACGCGTCGCAAGGATGGGCGGCTGACGTCCAACATCGTGACGAGTTACGGACACTGCACGATTCCGCGCCACCTGCGCGACATCGCCATCACCGAGTACGGTATCGCCGACCTGCGCGGCAAGACTGACGCCGAGTGCGTCGCCGCCATGATCGACATCGCGGACTCGCGCTTCCAGGAGCAGCTGCTGCGCGAAGCGAAACGCGCGCACAAGATCGACGCGGGTTATCGCATCCCGGCCTCGCGGCGCCACAACACGCCCGAACGCCTCGAAGAGGCATTCGCTGCGCACCGGCGCGCGGGCCTGTTCTCCGAATATCCGTTCGGCACGGATCTCACTCGCGAGGAAATCGAGTTGGCGCGCGCGCTGCGCTGGCTCAAGGACGCCACGGGCAGTGGCCCGGGCAAGGCGCTCACGCTGGCCCGCGCTCTGCTCACCCCGAGGCGCGCGGACGATCGCCGCCTGCTCGAACGCCTGCAGCTGGCCGCGCCGCGCAATCTGCGCGAGATACTGGATGCGAAACTGGTGAGCCTCGGGCTCGCTACTTCGCGAAGAGGCGCGAAGGATCCTTGAAGGCCTTGAACTCGAGCGCGTTGCCGGACGGGTCGTAGAGGAACATCGTCGCCTGCTCGCCGACCTGGCCGGCGAAGCGGATCCCGGGTTCGATTTCGAAACGGATGCCGGTGCTACGCAGACGTTCGGACAGTGCGTGCCAGGCACTCCATTCCATGACCACGCCGAAGTGCGGAACGGGTACGTCGTGCCCGTCCACTGCGTTGTGATGCACGTGTGGCTTGCGGGTCGGATCGAGATGCGCGACGACCTGGTGGCCGAAGAAGTCGAAATCCACCCATTCGTCGCTGCTGCGCCCCTCGGGGCAGCCGAAGAGATCGCCGTAGAAACCGCGTGCCGCGCTCAGGGAATGAACCGGTATCGCGAGATGGAACGGTTGCGGCATCCCGTCGCGGTTACTGAATCAGTTGCGCGACCGCGGCCAGCACGATGACTGCAACGCAGAGTGCCCGTGTGCATTTCTCGACCATGTTCGCCTCCCTATTGGCGTGCCCACCATTCGTCGCGCGCCTTCACGGCGAGGTCCGGATGGTCGGAAAAGAAACCCGTGATTCCCGCGTCCAACAACGCGTCGATCTCCTTGCGCAGATCTCCGCGGTCCGCCGGGCCGCCCGCCGATCTTAAAGCAACCGGCAGGAATTCGTTCTCGGCTCTTAGAGTCCAGACGTGCACGCCGAGTTTGAAGTTGCGTGCACGGCGCGCCAGGCCGGTATCCCGGGGCCCGGCTGGCCCGAAATCCACCACCATCCACTTGTGCGGGCCGATGGCGTCGGCGTACGTCGCGATCTCGGCCAGGCCGGCGTCGCCCATCAGATCCAGGTAGCTGCGGGAATCTCCGGCTAGTTTGAAATCAAAGGGTTGGCCTTCCGGCTCGACCAGCTGCACGAGCGGCAGGTCGGTGCGGCGCCGCAGCGCCTTCAGGTTGGCCACTTCGAAGGACTGGATGCAGATGGGGTCCGACCGGCGCGAGTAGCCGTGCCGGCCGAGCGCCTCGAGCAGCCGGTCGTCGAAATGCAGCCCCAGTCCCGCGAAGTAGCTGGGGTGCTTGGTCTCGGGATAGATGCCGATCCGGGGCGGCGTCGGCCGGCCGGCTTCGCGCGCGGCCACGGCGCGCTGCGCATCCACCGCGGCCACCAGCTCCAGCACGTCTTCGAAAGTCGGGATGCCGAATGCGCCGTCGTAGCGCGTGTTCGCGGCACGCAGCTCCGGCAGCCGTTCGCGCGCGCGCAAGCTGCGCAGCTCCGCGAGCGAGAAGTCCTCGGTGAACCAGCCCGTCATCGGTTTTCCGTCGATGACCTTGGTGGTCTTGCGCGCGGCGAATTCCGGATGCGCGGCCACGTCGGTGGTTCCACCGATTTCGTTCTCGTGACGCACGACCAGTGCCCCGTCCTTCGTGATCACGAGATCGGGTTCCACGTAGTCCGCACCCTGTTGAATCGCGATGAAGTAGCCGGCCAGCGTGTGTTCGGGCACGTAGCCGCTCGCTCCGCGATGCGCTATGACAAATGGGCGCTGCGCCGCATTCGAGCTTGCCGTCATGAGAACTGCGCCCGCGAACCCGACGGCGAGCCAGTTACAGAATCTGCCCCAGGTCGCCTTCGTTCTTCGCATTGTTTGGGGGGAATCGAGCCCATGGATACCATTGTTCGCCGTTGCAGGAAGCTTACCCCGATGGGACTGGCGCTGGTCCTCGTGATCGCAGGTTGCGCCAATGACTCACGTCCGTCGGTCGTCGGCCAACCGCTCGTGCTGCCCGCGCTGAATGATTACTGCGCGCTCGCGCAGAAGGAAATCGCCGCCTCGCGCGTACCGGCGCGCAACGTCCTCATGACCGACTGGCAGGCGTTCTCACGCGCTTCACCGTCGGTGAAGCCGCTCGAGACCATGCAGTACGTCGGCTACGCCGACGCGCAACGCACCAGGCCGCGCATGATCTCCTGCAAGCTGCACAGCTCCGAGCGCATCCGCGCCGAATACGGCGCCACCGCCGCGGGCGAGCCGAGCTCCTGCGCGCGTCTGAATCGCCGCACCGTCGATGCGGTCATGGCCTCGCTGACCGACCGCCAGAAGAAGAAAATGCCGTTCAAAGGCCCGGTTCCCGTGATGCTCGAGCCCGATCTGCAGGCCACGAGCGAAGCCGAGTGGCTGGATGCGTTCACCATGGTCGAGACCGATGCCGGCGGCACGCTGCGCATCCGCGCCAAGAGCCTGGCCGCCACGGGCAAGGTGCGCGTCAGCACGCGCGCGGCGTCCAACAGCCAGCGCCAGTATTGCCACCTGATCGCGCCCGACTACCTCAAGCGCATCCTGACCGGCGAAGTGCAATTGCCGAAGGGCGAGTTTCCCGAAGCCGGGCGCACCGTCAGCCGTTGAAGATTTGCGGGCACGCGTGCTGGTAATCTCGGCCGCGTGTCCGCACTGACGACGTCACAACCCTATTCCCGCATCGAAGAGCTGGCCCACGCCCTGACGGCGGGGCTCGGGATCATCGCCTGCTCCATCGCGTTGCCCTGGCTCGCCTGGGTTTCCTTCGGCGATCTCGCCCGGCTGGTCGCCGGCCTGGTGTTCGGCGCCAGCGCGCTCGCGATGTTCGTGACCTCGGTGATCTACCACTGGGAGCGCGATCCCGGGCGCAAGGTCACCTTCCGCAAGCTCGACCACGCGGCCATCTATCTACTGATCGCGGGCACCTACACGCCGGTGGCGTTGCTGGCCCTGCGCGGCGTGAGCGGCTGGCTGCTGTTCGCAGCGGTCTGGACACTGGCGGTACTCGGCATCGTGGCCAAGACCACGCTCGGTTTCCGCTTCCCGCGGCTGTCGACGCTGCTGTACCTGGCGATGGGCTGGATCTGCATCCTCGTGATCCGGCCGTTGTCCACGAACCTGACGCCGGCCGAGCTGGCCTGGCTGATCGGCGGCGGGCTGGTCTATACCGCCGGTGTGCCGTTCTACGTCTGGAAGTCGCGCCGCTTCACGCATGCCATCTGGCACCTGTTCGTGCTCGGCGGCGTGGCCTGCCACTTCGCCGCGGTGATCAGCCTCGTCGACCGGGCGAGGTCCGCCGCTCCTTAGCCGCCGCTATTTCTTGCGGCGCGGCGCAGCCTTCTTTTTCCCGGCGACGCGCTTCTTCGCGACCGGCTTCTTCGCCTTGCGGGCGACCTTCCGGACGACCTTCCTGGCGGTCTTTTTTACAGGCTTCCTGGCGGCTTTCTTATTCGCCGCGACCTGGCGCCTGGGCGCCGCCTTCTTTTTCGGCGCAGCTTTCACGGCGGCCGTTTTCCGCGCTGGCGATTTCTTCACCGCGGCGGTTTTCGCCGGCGTGCTGACGGCGGGCGCGGCCAGCGCCGCTTCATTGCCGCGCAACTGCTCGACGATGGCGGGATTCTCGAGCGTCGAAAGGTCCTGGTCCTGCGCGATGTCCTCGTTGCGTGCGATGGCACGCAGCAGCCGGCGCATGATCTTGCCGGAGCGCGTCTTCGGCAGGTTGTCGGCGAAGCGGATGTCGTCGGGACGCGCGATGGCGCCGAGTTGTTCCGAGACGTGCTCGCGCAGCACCCGGGTGAAGGCCTCGGCCTTCTCGCCGACGGGGCGATCGCCCTTGAGCACCACGAAAGCGAACACCGACTCCCCCTTGATCTCGTGCGGACGTCCGACCACGGCCGCCTCGGCCACTTTCGGATGGGCGACCAGTGCCGACTCGATCTCCATCGTGCCGAGGCGGTGGCCCGCGACGTTCAACACGTCGTCGATGCGGCCCATGATCCAGAAGTAGCCGTCCTTGTCGCGATGCGCGCTGTCGCCCGCGACGTAGTAGCGATTCTGGAAAGTTTCCCAGTAGGTCGCGAGATATCGCTCGTTGTCGCCCCAGATCGTGCGCAACATGGAGGGCCAGGGCTTGCGGATCACGAGATAGCCGCCGGCGTCGTCCCCCTTCACTTCATCGCCGCGCGCATCGACGATGGTGGCATCGATGCCGGGCAGCGGGCGCGTACAGGAGCCTGGCTTGGTCGCGGTCACGCCAGGCAGCGGCGAAATCATGATGGCGCCGGTTTCGGTCTGCCACCAGGTGTCGACCACCGGGCAACGGCCGCGGCCGATGTGCTCGTGGTACCACATCCACGCTTCGGGATTGATCGGCTCGCCCACCGAGCCTAACAACCGGAGCCGCGTGAGGTCGTAACGCGCCGGGATGTCGTCGCCGAGTTTCATGAGCGCGCGGATCGCCGTGGGCGCCGTGTAGAAGATGGTGACGCCCTGCTGCTCGATGATCTGCCAGAAGCGACCGGGGTGCGGCGTCGTGGGGCCACCCTCGTAAATGACCACGGTGGCGCCGGCGGCGAGCGGCCCGTAGGCCACGTAGCTGTGGCCCGTGACCCAGCCGATGTCGGCCGTGCACCAGAACACGTCGTCGTCGTTGACGTCGAACACCCACTTGGTGGTGAGCTTCGCGCCCAGCAGGAATCCCGCGCTCGAATGCTGGATCCCCTTGGGTTTGCCGGTGGATCCGGACGTGTACAGCAGGAACAGCGGATGCTCGGCGTTGACCCACACCGGCTCGCAGACCGGGCTCTGGCCTTCGATGACTTCGTGCCACCAGTAGTCGCGCGCCTCTTTCATCGCCACGTCCTGGCCGGTGCGCTTGAGCACGATGACGTTGCGGATGCTGCGGCAGCCCTGCGAGAGCGCCTTGTCGGCCGCTCCCTTGAGCTCGATGATCTTGCCGGCGCGCCAGCCGCCATCGGCGGTGATGAGCATGGTGGCCTGCGCGTCTTCGATGCGGTCCTTGAGCGAGAGCGCGGAGAAGCCGCCGAACACCACCGAGTGGATCGCACCGATACGCGCACAAGCGTGCATCGCGACGATGGCTTCGACGGTCAACGGCATGTAGATCACCACGCGGTCGCCCTGCTTCACGCCCAGCGATACCAGCGCGTTCGCGAAGCGGCACACGTCGGCGTGCAATTCGCGATAGGACACGTGGCGCACGTCGCCGGGCTCGCCGACGAAGGTGACCGCGGTCTTGTGGCCGCGCTCCTCGAGGTGCACGTCCAGGCAGTTGTAGGACACGTTCAACTCGCCGTCGACGAACCAGCGGTAGTTGGGCGCCTTCGATTCGTCCAGCGTGATCGAAAACGGCTTGTGCCAGCGCAGCTCGCTCTGCGCCTGGCGCGCCCAGAAGCCCTTGTGGTTCGAGGCGGCCTCGGCGCGCAGCTTTTCCACGTCAGCCTGCTTGAGACGGGCGCGCTCGATGAATTCTTCGGAAGGGGTGAAACGTCGTTCTTCGACGAGAACGGACTTGATGTTTTGTTGATTCACGGGCGCGGAGTGTAAACCGAAACGGCCCGTCGACAGTCTGAAGCACAACTTCGGCGTAAAGGAGGAAAGCCATGCGTGGCCGGAAATGGATTGTCTTGTTGGCCTTCGTCGCATCGGGTATGGGTCCTGGGACCGCACTCGCGCTCGGCGAAACCTGCGAATTCCGCGCGGATCGCACCGGGGGCGCGGATGCTGCCGGCGTGGTCAAGATCGTGATTCACGCTGGCGCCGGTGACCTCCACGTGAACGGCAACGCCGACGCGCGGCGCATCGATGCCCGCGGCATCGCCTGCGCGACCCAGCAGGCGTTGCTGGACCAGGCGCAGGTCAGCGTGCGACGGGAAGGCAACGTGGTCTACGTGGAGACCCGGCTGCCCCAGGAGCAGGAAGGCTGGAACTGGGGCCGCAATGAACATGCGTACATCGATCTCGGCGTGACGCTCCCGGCCAACATCGCGATCGAGGCCACCGACTCGAGCGGCGATGCGACCTTCGAAGACCTGAAATCCCTGTCGCTGCAGGACAGTTCCGGGGACCTCGAGCTGGCACGCATCGCAGGCGATGTCACCATCAACGACAGCTCGGGCGATCTCGAGATCGAAAAGGCCGGCAACGTGCGCGTCAACGACAGCTCGGGCGACATCGACATCGACGACGTGAAGACCAACGTGGTGGTGGAGAACGACAGCTCGGGCGACATCGAGATCGCCAAGGTCGACGGCAGCGTCACCATCGAACAGGACAGTTCCGGTGGCATCCGGGTCGAAGACGTGCGCGGCAGCGTCACCGTGAACAACGACAGCTCGGGTGATATCTACGCCGGCCGTGTGAAGGGCGACTTCATCGTGAAGAGCGACAGCTCCGGCAGCATCGAGCACACCGCGATCGGTGGGAAGATCTCGGTGCCGCGCCAGGACTGAAGGATCAGGGCGGCCGCGGCCTGATCACGGCCGCGGATGCGTCTCAGGCGGCCGCGGCCAAGGGCAGCAACGCGAGCCGCTCGGCCTGCCGGCGCAGCATCGGGCCGAAGTTGTGCCGGTCGAAGAACTCGGTGAGCGCAGCCACGTCCGGCGCGCGGCGGGTGAGCTCGGAATGCGCGATCTCGAGTGGCATGTCGCAGGCGATTTCCGTGAGTCGCCGCGCCAGGAATGCCGCATCGCGGTGCTCGAGCAGTTTCGCGGCGAGTTTGCCGGCGCCCCGCACCGGGATATTCGCCACATCGTCGAGGTTGTCGTACAGCTCCTCGAGTGATGCGAATACCTTCATGAGTGCAGCGGCGGTCTTGGGGCCCACGCCGGGCACGCCCTTGATGTTGTCGACGCTGTCGCCCATGAGCGCGAGGAAATCCGCGAAGCGCTCGGGCGCGACGCCGAAGCGCTCTTCGATCTGGTGATAGCGGTAGTGGGCGTTATCGGAGTAATCCCAGTACACGTCGCCATCGCGGATCAGCTGCGCGAAGTCCTTGTCGCGTGTCACCAGCGTCGCGGGCAGGCCCGCGCGACGACAGCGTGTCATCAACGTGCCGACGATGTCGTCGGCTTCGTAGTGCACGTGGCCGAATGCCGGGATGCCTGCGTGCAGGCAGAATTCGCGGCAGCTCGCGAACTGCGCCTTGAGGTCCGCCGGCGGTGGCTCGCGGTTCGCCTTGTAGGCGGGGTAGATCTGGTTGCGGAACGAGGTCGTGAGGCTTTCGTCGAACGCCACCGCCATGTAGTGCGGCTTCACGCGCTCGATGAGATCACCGAGGAAGCGCGCGAATCCGAACGTGGCATGCGCCGGATTGCCGTCGCGGTCGGTCATGTCCGGCGGCATCGAGTAATAGGCGCGGAAGACGTAGACGGACGCGTCGATGAGGTAGATCACGCGCGCAGGGTAATGGGGTCAGACCCCATTTGCTAGAAAATGGGGTCTGACCCCATTTCCAATCAGGCGACCTGGCCGACGGCTCCGGCTTCGGCGGCCTGCAGTTGGATACGCTCGGCCCGCTGCAGCGCCGAGTCCACCATGGTGGCGAACAATTCGGCGGTGTCGTGCAGGCTCTGCGATGCCAGGCCCAGGTCGCGCGGCCGGCGCACGATCTGGCGGCAGCAGTTGGCCACCTGCGCATCGCGCGCGGTGTCGACGGCGGCGCCCGCGCTCAGCGCGCGCAGCGCCTTTTCACCGACGCCGGCTCGGCGACAGGACTCGGTCCACATCGGGTACACGAGCCGCGGCATGCGTTCGAAGAACCAGAGATAACCCACCAGGCCCACCGCCGCGCGTTCCACCAGCTGGTAGTGGGCATAGGCGGCCAACGCGATGGTCTGGGGAAGTGGGGTCAGCGAGACGCTGTCCATGGAATTGAGCCCGAGGGCGCGCAGGTCATCGAGGAAGGCGCGACCCTGGTCGAAGGCCAGCGACGGGACGGCCAGCAGCTCCTGCCAGTCGGCCCAGTCCTCGGTGGGCACCACGTCGGCGGCCACCTCGCGGAGGCGCGAATGCACATTGATGACGTGATTCAGCTCGAGCAGCAGCTGCCGATGAATGGTGGGTGCGAGCGCGTTCCCTCGAAACCACTCCAGCGTCTTCGCGAGCGCCGAAGTCCGCGTGAGCATGTCGAACTCGAGCGAGAAAACGTCGGCGCTGTTCATCCGGTGCCTGTGGTCGTGGCGCAGCAAAATCGGCTTCTTCTATGTAAGTGTCACGACTTCAGGGTTTCTCTCACCTCGTGCTGTCATAACGACAAAGTATTTTCAATCAAGGACTTGCTACAAACCCTGCCTCCTTTCTCTATTTTTGATTGCAGCTCGGCGCAGGTGCCTGTAAACATTGGCGCCCGAACCGTCCACGCCTGTCGAACGAGCCGATAAAAACTGAATAGAAAAGTGCGCATCGCCGGGCTCGTCCTCCTCGGCACCGCCTGGGTGACGACCCTGTGTTCCTGTTCGGCGGGCTTCGAAACGGATCCGCTGGTCGAATACTCCACCGACGTGGTGGTCAACGGCCGTCCTCAGACGATCACGCGCCAGCTCGGCGGCGGCGTGTACCTCATCGAGATCCGTGAACGCGACATCGAGCTGCGCGCCAGCGTCGACACCGCCGGCGAACACGTGGAGCTGGCCGACGTCAGCCCGCGCCACGGCGTGCTGCGCCGTGTAGTCAGGTTGGCGGCCCCCTCGCGCCTGCACCTGGTGCTCGACAGCGCCGACATGCGCGACTGGAAAGGCGCGGCGGCCGTGCGCATCCTGCGCTGGCCGTGCGTCACCGACGATGCCGACCAGCGCCTGCTCGGCTTCGAGGCGCAGGGACTGGCGAACGAGATGATCGCGCGCGGGACTCCCGGTGGCTGGCGCGCGGCCGAGGAGCCGCTGCGCGAGGCCGCACGCCGCTTCCAGGCCGCTCGCGACCTGCAATCGCTGGCCGAAGCGGAGTACCAGCGCAGCCATCTCGAGCTCGACATGCTGTTCGATTTCGAGGATGGCAGGCGCACCGCGGAGCTCGCCCGCACGCATTTCCGCTCGGCCGGCGACATGCTCGGCGCGCGCCGCGCCGCCGTGCTGCTGGCGGAGCACGAGCTCGCGCTGGCCGCAGCCATTGCACCCACCGCGCCGCGCGGCGAGCAACGCGCGTTGCTCGATACCGCCACCGGCCGACTGAGCGATGCACAGGCCTTCTTCGAGGCGCACGGCCTGCAGAGCGACGCGCTGCATGCACTCGATCGCGCGCAGGTACGCGCGCGCGTGCTCGGTCGTGCCGAGAACAGCGCGCTCGCCTATGAATCGATGCGGCGCCGGGCCCGCGCACGCGGCGACCGGCTGTTCGAGATCGTGGCCACGCAGCAGCTGGCCGCCATCGCGCAACGCAAAGGCGACGTCGTGCGGGCCGCGGCGCTGTACGAAAGCGTGTTGCCCATGGTCGAGCGCGATCGCAACCCGGAGTTGTACGCCGCGCTGCTCGGCAACCTCGGAGATGCGCTGATCGCGCTGGGCGAGTTCGATCGCGCGCTGGTGCTGCATTCCGAGGCGCTCGAGCTGTACGCGGCGCGCGGCGACGACAGCCGCATGGCACGCGAGCTTTCGGCGCTCGCCGCCATCCAGTTCCGCAGCGGCAACCTCGAGCGCGCGCTCGACACCATCCAGAGTGCGTTGCCGCTGTACACGCGCTCGCGTGACCAGGCCGACCATGCATCGGCGCTGCGGCTCGCGGGTAATGCCGCGGCCGAGCTCGGTCGTCATGACCTCGCGCTCGACTACCTGCATGGCGCGGAGCGTCTCGACTGGAACGGCGTGAACATCGATCACACGCGTGTGCTGATCGCCGGCGAACTGCGCACGCTGGGCGATCTCGTGGGAGCAGGCAAGCTGCTCGAGCAGGTGCTGCTCACGCAGGACGAATCGACACGCGCCGATGCGTTGTCGGAGCGCGCGCGGTTGAGGCAGTCACAGAACCGGCCGCTCGAGGCTCTGGTCGACCTGCGCGAGGCCGATGACATCTACGCGCGGCTCAAGCTGGACTTCAATCGCATCGATTCGAGCTCGGCGCTGGCACTGGCGCTGCTCGACGCCGGGCACGTCGATGAGGCCGGCGTGGCGGCCGACACCGCCGTCGCCATGGAGCGGCGCATCCGGGTGAAATCCGGCAACCCGGAAATGCGGGCCCGGTTCCTCGCCGCCAGTTACGCGCCCTACGAAGCGCGCATCGAGGTGGATCTGGCCGCGGCACCCGCGGATCGCATGGCGAGCTGGCGCGCCTTCCGCACCGCGGAGACCATTCGTGCGCGTTCGCTGACGGACCGGCTGGCGCACGACGGTCCCGTCGAGGCCGGCGGACTCGATGCCGAGATCCTGCGCATGCGTGACGCGCTGACGTCATTGCAAGGTGAGCTCGAGCGCCGCACGCGCCGCGTCGATCTGAGCAAGGCCGGGCTGCTCGACCTGCGGCGACGCGTCGATGAAGTGCAGGCACGCCTCGAGGCACGCATGCTGACCCGCCAGCGCGTCGAGGCCTCCAATGGATTCGCGATCTCCGAGTCCCGCTCGGTGGTGCAATCGGCGCTGCCGCCGGACACCGCCGTGCTGGCGTACTTCGTCGGCGACCGGCGCTCGCACGCGTGGCTCATGACGCAGACCGAACTGCGCCACGACGTGTTGCCGGGACGGCGCGTGCTGCAGAGTTTCGTCGCGAGCTCCATCGCGCAGGAGCGATCGGGAGCGCTGCCCGCCGGTGGCGTGAGCTTCCCGGCCTTGTTAGGCGACCTGCTCGCCGGCGTGAACGCGAAACGGCTGCTGATCCTGCCCGACGGCCCGCTCAATGGACTGCCGTTCGCGGCCCTGGCCATGCCGCGCGGCCAGCCCGGCGAATTGCTGGTCGATCGCTTCGAGATCAGCGCGGCACCGTCGCTGGCGCTCGCGATGCGCCCGCTGCCGCGGCGCCACGAAGGCGTGACGCGCGTCGCCGTGATCTCCGACCCTGTGTACACGCCGGACGATCGGCGCCTCACTGCCGCCGCCAGCCGCTCCTCACAATTCCGCGGCGCGGAGCCCGGTTCCGATCGACTCGCGAGACTGCCCTATTCCGCCATCGAGGCGCGCGCGGTCACGCGTGCCTTCGAGGGCGCCGACATCGTCGAGCTCGCTGGTTTCAACGCATCGGTGCCACGCGTGATCCAGCTACCGTCCGCCGATCTCGACGTACTGCATTTCGCCACGCACGCCGAAGCGCGCCGCGACGCGCCGGAGCAATCCGCGTTGTTCCTCAGTGAATACGCCGCGGACGGATCGATGCTGCCGGTGGACCGCCTGACCGCGGAGGAAATCCGCCGGCACCGGCTGCGCGCCGACGTGGTGGTGCTGTCGGGATGCGCCACGGGCGACGGCCGCGAGTTGCGCGGTGAAGGCGTGTTAGGCCTGACTTATGGATTCCTCTCGAACGGCGCGAACACCGTGGTGGCGTCGCTGTGGCCGGTGGAGGACGCGCTGACCGCGCGCTTCATGCAGGAGTTCTACGCCGCCTACCGCTCCACCGGGCGCGCGGCCCAGGCGCTGCGCATCGCGCAGCTGCGCACGCGCGGCATCGCCGGGCCTTCGGTCTGGGCCAGCTTCGTGGTCCGGTCCGGCAGCCTGCAGTAACGCGCGCCCCGCGCGCTCCTAACTACCTTACGCAGGCTGGCGCGGTGGCGCGGTGGCGCCGCCGTGCCCGGGCACGCCGATACCCGCGATCCTTCGACCCATTTGTATTAAGTGTCACGACCTCGCCATTTCTCCCACCTGGAGAGGCCTTCGTCGCAAATTCTTTTTCACGGCGGCTTACTACAAACCCTGCCTACTAATTAGTCCTGACGTTGCGCACAATGGCCGCCGCTGTAAACAATTCCCCACCGCGTGGGGGTCGTGGCATGTCCGTGCGCGTCCGCGTCGTCACTCATATAAAAGGCACCATGCAAACGCGCGTCCTGGCCTCGTCATGCGGCGCGATATTGCTGGCGCTCGCTGGCTGCACGTCATCTGACGGCGATCCGCGCACCGAGTTCACCACCGATCTCACCGTCGACGCCGCAGACACTTCGTACGCGCGCACATTGCAGCCCGGCGCCTATCTGGTCGAAGTACGCGAGCGTGACGTGGACGTGCAGCTCTCGATCGACACGGCCGGCGTTCACTCCGAAGTCAGCGACGAGGTACCACGTCACGGCGTGCTTCACGAACTGGTCACGCTCGAATCGCCTAACGAGATTCGCGTCGTCGTGAAAAACGCGGATCACAGCACCAAGCGCGGCACGGTGCAGCTGCGCATCGCACGCTGGAACCGTGCGCCCGCTGAGGCACCCGGAGATTTCGAACGTGGCTTCGCGGCGCTGGTCGCGGCCGGAGAGCTCAGCGCGCGGAAGACACCCGCAGCGAGCGAGAAGGCGTCCGACAAGTTGTACGAAGCCGTCACGCACTTCGAGAAGGTGCACGCGGACCGCGAGCGTGCGCAGGCGCAATACACGCTCGCGAACCTGCTCTACCTGGTGCGCAACGAGTACCCCGCGGCGATCCGCGCCGCGGATGCCGCGGCGGATGGATTCGACGTGGTCGGCGACGACGTCGGCGTCCAGAACAGCTCGACACTGCGCGCGGCCGCGGAGATCGAGCTCGCCTCCGGCATGGACGCGAGCAAGCAGCGCGCCGAGCAGAACGCCACCTACGACGATGCCGACCGGCGACTGGCCACTGCCGCGGAGTTCTTCACCGCCCATGCACTGCCGATCCGGGCGGCCTATGCCGTGAACATGCGCGGCCTGCGAGCGATGTACCTGGGCGACAACGCAGCGGCTGCCCGACTTTTCGGCCAGGCCGTCGAAATGACGCGCTCCAACCAGGACCTGCGCGAGCAGGCCATCGCGCTGGCCAACCTCGCATGGATCCACAATCGACTTGGCTTCATCGCGCAGGCGGCCGCCGAGTATGAATCGCTGCTGCCGATGATCGAGAAGCAAAAGGAGCCGTACCAGTACGCGGTCGCGCTCGGCAATTACGGCTTCTGCCTCATCGCGCTCGGCGACTTCGATCGCGCACTGTCGCTGCACAACGAAGCGCTGGCGCTGTACACAGCGCAGGGCAAGGAAACCGAGCGCGCCGTGGAACTGGCGGCACTCGGCGGTCTGCACTTCCGCATCGGCGACACGGCACGCGCACTCGACATCCTGCGCGCCGCCATAGCGGCGCAGGAGAAGGTGGGCGACGCGATCGGCCAGGCGAGTTCGCTGCGCGTCGCAGGCAACGCAGCCTCTTCGCTCGGGCTGCACCAGGAGGCACTCGATTACCTGCGCAAGTCGGCGCAGATCGACTCCAACCAGACCAGCGCCGCGCGCACCCGCGTACTGATCGCCGGCGAGTTGCGCGTGCTCGGTGACCTGCGTGGCGCCGAATCCGAGCTGGTTGCAGCGCTGGGTTCGGGTAACGCGCTGGTACACGCCAATGCGCTCGAAGAACGCGCGCGCTTGCGCGCGGCGCAGCGTGATGCCGCGGCCGGGATTGCCGACTTGCGCGCCGCCGATGCCGAATACCTGAAGCTGGGCCTCGAATTCAATCGCATCGATACCCGCACTGCGCTGTCGCGCGCGCTGCTGGCTTCGGGTGACCTGGCCGGCGCAACGGCGGCGGCCGACGAGGCGGTGGGAATCACCGCGCGAATCCGCGTGAAGTCCGCAAACCCGGAGTGGCGCGCACGTTTCCTGTCGGCGCGCTATTCGCCTTACGAGGCCCGCATCGCCGTCGAGCTCGCCGCTGGCGGCGCGGACGCAACCTGGCGCAGCTTTCGCACGGCAGAGGAAGTCCGCGCCCGATCGCTGGCCGACCAGCTGGCACTGGGGCCAAAGCGCGACAGCGCGGACAGTGACTTCGATGGACTCCGCGCCAGGCTCACGTCGCTGCAACTGCGTCTCGAGACCCGCTCACAGAAGCAGGGCGCGGACGATCCCGGCACGATCGAGCTCCGGCGGACCATCGAGGAAACTCGCGCTCAACTCGATGCGGGCCGCACTGCCGTCGCGGTGCACGAGAACGCGCTGCCGGATTCACTGTTACGGGTGCAGCAATCGTTGCCGCCGTCGAGCGCGGTGCTCGCCTACTTCGTGGGCGACTACGATTCGCACGCCTGGCTGCTGACCCGGGACACGCTGCGTCACCGGAAGCTTCCGGGGCTCGCCGAGTTGCAGAAGCTGGTGATCGACGACGTGGGCATGCAGGGCCGTGGCGTCCGTCAGCAGGAGTCGCTGCGTGCCCTATCTACCGTCCTGCTGGGCGACCTGGTCACGGGGATCGACGCGTCGCGGATGCTGGTCATTCCCGACGGGCCGCTGAACGGCGTGCCGTTCGCCGCCTTGCACTCCGGCAACGGCGGCAGCGAGCTGCTCCTGGATCGTTTCGTGCTCGGATATGCCCCATCGCTGAGCCTCGCATTGGGCGCGGAGCGTGGCACCCCGCGGCGCCACGCGCGGGTCGCGGTCGTGTCGGACCCGGTATACGCGCCCGATGACCGGCGGCTGCAGCTCGCGCTCGGCGCGCACGGCGGCACGTTCCGCGGACCGCGCGAAACCTCACCGAACAATCTCACGCGGCTGCCGTATTCGGCGCTGGAGGCGCGCGCGGTGCTCAAGGCGCTCGGCGGCACGAACGCGATCACCCTCGAGGGCTTCGAGGCCACGCCGCCCAGGGTACTGGCGCTGCCCGCGCAGGATCTCGCGGTGCTGCATTTCGCCACGCACGCGCTTGCGCGCCGCGATTCTCCGGAGCAGTCCGCGCTGTACCTCAGCGAATACGCGGCGGACGGCAGCTTCGTTCCGGACAGCCGCATCACCGTCGGCGAGATCGCGCGCAGCGGCTTGCGCGCCGACGTCGTGGTGCTCTCCGGTTGCGCGACCGGGGACGGCGGCGAGTTGCGGGGTGAAGGCGTGCTCGGACTCACCTATGGGTTCCTGGCCAACGGGTCGCGGGCCGTGGTCGCTTCCTTGTGGCCGATAGAAGACGCGTCGACCGCGCGCTTCATGAGCGAGTTCTACGGCGCCTACCGCGCCAAGCCACATCCCGCGGAAGCACTGCGACGCGCGCAGCTGCGCACCCGCGATGTCGCCGCCGCCACCGTGTGGTCGAGTTTCGTAGTCCGGGCCAACGGA
>DATEII010000122.1:0-12181 GCA_035279135.1 Steroidobacteraceae bacterium
AGGCCGGGGCAGGGGCTGCGGCCGGCGTCGCAGCCGGCGTGTTCGCCAGCGGCGGCTCGACCTTGGCCACCTTCAGCAGGTCGTCCGAATAGGCGCGGTATTTCTTCGACAGCAGGATGCGCTTGAGCTGATCCTGCACACCCTCGAAGCTCGGCGGCGGGCGATCGCGCGTGCCCAGGAGCTGCAACACGTGCCAGCCGTATTGCGTCTGGATCGGTGTGGACGTGATCTCGTTGTTCTTGAGCAGCCCGATGGCATCGGCAAAGTTCTTGTTGCCCATGGCGTCGGGCGGGAACCAGCCGAGGTCGCCGCCTTTGGGCGCGGTCGACTTGTCGCCGGAGAAGCGCTTGGCCAGCGTCGCAAAATCACCGCCGGCCTTGAGCTGGTCGATGATCTTCTGCGCCGTCTCCTGGTTGCTCACGAGGATGTGCCGCGCGTGGTATTCCACCAGCGGCGTTGCCGCGAGCTGCGTCTCGAACTCGGCGCGCATCTCCGCCTCGGTGGGCTGGCGCTCCTTGAGGTACTTCTGCGCGGCGGCCTGCTGCAGCAGGTTGAGCCGCGTGAGCTCGAGCCGCGTGGCCACCTCCGGGTCCTTGGCGAGACCGTCCTTCTCGGCCTGCTGGGCGATGACTTCCATGCGCACCAGCTCTTCCTTCACCTGCTCGCGCTCCTCGGCCGTGAGCTCGCTCGATGCCTTGCCCTGGGTCACGGCCTTCACGTAGGCCTCGTACAAGTCATTGCTGATGGCCTTGCCGTTGACGGTGGCCAGAGGCGGTTGCGCCGGCGTGGCCGCGGCTTCGGCGGGTTTGTCGGTGGTCGCAGGCTTGGAGCAGGCGACGAGCGCGAGGACCGTGCCGATGGCCAGGAAGCGCATGACTTTCATTAGTTGTCTCAAGGAGTTGTGGGGTTCTATTTATGTTGGTCGTTCAAACATCCCGCGCGTCGATCGACAACGCGTGGATGTCGCGGCCCATCAATTCAGCGGCGGCAGCATAGACCATCCGATGCCGCTGCACCTGCGACCGCCCGGCGAAGGCAGGCGAGGCGATGGTCACGTGGAAATGCCCGCCCTCACGCGCGCCGGCGTGCCCGATGTGTTTGGCGCTGTCGTCACGGATCTCGAGCAGAACCGGCTGCAGGGTCTGCAATGCGGCCCGCAGCCGTGCGACGCGCTCCGCGGTCATGAAACACTTTCCTTGCCGAACAGGCCGCGCAGCGTCCACAACACCACGGCCAGCGTGAACACGATGGCGACGGGCGGTGCGATCCAGACCTTGAACAGCACCCAGTCGGCCTCGCTGCGATTCAGCGCGACCCAGATGTTCACCAGCCCGAGCGCCACGTAGAACGCGCCCATGAGCAGCGAGCTGTTGCGCCAGGTGGCGCGCGGGATGACGGCACCTTCGGGCAACCCGCTCGCGAGCAGCCGTTCGAGCAGGCTCTGCTTGCCGATGAAGGCCGAGCCCGCGAACGCGAGGCCGGCGATCCAGTAGAACACCGAGGCCTTCCACTGCAGGAAACGCACGTCGTGCAGGACCAGCGTGGCCGTGCCGAACACCCAGACCAGCACCGCCAGGATGAGGTGCATCTGCGGGATGCGTTTCTCGCGCAGCCAGTCGTAGACCAGCAGCAAGGCCATCGCCACCATGAGCGCGCCGGTCGCCGGATACAGGCCGCCGCCGAACTTGTAGACGAGTCCGAAGACGATCCAGGGTGCGAATTCGATGACGGTCTGCATGCGGCGGGCATCCGGGGCGGGGCGCGTATGATACCGGGCCCCGCGCGGCAGACATCCCCGTGAGTCAGTACTTCGAGCTCCACCCGCAGAACCCGCAGCTGCGCCTCATCCGGCGCGCGGCGGAGATCGTGCGCGAGGGCGGGCTGATCGTGTATCCGACCGACTCGTGTTACGCGCTCGGTTGTCACATCGGCGACAAGGATGCGCTCGATCGCATCCGCCGGATCCGCGAGGCGGACCGCCATCATCACTTCACGCTGGTGTGTCGCGACCTGGCCGAGATCGCGCGTTATGCCAAGGTCGAGACCTGGCAGTTCCGCATGCTCAAGGCGGCGACACCCGGCCCATACACCTTCCTGCTGCCGGCGACGCGCGAGACGCCGCGCCGCCTTCAGCACGAGAAACGCCGCACCATCGGTATCCGCGTGCCCGACCACGAAGTGCCGCGACTGCTGCTCGCCGAACTCGGCGAGCCCATCATGAGTTCGACATTGCTGCTGCCGGGCGACGACCTGCCGCTGACCGACGGTCGCGAGATCAGAAACCGACTCGAGCATCAAGTGGATTGCGTACTGGACGGCGGACATTGCGGCATAGAGCCCACCACCGTCGTGGACCTCGCCGTGACGCCGCCCGCGGTGACACGGATTGGTCGGGGCGCGCTGGAGACGCTCGGCATCTGAAAAAGAAATGGGGTCAGGCACCATTTTCGCGGAGCCGAAAATGGAGCCAGACCCCGTATACTCCGCCGCTTCAGTGAGCAGTCATCCGCAAGCAAAACGCGTCCTGTCTGGAATGCGGCCCACCGGCCAGTTGCACCTCGGCAACTACCACGGCGCGCTCAAGAACTGGGTCGAGCTCCAGTACCAGTACGAGTGTTATTTCTTCGTCGCCGACTGGCACATGCTGACCACCGGCTACGAAGACACCAAGGCGCTGCCGAAGTACATCCAGGAGATGCTCATCGACTGGCTCGCGGCGGGTCTCAACCCCGGCGTCGCCACGCTGTTCGTGCAGTCGCAGGTTCCCGAGCACGCCGAGCTCCACCTGCTGCTGTCGATGATCACGCCGCTGGGCTGGCTCGAGCGCGTGCCGAGCTACAAGGACCAGCAGGAGCAGCTCAAGGAAAAGGATCTCGCCACGTACGGCTTCCTCGGCTATCCACTGCTGCAGACCGCCGACATCCTGCTCTACAAGCCCGCCTTCGTCCCCGTGGGCGAGGACCAGGTGGCGCACGTGGAGATCACGAGAGAAGTGGCGCGCCGCTTCAATCACCTGTACGGGCGCGAGCCGGACTTCGAGATCAAGGCCGAGAACGCCATCAAGCAGCTCGGTGGCCGCAACAGCACCATGTACAAGCAGCTGCGCAAGAAATTCCAGGAGAACGGCGACCAGCTCGCGCTGGAGAAGGCGCGGCAGGTGGTCGAGTCGAACACGCGCCTCACGGTCGCCGACCGCGAGCGGTTGTTAGGCTACCTCGAGGGCGGCAGCGTCAGCATCCTTCCCGAGCCGCAGGTGCTGCTCACCGCGACGCCCAAGGTGCCGGGACTCGATGGACGCAAGATGTCCAAGTCCTACGGCAACACCATCGGCCTGCGCGAAGACCCGGACGAGGTCGCGAAGAAGCTCAAGACCATGCAGACCGATCCGGCGCGCGTGCGGCGCACCGATCCGGGCAATCCCGAGATCTGCCCGGTGTTCGACCTGCACAAGATCTATTCGAGCGAAGAGACCCGCACCTGGGCCGCGAACGGCTGCCGTACGGCCGGCATCGGCTGCCTCGAGTGTAAGAAGCCGCTCATCGACAAGGTGGTCGAGGAGATTTCCGGTATCCGCAAGCGCGCGCAGGAATACGAAGAGAATCCCGAGCTGGTGCGCAACATCGTGGCCGAAGGCGCCGAGAAGGCGCGCGAAGCCGCGCGCGCCACGATGGACGACGTGCGCGGCGTGATGAACTTGCGGGTCGACTAGGAGAACGCCATGGCGAAGAAAGCTGCAAAACCGGACCTGCGCGTGGTGGTCGACAATTCGTCGGCGGAGTCGGCTGAAGCCGCGGCCGAGAAAGCGCCACTCTCGCCCGAACAGGTGGAGATGCCGTTCGCCATCGTCAACGGCGAAGCCATCACGCAGCTGCCCAAGGATCTCTACATCCCGCCGCAGGCGCTGGAAGTGTTCCTCGAAGCGTTCGAGGGACCGCTCGACCTGCTGCTGTACATGATCCGGCGGCAGAACCTCGACATCCTCGACATCCCGATCGCCGACATCACGCGGCAATACATGGACTACATCGGGCTCATGCAGGACCTGCAGCTCGAGCTCGCCGGTGAGTACATGGTCATGGCCGCGACGCTGGCCGAGATCAAGTCGCGCATGCTGCTGCCGCGCGCCACCGACCCGAATGCCGGCGAGGAGAGCGATCCCCGCGCCGACCTCGTGCGCCGCCTGCAGGAATACGAACGCTTCAAGAGTGCGGCCGAGAGCATCGACCGAATCCCGCGCATGGACCGTGACACCTGGGTGGGCAGCGCCGAGCTCGGCGAACGGAAGTCCTCGCGCCCGCTGCCGCAGATCGCCATGCAGGAAATGCTGCTGGCGTTCCGTGACGTGGTGCTCCGCGCGGAGATGTTCGCCCACCACCACGTGCAGCGCGAGCGGCTGTCGGTGCGCGTGCGCATGTCTGATATTCTTTCGACGCTCGAACGCTCGAGCTTCGTGGAGTTCGTGAACCTCTTCAAACCGGAAGAGGGCCGCATGGGCGTCACAGTCACGTTCGTCGCGATCCTCGAGCTGGTGCGCGAAGGCCTCATCGAGATCGTGCAGACCGAGGCGTATGCGCCCATCCACGTGCGCAAGGGCGAAGGATCACGCGGCCTGCGGCTGGCGGTCGACAACGACGCCATCGAGCAGACCGAGGTGGCGGAGCTGGTCGACGGCGAAGCGGCGAACGAGGGCACGGTTGAGCCCGACACCGACACCGACATCGACATCGAGACCGAGGCACACACGGAAGACGTGAGCCCCACGACGGATGCAGACGGAGAAACTCATGAGTGAGAACTATCTCAAGAACGTGATCGAAGCGGCCTTGCTGGCCGCGGCGCGACCGGTTTCCGTGTCCGAGCTGCAACAGATATTCGACGAGCAGACGCGCCCGACTCCGAAGGAGATGCGCGCCATTCTCGAAACGCTCACCGCCGATTACGAAGGTCGTGGCGTCACCATCAAGGAAACGGCCAATGGCTTCCGCTTCCAGGTGCGCAACGAGTTCTCTCACGAGGTTTCGCGCCTCTGGCCGGATCGCCCGAAGAAGTATTCGCGTGCGCTGCTCGAGACGCTGGCGCTGATCGCGTACCGGCAGCCGATCACGCGCGCCGAGATCGAACACGTGCGCGGCGTGGCCGTGAATCCCGAAATCGTCAAGACACTCATGGAGCGCAACTGGGTGCGCGTCGTCGGTCATCGCGACGTGCCCGGCCATCCCGAGTTGCTGGGTACCACGTCGGAATTCCTCGACTACTTTTCGCTGAAGTCCATCGAAGACCTGCCGCCGCTCGCCGAGCTCAAGTCGCTCAGCGACCTGAACCTGCAGCTGCCGCTGCCGGTCACGCCCGATGCGGCGGCCGCCGCCGTCAACAACAACGAAGCGGGCAACGATGCCGCCGTGGACCACGGCGAAGTCGCGGTGGTGCCCGCCGTCGCGGACAGCGCCGAAAAACTCGATGCCGCGCCGGACGACGATGCCGACGATGAAGAGCTCACGGCGCCCGGTAGTTCGGCGTCGGGGCTGGTCGCCGCCCCGCCGTCACACGACGACTGATGGCCAGGCCGCGTCCGACGCCGCCCGGCGTCGCCGAGCGGCTGCAGAAATTCCTCGCGCAGCGCGGCCTCGGCTCGCGTCGCGGCGTCGAGGAGTGGATCCGCGCGCAGCGGCTCACGGTCAACGGCAAGGTTGCCGAGCTCGGTCAGAAGGTCACCGCCGCCGACGATATCCGCCTCGATGGCCGACCCATCAAGGCGCGCGCCACCGCCGCGGCCCAGGTATTCATCTTCAATCGTTCACCCGGCGACCCGTTGCGCGAATCGACGGCCGAACGCGCCGCGCTCATCGACCGTCTGCCGCGTAATGCCGGCAAGCGCTTCATCGCGATCAGTCCCATGCCCGGCATCGACGGCGGCCTCGAGCTCGTGACCTCCGACGGCGCGCTGGCCGCGAAGCTGCAGCGTCGCGTGCACGGATTGCCCAGTGAATTCAGCGTGCGCGTGAAGGCGCAGCTCGGTCCGGACCAGGTGGCGGGCGTGCAGTCCGGTCAGCTCGATCGCCCCACGCGCATGAACATCGAATCGCTGACCAGCAGCGAGGCGGAGCTCGAAGGCTCCAATCGCTGGTATTCGGTGGTGGCGCGCGGCGCGAGCGGCAAGGACATCCGGCAGCTGTTCGAGCGCCAGGGCGTGCTGGTGAGCCGCATCCTGCGCGTTTCGATGGGATCGATTGCGCTCGACAAGAGCCTCTCTCGCGGGCAGTTCCGCCAGCTCGAGCAGGAGGAGATCGACGCGTTGCTGGCACCGCCGGCGGCCGAACCACCGGCCGACTAGTCAGGGCTGGGCTCGAAACCTGCGGCCCGTCACGCCACGGCTCGCCGGCCCCAACAAGGCAAGATAGGCAGCGGTCAGCGATTCCGCCGTCGGCAGCGACTCGGCTGCTTCCGAGGGATAGGCCGCGCGGCGCATGCTGGTGCGCACCTTGCCCGGGTCGATGACGTTCACGCGCACGGCCGAAGTGCTCTCGAGCTCCTGCGACAGTACCTGCGCCATGCCTTCGACCGCGAACTTGGAAATCGCATAAGCACCCCAGTAGGCGCGGCCCACGTTGCCGACGCCGCTGCTGGTGAACAGCACCGCGGCATCCTTCGAGGCGCGCAGCAGTGGCAACAGCTGGCGCGTGAGCACGAACTCGGCAGTCACGTTCACGTGCATGACGCGCATGAACATCGGCACGTCGTATTGCTCGATGGGCGTGAGGGCGCCGAGCAACGCGGCGTTGTGCAGCAGGCCGTCGAGACGGCCGTAGCGTTTCTCGATGGCCTCGGCGACCGCCTCGTAATCGGCGGCCAGCGCGCGCTCGAGATCCAGCGGTACGATGCTCGCCTCGGGTGCGCCCAACCTTTCGATCTCTGCATGGACCGCTTCGAGCTTGCGCACCGTGCGGCCGAGCAGGATCACCTCGGCCCCGGCGCGTGCCAGCGCCAGCGAGACCGCACGGCCGATGCCGTCACCGGCTCCGGTGACCATGATGACGCGGCCGCGCAGTTCATCGGCGGAGGGGACGTGGCGGCTCGGATCGAAGTCTGCGGTATTCAATTCTGGGTCTCGTCGGCGGAGCCCTCTTTCGCAGAGGGCGGGGCATCACCCGCGGGCAGTCGCACGAGGGCTTCGATGGGATCGACGGATTCCAGCGTTTCGCCCGCGACTCCGAGCTCGGTGAACTTGCGGGCCTGCGGCAGCACGTTGCGCTCCATCGAGCCTACCGAGGCGTTGAAGGAGTCGACCGCGTTGCCGAGCGAGCGCGAGACCTTCTGCAGGTGCGACACGAAAGTAGTCAGGCGCTTGTGCAGGTCTTCGCCGAGCTTGCGGATTTCGCGCGCATTCTCGGTCACGAGGTTCTGGCGCCAGCCGTAAGCGATGACCTTGAGCAGCGCCATCAGCGTGGACGGCGTGGTCACGATGATGCGCTGGTTGAGCGCGGACTCGATGAGATCGGGTCGCTCCGCGAGCGCCGCGGCCAGGAACTGGTCGCCCGGCAGGAACAACACCGCGAATTCCGGGCTGTGCTCGAACTGCTCCCAGTAGCTCTTCTGGCCCAGCTCGCGCACGCGCTGCTCCACCTGCTTGGCATGGCGGGCGAGGGCGGCGCGCCGCGTTTCGTCGTCGGGCGCCTCGGTGGCGTCCAGGTAGGCGTCGAGCGGAGTCTTCGCGTCCACGACGATCGTCCGTGATTCCGGCATGCGCACCAGCAGGTCCGGCCGCAGCGGCCCACGTTCGGCGCTCTCGATGTGTTCCTGCTCGGTGAAGTCGCAATGTTCGGAGAGGCCCGCGAGCTCGACCACGCGGCGCAGGGTGATTTCACCCCAGCGGCCACGCACCTCGGGGCGGCGCAGAGCGGTGGATAGATTGCGCGTCTCGCGTTGCAGGAGGTCCTGCACCTTCACGAGATTCTCGATCTGCCCGGAGATGCGGCCCGTGTATTCGCGCTGTTCGCGCACGATGTTCTGCGCCTGCTCTTCCTGCTTGCGCAGGCTTTCCTTGATGGGCTCGAGCAGCTGCTTGATCGCGACCTCTCGAGCCTCCAGCGACGCGGTCGCGGCCGCCTGGTCGCGCCCGAAGACCTCGCGCGCCAGCTTGAGGAAAGTTTCGCTGTTGGCATCGAGGGCGACGCGCGAGGCGCTCTCGACGGCCGCGCGCACCTGGGCTTCGCTTTGCGCGAGCAGCTCGGCCGTGCGCGCGCGCTGGATTTCATCGCTGGCGATGCGCGCCTTCGCTTCGGCGAGCTCGGCACCGAGCGCTTCCGCGCGTTTCGATGCGCGCAGCGTGCCCGCGAGATAACCGATGAGGGCCGCCGCGAGAACGGCGACCGCACCAATGACCAGGACGACGTTCACGACACCTGGCCGTTGCCGGTGTTGCGCGCCTCGGTGCTCGGCGCATCCAGCCAATCGAGCAGGTCGAGCGGCGTGTCCAGCCAGCCGTGCGAGAACCACTGGTCGGCACGGTCCTCCTCGCCGAGATAGCCGAAGCCAGCCACCAGCGCATACATGCCCGCGGCCTGCGCCGCCTGCATGTCGCGCTCCGCGTCACCCACGTACACGCATTCTTCGGGCTTGATGCCCATGGTCTCGGCGGCGTGCAACAGCGGCAGCGGATGTGGCTTGCGATGCGCCAGCGTGTCGCCGCTCACCACCGCGCGGGCACGCGTGTGCAGCCCGACTTCCACGAGCAAGGGCGCCGTCAGCCAGCCCGGCTTGTTGGTGACGATGCCCCAGTGGAGGCCGCGGCGTTCGAGATCGCGCAGCATCTCGTCACCACCTTCGAACAGCGCCGTGTGTTGCGCGAGCTGCTTGCGATAGATGTCGAGCAGGCGCTGGCGCATGACTTCGTGCTCGGTGGCCGAGAGCTCGCCGAAGCCGAGCTTCACCAACGCATTCGCGCCATGCGAGACCTGGCAGCGGACTTTCTCGTAGGGCAGTGGCGGCAGGTGCTCCTCGGCGCGCAGTTGATTGAGCGCATTCATCATGTCGTGCGCGGTGTCGAGCAGCGTGCCGTCCAGATCGAAGAGCACGCCGCGGATGGGGGCGTTGTTTTGCATGGCTTAAGCGCGGCTCGCGGCAGCGCTTCTCGTGAGGTGCATGAGGTAATTGACGGAAGGATCCCGCGTCAGCGAGCACTGCTCGCGGACGGGGTCGTACTGGAGTCCGGCGATGTCCACGACTTCGAGGCCGGCGGCGCGTGCAAAACGCGCCACCTCCGAAGGCTTGAGCAACCGGTCGTATTCGTGCGTGCCGCGCGGCACCAGCCGCGCCAGGTATTCCGCGCCGACGATGGCCAGCGCGAAGGATTTGAAATTGCGGTTGATCGTGGAGATGAACAACTGGCCGCCGGGTCGCGTGAGCCGCGCGAGCACGCCGAGCGTCACACCCGGATCCGGCACGTGCTCGAGCATCTCCATGCAGGTGACGACGTCGAACTTGCCGGCATGGGCATTCACGAGGCTTTCGGCCGAATCCACGCGGTAGTCGATCTGCAGGCCCGAGTCGAGCGCATGCATGCGCGCGGTGTCGATCATGCTCGAGGCGAGGTCGATGGCCGTCACCTGCGCGCCCGCACGCGCCAGCGATTCGGCCAGCAGGCCGCCGCCGCAGCCCACGTCGAGCGCGCGTGTGCCGCGCAGCGCGACTCGTTCTTCCACGTAACGCGCACGCACGGGATTCAGCTTGTGCAGTGGTTTGAACTCGCCATCCAGGTCCCAGAAACGATGCGCGGCCGCGTCGAATTTGGCGATTTCGGCGGCGTCGCTATTGCCCGGGATTTGGGGTGAATTCGGCGGTTCCATGAGGGGCCGAATTATAGAAGAAACGAGCGTCAAAACAGCGATTTCCGTACCTCGTGATGATAGAATTCCGCACCTTTTTTTGACCTCGCCAGACATGAACGAAATAGCGCGCGAAATCCTGCCGGTGAACCTCGAAGACGAGATGCGCCAGTCGTATCTCGACTACGCCATGAGCGTCATCGTGGGTCGCGCGTTGCCCGATGTCCGCGACGGTCTGAAGCCCGTTCACCGCCGCATCCTGCATGCCATGCGCGAGCTCGGGAACGACTACAACAAGGCGTACAAGAAGTCCGCGCGCGTCGTCGGCGACGTCATCGGCAAGTACCACCCGCACGGCGACAACGCGGTCTACGACGCGCTGGTGCGCATGGCGCAGGACTTTTCCATGCGCTACCTGCTGGTCGACGGGCAGGGCAACTTCGGCTCCGTGGACGGCGACGCGCCGGCCGCCATGCGATACACCGAGGTGCGCATGTCGCGCATCGCCAGCGAGCTGCTGGCCGACATCGAAAAGGAAACCGTCGATTTCGTGCCCAACTACGACGGCTCGGAAACCGAGCCCTCGGTATTGCCGGCGCGTTTTCCGAACCTGCTGGTCAACGGTTCCGCGGGTATCGCGGTGGGCATGGCCACCAACATCCCGCCGCACAACCTCACCGAAATCGTCAACGCCTGTCTCGCCGTGCTCGACTCGCCCGAAGTCACGCTCGCGGAGCTGATGCAGCACGTGCCGGGCCCGGATTTCCCGACCGCCGGCATCATCAATGGCGCCACCGAGATCGCGACCGCCTATCGCACCGGCCGCGGCCGGCTCTCGATCCGTGCACGCACGCATTTCGAAGACGTGGAGAAGGGTGGCCGCCAGGCCATCATCGTCACCGAGCTGCCTTACCAGGTGAACAAGGCGCGCCTGCTCGAACGCATCGCCGACCTGGCCCGCAACAAGCAGATCGAAGGCATCTCCGACCTGCGCGACGAGTCCGACAAGGACGGCATGCGCGTGGTCATCGAGCTCAAGCGCGGTGAAGTCGCCGAAGTGGTGTTGAACAACCTGTTCGCGCAGACACCGCTCGAGACGGTGTTCGGCATCAACATGGTCGCGCTCATCGACGGCCAGCCGAAGCTGCTCGGCCTCAAGGAGATGCTGGAGGCGTTCATCCGGCATCGGCGCGAAATCGTCACGCGCCGCACGATTTTCGACCTCGCCAAGGCGCGCGACCGTGCCCACGTGCTCGAAGGCCTGGCCGTGGCGCTGGCCAACATCGACGACGTGATCGCGTTGATCCGCAATTCACCCACGCCGGTCGAAGCCAAGGCCGGCCTCATGGGCCGCGCCTGGAAGTCGGGCGCGGTGCCCTCGATGCTGGCGCGCGCCGGTGCCATCTCCACGCGTCCCGCGAGTGTCGGCGCCGATTTCGGGTTGGTCGACAACGAACAGGGTTACAAGCTCACCGAGGTGCAGGCCCAGGCCATCCTCGACATGCGCCTGCATCGCCTCACGGGGCTCGAGCAGGACAAGATCGTCGCCGAGTACCAGGAGTTGCTGGTGCTCATCGTAGATCTCACGGACATCCTCGCCCGCCCGGAGCGACTCACACAGGTGGTGCGCGAAGAGCTGGTCGCCGTGCGCGAGCAGTACGGCGATGCACGCCGCACCGAGATCAACCGCGATCACCTCGATCTATCCACCGAGGACCTGATCGAGCCGCAGGACGTGGTGGTCACGCTGTCGCACGCCGGTTACGCCAAGTCGCAGCCGGTCACCGAGTACCAGGTGCAGCGCCGCGGCGGGCGCGGCAAGGCCGCCACGGCGGTCAAGGACGAGGATTTCGTCGAGAAGCTGTTCGTCGCGCACACGCACGACACCATCCTGTGCTTCTCGAACCGCGGCAAGGTCTACTGGAAACGCGTGTTCGAACTACCGCTCGCGGGCCGCGGCTCGCGCGGCAAGCCGATGGTGAACCTGCTGCCGCTGGAAGACGGCGAGAAGATCAACGCGGTGCTGCCCATCAAGCAGTACGACGACGATCACTTCGTGTTCATGGCCACGAGCCAGGGCACGGTCAAGAAAACGCCGCTGTCGGCGTTCTCGCGCCCGCGCGCGAGCGGCATCATCGCCGTGGGCCTGGACGAGGGCGATCGCCTGGTCGGCGTGGCGCTCACCGACGGCAAACGCGAAGTCATCCTGTCGTCGAGCGGCGGCAAGTCCATCCGCTTCCACGAAGAAGAAGTGCGGCCCATGGGCCGCGAGGCCACCGGCGTGCGCGGCATCAAGCTGGCGGAGGGCCAGGAGCTCATCTCGCTCATCGTGGTGGGCAACGGGCTCATTCTCACGGCCT
>DATEII010000123.1:0-17119 GCA_035279135.1 Steroidobacteraceae bacterium
GATCGGTGGCCTGCAGCACCACGGCGGCGGCACCGTCACCGAACAACACGGCGACGTTGCGATCCGACCAGTCCATGAACGGCGAGATGATCTCCGAGCCGATGACCAGCGCGTTGTTGACCACGCCGGTCCGGATCATCGCGGTGGCCGTGGACAGCGAATACAGGAAGCTGGTGCACGCGGTGTTCACGTCCATGGCCGCGCAGCCATCGGCGCCGATGCGGCGCTGGATGCCCGAGGCCACGTTCGGTACCTGGTCGTCGTAGCTGGTGGTTCCGACCACGATGAGCTCGATCTGACGACCGTCGATGCCCGCGCAGGCCAGCGCCCGGGCGGCCGCGACGTAGGAAAGCTCACCCAGCGGAACGTGGGACACGCGCCGTTCACGGATGCCGGTGCGCGTCAGGATCCACTCGTCGGTGGTGTCGAGGAAGGTGGCGAGGTCGGCATTGCTGAGCACCGCCGGGGGCATGCACTTGCCCCAGCCGATGATGGCGGCGTGTCGATTTGGCATGGCGGGAGGATAGACGGACGGAAAAGCCCCCGCCATGGCGGGCGGGCCGCCCGTCCTTTACAGTTCACGCCCATGAAAGACCTGAACTTTTCCCGGTGGCGCCCGCATCCCTGGCATGGCCTCGACGTGGGCGAGGACGCGCCGCGCGTGGTCAATGCCTATATCGAGATCACGCCGTTCGACGTCATCAAGTACGAGATCGACAAGGCTTCGGGTTACCTGCGCGTGGATCGCCCGCAGCGCACCACCTCCCAGCCCCCGGCGCTGTACGGCTTCATTCCGAAGACCTACTGCGGCCCGCGTATCGCGAAGCTCGCACCCGGCTGCGAGCGCGGCGATGGCGACCCGCTCGACATCTGCGTGATCAGCGAACGGCCGATCGAACGTTCCGAGGTACTGCTGCGCGCGCGCGTGGTCGGCGGCATCAAGCTCATCGACCGCGGCGAAGCCGACGACAAGATCATCGGTGTGCTCGAAGGCGATTACGTGTGGGACCACGTGAAGGACATCTCGCAGCTCGCGCCCGTGCTGGTCGAGCGCCTCGAGCACTACTTCAGCACCTACAAGCTGGTGCCCGGCGAGCCTAACAAGCTGCACATCTCGGGCAAGTACGGTTACGAGCACGCCAAGGCGGTGGTCGAGGCTTCGCGCGAGGATTACCAGGAATCGTTCGGGGACACCTCCCAGGATCGCCGCCGCACCTGAAAGCGGGACAGCGGAAATGGGGACATTCCTGATTTGCCGCTACGCGGGCAAAAGGGGACGTACCTGAAGCAGGTGCGTCCCCTTTTGCTAGCAAATCAGGAATGTCCCCATTTCCGCTGTCCCGATTTCAGCGGCGGTGTCGTACGAAGCGCATCAGCGCGGCGGCCACCAGGGCTGCGGCCGGCGCGAGGAACCAGGAGAGGGCCACGAACTGTGCGGGCAGCGAGCTTGCGATAACGAGCCCCAGCACGAGTGCCGGCACGCCGGACACGAGGCCGTGAAGGAAGGGGCTGTTCGCGCCGAGGACTCCGGCCCAGACCCCGGAAAGAAATTGCACCAACGCCCAGGTGGCGGCGACCCGCTCGTCGGCGGCATCGTGCATGCCAGAGAGCACCAGCAATGCGCCGCCCGCACTGATGATGCCGCTGACGAGCAATGCGCCAGGCCGGAGTCCGCGCGCGGGAACAGGGGTCTTCATGGGTTCGGTTCGAAAATCATTCACGGATGTAGTCTCACGTCGGCGCATGGCTGAGGCAAGTGATACGCAACCCATCGCAGTTGCGATACCGTGTGCGCCCATGAATCTCCCGATGAAGCGTCGCTGGGCATGGCTGTTGATCTTCACCGTGCTCGCGCCACTGCAACTGGCGAATGCCGCGGGCACGGCCGACAAGCGCATTCCCACGCACGAAGACATCTGGCTCATGAAGCGCGTGGGCTCGCCGCAGGTGAGTCCCGACGGACGCTGGATCGTCGTGACGGTGGTCGAACCTTCGTACGACGACAATGCGCAGCTCAGCGACCTGTGGCTCATCGACACCACGGCGCGCAACTCGAGCCGCCGGCTCACCTCGACGCGGCGACCGGAGAGCGGCGTGGTCTGGAGTCCCGACAGCCGCCGCATCGTGTTCAGTGCGCAGCGTGACAACGACGACGTGCCGCAGCTCTATTCGCTGGATCTGGCTGCCGGCGGCGAAGCGCAGCGCCTGACCAGTCTCTCGGGCGGCGCGCGCGTGCCGGTGTTCTCGCACGATGGGCGCCAGCTCGCCTTCGTCTCGTTGATGTACCCGGGCGCCACCGACGACGCCACCAACAAGGCCGCGATCGAAGCGTTCCGCCAGCGCAAGTCGAACGCGCGTATTTACGATAGCTTCCCGGTCCGCAACTGGGACCACTGGCTCGACGAGCGCCAGGTGCGCATCTTCATCCAGCCGCTGGACGCCGAGGGACTCGCGCAGGGCGCGCCGCGCGATCTTCTGCTCGGCACGAAGCTGCTCGCAAACCCGGGCTTCGCCGGCCGCCTCACCGACACCGGCGAAGAGATGGAGATCGAGTTCACGCCGGACAATCAGGCCATCGTGTTCGCGGCCACCATGAACCGCAACCGCGCGGCCTACGCATTCACGAATGCCGACTTGTTCCTGCAGGGAGTGAATGGCGGAGAGCCACGCGCCATCACCCAGGGCACTGCCAGCTGGTCGCTGCCGCATTTCACGCGCGATGGCAGCACGTTGCTGGCCGTGATCGAAGAGCAGGGGCCGCTGGTCTACAACGCGCAACGCCTGGCGGCGTTCTCGTGGCCGAACCCGGGCCAGCCGCGCATCATCTCCGCCGAGCTCGATCGCGCCGTGAACAGCTACGCGGTCTCGCCGGATTCGCGCACGGTGTACTTCACGGCCGAAGATTCCGGCAACGAGAAGTTGTACTCGGTCGCCATCGAAGGCGGCAAGGTGCAGACGCATTTCGACGTGGGCAAAGGCACGATCACCAATCTCGCGATTCCGGAGCGCGCCGGCAGTCTCATGTTGTTCGGCAACTGGGAGAGCGCGAGCTCGCCGGGTGAAGTCGCGCTGCTCACCCACGATGGCAAGCCGCTGGTGCTGACGCGCTTCAACGCCGCGCGCACTGCACAGCTCGATCTGCCCGAAATCGAGAATTTCTGGTTCACCTCGAGCCGAGGCAAACGCATCCACAGCTTCGTGGTGCGGCCGCCGGGATTCAACCCGGCGAAGAAGTATCCGCTGTTCGTCGTGATCCATGGCGGACCGCACGGCATGTGGCGCGACCAGTTCTTCATCCGCTGGAACTACCACCTGCTGGCGGCGCCCGGCTACGTGCTGCTGTTGACGAACTACTCGGGCTCCACCGGCTTCGGCGAGAAGTTCGCGCAGTCCATCCAGGGTGATCCGCTCAAGGGACCCGGCGACGAGATCAACGAGGCAGCCGACGCTGCCATCCGGCAGTATGGATTCATCGACGGCAGCCGGCAGTGCGCGGGCGGCGCGAGTTACGGCGGGCACCTCTCCAACTGGCTGCAGGCCAGCACCACGCGATACAAATGCCTCATCAGCCATGCCGGCCTCGTGAACCTGGAATCGCAGTGGGGCACCAGCGATACTATCTACTCGCGCGAGGTGAACCTCGGTGGTCCACCCTGGGAACAGGCGAAGGTGTGGAGCGAGCAGAACCCGATCCGTTACGCGGCGAATTTCCGCACCCCGGTGCTGGTGACCGTGGGTGAGAACGATTTCCGCGTGCCGTTGAACAACTCGCTCGAGTACTGGAGCGCGTTGCAACGCATGCGGGTGCCGAGCCGCCTGGTCGTGTTTCCGGACGAGAACCACTGGGTGCAGAAGGGCGAGGACAGCAGGCTGTTCTATGCCGAGATCGCCGCGTGGCTGGATCGCTGGATGAAGCCGAAGAGCTGACGAAGAGAGGCAAGGGATTGTCGGACGAGTGGGATTTCTTTTTCGCGAGCGTCGATGACGCCGTGGTGTCGATTTTCGTCGACCTGGGTATCCGTCCCGAGGTGCCCATCGAGGCGCGCCCCTGGTTGTTGTGGGTACACGTGGACATGTTGTCGCCCCGGCCGGATGGCCTCTCCTCGGCTGAAGAATCTCCGAAGCTCAAGCAGATCGGCGATGCGCTCGACGCGGCCATTTCCGCCACCTGCGGCGCGCAGCTCGTCGGCCGGGTCACGGGCGGCGGCAAGCGCGAGTTCTATTTCCATGCCGCCGAGCCCGGCCCGCTGGACGAAGCAGCCGCGCAGACGATGCAGTCCTTCGAGGGTTACGCCTTCACCTGTGGCAGCGCATTCCAGCCGGAGTGGGATCACTATCTCGGCACGCTCTATCCGTCGGACACGAATCTGCAGCGCATGCAGAACCGTCGCCTGCTCGATGGGCTCGCGGCGGAGGGCGACGTGCACGAGCTGCCGCGCAAGGTGGATCACTGGTTGTACTTCGCCGACGCGGAAGGCCGCGCGGGTTGCCGCGACACGCTGACCGAGATCGGCTTCGTCGTCGAGGAAGAGGGCGTCGCCGAAGAGGAAAGCCAGCTGCCGTTCTCACTCGTGGTGTCGCGCGTCGACAGCATCGATCGCCAATCGATCAATGGCGTGACTCTGGAACTGGTGCGACTCGCCGGCGAATACCGCGGTGACTACGACGGCTGGGGCTGCGAAGCGACCACCGAAGCGCGCGAGTCCTAGAGCGTTTTCGCGAACACCACGGTCAGGTTGTTGGCCGGCATGCGTACGATCTGCTGACGTTGCAGGCCATGCAGCGCGGCGGTGCGCGTCACGTCTTCGAGCTCCCGCAGTCCCCATTCCTGGTTCCGCCGCTTGAGCGTGGCATCGAAGCCGAGATTGGAGGCGACGGCCGAGCCCTGCTCGAGGTATGGGCCGTAGAGCACCAGCTTGCCGCCGGTGGCCAGGTGGCGCGCTGCGCCGATGCACAAGGCATTCGTCGCGGACCACGGCGCGATGTGGACCATGTTGATGCAGAGGATGGCGTCGTAGCTCGGTGCCACGGGCCAGCGCGGTTGGTGCACGTCCAGCGCAATGGGCGGATCGACATTGGTGAGCCCGGCTTCGCGGACGCGCATCTCGATGGCCGCGCGATGCGGTGCGTCGGGCTCACTCGGCTGCCAGCGGATGTGCGGCAGCTCGGCCGCGAAGAAACACACGTGCTGGCCCGTGCCGGACGCGATCTCGAGCACCGTGCCGGACGAGGGCAGCACGGACTCGAGCACGGTGAGGATGGGATCCTTGTTGCGCTCGGCGGCGGCGGAGGTCAGCAGTTCGTTGGCCATGGCCGCGGCATTGTAGACCTCGCGGCGAGGTCCGGCGTCAGGAGTCGCGCGCGCGATCCGCGCGGATGCGGCGCAGCGTGAACCAGGTGAACAGGCTGATGATGCCGACGAGCGCGGCCATCAGCACCGCGAGCCACCAGTGGAAGCGCCAGGCCTCGAGCAGGCCCCAGGCGACGCCGATGGGCGTCATGACTAACAACAGCGGTTTCGCAATTCTCATCAGGAGCTGCCGTTCTCAGGGGCTGCGCCCCACTTCGGAAAACGCGGTCGAAGCGACCGCGTCCGTGAGATTAAAGAATGTAACGGGACAAGTCCTCGTCCTTTGCGAGCGTACCGAGGTGATCGTCGACGTATTTCGCATCGATCTCAATGGCCGAGCCACCTTTCTCCGCGGCGTCGAACGACACGCTCTCGAGCAGCCGCTCCATCACCGTGTGCAGGCGACGCGCCCCGATGTTCTCGGTCTTCTCGTTGACGCTGAAGGCGATTTCCGCGATGCGACGCACGCCGCCGTCGACGAACGTCACGTCCACCTTCTCGGTGTTCATGAGCGCCTTGTACTGCGTGGTCAGCGACGCATCGGGCTCCGTGAGGATGCGCACGAAATCGTCGACCTTGAGTGAATCGAGCTCGACGCGGATCGGGAAACGTCCCTGCAACTCGGGAATCAGATCCGAGGGCTTGGCCATGTGGAACGCGCCCGAGGCGATGAACAGGATGTGGTCGGACTTGATCTGGCCGTACTTCGTGGAGACGGTGCTGCCTTCGACCAGCGGCAGCAGGTCGCGCTGCACGCCTTCGCGCGAGACATCGGCACCGAAGCTGTCCTGGCGACGCGCCACCTTGTCGATCTCGTCGATGAACACGATGCCGTTCTGTTCCGCATTGTTCAACGCACGCGCGCGCAGCTCTTCCTCGTTGACGAGTTTGCCCGCCTCTTCCTCGACCAGCAGCTTCTGCGCTTCCTTGACCTTGAGCTTGCGCGGCTTGGTGCGCTGGCCGCCGAGGTTCTGGAACATGCTCTGCAGCTGTTCCTGCATTTCCTCCATGCCCGGCGGCGCCATGATCTGCACGCCGGGCGGAAGCGCGCGCAGGTCGATCTCGATCTCGCGGTCGTCGAGCTGGCCTTCGCGCAGCATCTTGCGGAATTTCTGGCGCGTCTCGCTGTCGCGCGATTGCGGTTCCGGGTCCGTGGAGAAGCCCATCATCTTGGGCGCCGGCAGCAGCGCATCGAGAATGCGATCTTCCGCGGCATCCTTGGCGCGCTCACGCACCTTGGCGATCTCCGCGTCGCGCTCCATCTTCACGGCGACTTCGGCGAGGTCCTTCACGATGGAATCCACGTCGCGACCCACATAGCCCACCTCGGTGAACTTGGTGGCTTCGACCTTCACGAACGGCGCGTTCGCGAGCTTGGCGAGACGGCGCGCGATCTCGGTCTTGCCCACGCCCGTGGGCCCGATCATCAGGATGTTCTTGGGCGTGATTTCCTGGCGCAGCGGATCGTCGATCTGCGCGCGGCGCCAGCGATTACGCAACGCGATGGCGACCGCGCGCTTGGCGTCGTCCTGGCCGACGATGTGTTTGTCGAGTTCGGAAACGATCTGGCGGGGGGTCACTTGAGCTCCTCGATCACGAGGTTGCGATTCGTATAGATGCAGATGTCGGCGGCGATGTTGAGTCCTTTCTCGACGATCTCGCGCGCCGAGAGCTCGGTGTTCTCGGCGAGGCCGCGTGCCGCGGCCTGCGCGAACGGACCGCCCGAGCCGATGGCCACGAGATCGTGTTCGGGCTCGATCACGTCACCGTTGCCCGAGATCACGAACAGCTTCTGCGTGTCACCGACCAGCAGCAGCGCTTCGAGTCGGCGCAGGTAACGATCGCCTCGCCAGTCCTTGGCGAGCTCGATGGCGGCGCGTGTCAGGTTGCCGAACTTCTCGAGCTTGCCTTCGAAGCGCTCGAACAACGTGAACGCGTCGGCCGTGCCGCCGGCGAAACCGCCGAGCACCTTGCCATTGCCGAGCGGACGCACCTTGCGTGCGTTGCCCTTCATCACGGTGTTGCCGAGTGTGACCTGGCCATCGCCACCGATGGCGACCGCGCCATTGCGCCGCACGGCGAGGATCGTCGTGCCGTGTGGATTGAATGACTCCGACATGGAGTGCCTGACCTTTGCAGACCTACGTCTTGCGTTTTGCCCGAGGGTGGGAAGCGTCGTAGGTGCGGGCCAGGTGGGCGAAATCAAGGTGCGTGTAGACCTGGGTCGTGGAGATGTCGGCATGGCCGAGCAGCTCCTGGACGCCACGCAAATCCTTACTCGATTCAAGAAGATGGGTCGCGAACGAATGCCGGAACAGGTGAGGGTAGACACGCGCGGGAAGCCCGGCGCGGCGCGCCCATTGCGCGATGCGAAGCTGGATTGCCCGAGGTTTGAGCCGTTCGCCGTTCCGGCCGACGAACAGCGCGGTTTCGTCGATGGCGGCCAGGGCGGCGCGCTCCTTGAGCCAGGCGCGAACCGCCTCGCAGGCCTTGCGTCCCACGGGAACGATGCGCGTCTTGGCGCCCTTGCCGAGCACACGCACGGTGCGGTCAGCGAGGTCGATGTCGGTGAGCGCGAGGCCCACGAGCTCGGCAAGGCGCAGGCCCGAGGAATAGAACAGCTCCATGATCGCGCGGTCGCGCACCGCGAGCGGATCGTCGCCGGGGATCTGCAGCAGCTGCGTGATCTGGTCGACGTCGAGCGTGCCGGGCAGTCGCTTGGGGGCCTTCGGTGCGCGGATATCGACCGCCGGGTTGCTGACGGCAACGCCTTCACGCACCAGGTAACCGAAGAAGCTGCGCACCGCGGAGAGCCGGCGCTGCACGCTGCGCGGACTCAGGCCGCCGGCATGCGCACGCGCGGCGAACACACGTACGTGCTGGCTGTCGACACGTTTCCAGTCCGTTACGTTGCCGCGATCGAGGAAGTCCCCCAGCGCGCCGATGTCGCGCGCGTAGTTAGACGCGGTATGCGGCGAGAGACGCCGCTCCTTGCCGAGGTGCCTGAGGTAGCCGTCGATCCAGCGGCGATCGAGGGTCACGGATGAAATCTACGGGCGCGACAACGCGTCCGTGATCATTTCGCCCATGCGCTTCAGGAACTCCGTGCTCATGCCGGGGTGGAAGCGCTCGCGTTCGGCGCTGCCGAGCGCGAGCAGGCCGAGAGAACCGCCATCACCCAGCGGCACCAGCGCCACCGAGCCGATGCTCGCGGCCTCGGGGCCAAACAGGAAATCGCGCTGGCTGTCACGCACCTGTCCGCAACGCGGCTTGCCGGTGGCCAGCAGCGCGTCGAAAGTGCGGATGTTGGTGTCATCGGCCGGTAGTTTGCGCAGGAACGGCTCGAGCTCGACGTTGCGCAACGATTCCATCGGCGCGGTGAGCAGCAGTACGCAATTGAAGGCCTCGAAGTCTTCGCGCAGCGACGCTTCGATGGCGGCGAGCGCGGCGGCGGCGCCGGGCGCGCGCATGAGGCGACGCGTGAAGCGGTGGATGCGGTCCGCGAGCTGATCATTCGCACGCGCGACGGCGATGAACTCGGCGAGGCGGCGATCCGCGTCGCTCTTCTGGTCGCGCAGCACTTCCACCTGGCGCTCGACCAGCGACACCGTCGAGCCCGTGCGCATGTGCGGCAGGCGCATGCGCGACAGCAGTTGCTGGTGGCGCTCGAAGAAATCCGGATTCAACGCGAGATAACGCTCGATGCGTTCTTCATCTGTCTGGCCGGCGGGCAAACCACGTGCGGTTTGTGTGCTCATTTCTTCAACTCTCCCCTAGATCTCGACGCGCCCTGTGAAAGATACAGCGGTCGGGCCTTTCATCCAAATGTGTTCGCCAGGATTTTTCCACGTGATCTCGAGTTTGCCGCCCGGCAATTCCACTTCGACCGTCTCGTCCAGTCGTCCATGGCGTCGCCCCACGGCAACAGCGGCGCACGCACCGGTGCCACACGCCAGTGTTTCCCCGACTCCGCGTTCGAAAACGCGCAACCGCACGTGCGTGCGGTCGACGATCTCCATGAAGCCCACGTTCACGCGATTCGGGAATCGTGGGTGCTTCTCGATCGCGGGCCCGAGTCGATCCACGGGTGCGCTCGCGACGGAGGAGACCGTGAGAACGGCATGCGGATTACCCATCGACACCGCGCCGATCTCGACTTCGGTGCCAGCGACCGCGAGCGGATACACATGCGCTTCGGCCGACGCATCGAACGGCAGGGATTTGGGGTCGAAGTTGGGCGCGCCCATGTCGACCGAGATCAGGTTGGCATCATGGACGCGTGCGCGAATCAAGCCCGCGGGACTGTCGAGCAGCAGCTCGCCGCCTTTCTCATTGAAGGTTGGCGAGGTCCCGCGACGATGCAGGAAGGCCGCCAGGCAACGCACGCCATTGCCGCATTGCTCCACCTCGCCGCCATCGGCGTTGAAGATGCGGTAGTAAGCCTGCGTGCCCTCGCGGCGCGGCGGCTCGAGCACCAGCGCCTGGTCGAAGCCGATGCCGGTGTGACGCGCCGACAGCGCGCGCCATTGCGCGGCGCTCGGCAAGCGTCCGTCGCGTGGCGCATCGAACACGATGAAATCGTTGCCGAGACCATGCATCTTGGTGAAATCGAGCTGCATGGCCGGAAGAATACCTTAGGCCCCTGGCCTGCGAGATACTGCCGGCCTCATCCGTCCGGATATTGAGATGAATGTCGTGATCAAGGATGCCACCGACGCCGACGCGGCCCAGCTCGCGGAGTTCGGGGCGCGCACGTTCCACGATTCGTTCGCCGCGGACAACACGCCGGAGGACATGCAGAGCCATCTCGACTCGGCGTTCAGTGCGCAGAAGCAGCTCGCCGAGATCCGCGATCCGGACATGGAAACACTGATCGTGTCGGCTTACGACGGCCGCTGGGCGGGCTTCGCACAACTGCGGGCCGGCAAGCGCTCCGCGGGCGTGCCGGAGCAGGGCAGCATCGAGTTGTGGCGCTTCTACGTGGACAAGGCCTGGCACGGACAAGGCGTGGCGGCGGGCCTCATGGAAATGGCGAAGCAGCGCGCGCGGCGCCGCGGCGCCACCACGCTCTGGCTCGGCGTCTGGGAGCGCAATGCGCGGGCGCAGGCCTTCTATCGCAAGCATGGCTTCAGCAAGGTGGGCAGTCAGGTGTTCGTCGTGGGCAGCGATCCGCAGACCGACGACGTGTTGCTCTGCCCCTTATGAGCCGGCTCGAACACGTGGCATTGTGGGTTCGCGACGTCGACCGCGTGGCCGCGTTCTACGCGCGCTACTTCGACGCACGTGTCGGCGAGCGCTACGAGAATCCCCGCAAGGGATTCCAGTCGCGCTTCCTCGCGTTCGATTCCGGCGCGCGCCTCGAAGTGATGGCGCGCACCGACGTGGCGACCCGCGGTGCGGGTGAGGGCCTCGGCTTCGCGCACGTGGCCATCGCGATCGGCGATGAAGCGGCCGTGGACGCGCTGGCCGCACGCTTCAAGGTGGACGGACTCCCGGTTCTGGACGGCCCGCGGCGCACGGGGGACGGCTACTACGAGTGCGTGGTGCTGGATCCCGAGGGCAATCGCGTGGAGGTCACGGCCGGATGAAGGTGAAGGCGTGGGTCCTGCTCATGGTCTGCGCCGTCACCCAAGGTGCCGAACCCACGATTTCCGCGTGGCCCGAAGTCACCCAGTCCGCGAAGCCGTGGACGCGCTGGTGGTGGCCCGGCAGCGCGGTCGAGCGCGAACACCTGGCCACACAGCTGCGCCAGTTCGCGGACGCGGGACTCGGCGGCGTGGAGATCACGCCTATCTACGGCGCGCGCGGCAGTGAAAAGCGCGACGTCGAATTCCTCTCGCCGCAGTGGACGGAACTGCTGGCCTTCACGGCCGCGGAGTCACGCCGGCTCGGGCTCGGCGTGGACATGGCCACCGGCACCGGCTGGCCCTTCGGCGGACCCGAGGTCAGCGCGGCGCAGGGATCGAGCACGCTGGCGCTGATCGATGGCCGGCTCACCGGCAAACCCACCGCGATGAAAGTGAAGCGCGCGGCGCCGGGCGGCGAGGGCCTGGTGCTCGATCCGTATTCCACGGATGCGCTCGAGCCCTATCTCTCGCGATTCACGCGGGCCTTGCAGCCGCTGCCGGCCGGCAGCCTGCGCGGCCAGTTCCACGACTCCTTCGAGTATTACAACGCGGGCTGGTCGCCGACGCTGCCCCAGGAGTTCAAGAAGCTCAATGGCTACGACATCCAGGACTTCGCCCATGAGTTCGCCGGCGAAAGGCTGGTCGACGCCGACACGCTCGGACGTCTCAAGGGTGATTACCGTCGCACGCTCGCGAAGATGCACCTCGACTACGTCAACGCGTGGGTGGCGTGGTCACACGCGCAGGGTTTCAGCGCGCGCAATCAGGCTCATGGCGCGCCGGGCAACCTGCTCGACCTCTACGCGGCCGCGGACATTCCGGAAACCGAATCCTATGGAATGACGCCGCTGCCGATTCCCGGGCTGCGCGCGGCGCCCGACGACGTGAACCCAGATCCCGATCCGTCGCAAAACCTCATCGCGCGCTTCGCGTCGTCGGCGGCGCACGTGGCGGGCAAGCCCCTGGCTTCGAGCGAAACGCTCACGTGGCTGCGCGAGAATTTCCGCGAGGCGCCCTGGGCCGCGAAACCGCAGCTCGATCGCCTGTTCGCGGCCGGTATCAATCACATCTTCTATCACGGCGCCAGCTACACGCCGGCCGACGCGAGCTGGCCCGGCTGGCTGTTCTATGCCTCGACGCAGCTCAACCCGAACAATCCGTTGTGGCAGGACTTCGCGTCCATGAATGCCTACGTGGCGCGGGTGCAGTCGGTGTTGCAGGCGGGCCGGCCGGACAACGATGTGCTGCTGTACTGGCCGTTCGACGAGCTGGTGGATGATGCCGATGGACTGATGCGCCAGTACGGCGTGCATCAGAACGAATGGCTCACGCAGTCGCCCACGGGGCGCGTGGCGCTCGAATTGCTCGATGCCGGGTTCTCGTTCGATTTCATCTCCGACGCCCAGATCGAAGGGTTGACGGCGCACGGGAACGACATGCAAACCCGCACGGGTCAGTACCGCGCGCTCCTCGTGCCGCCCGTGCGTCGCATGGCGCCCGCGACGCTCGCGCGTCTCGCCCGGCTCGCCGACGGCGGCGCCCGCGTAATCTTCCTGGGATTGCCATCCGACGTGCCCGGCTTCGGAACCCTGGAGATGCGCCGCGCGGATCTGCGGAAGATCCTCGCCAGGCCGGATCCACGATGGTTGGTCGCGCAGGGCTCCATCAAGGACACGCTGGCCGAGCTCGGCATCAGGCACGAACACCTGGCCCAGGCAGGCCTTTCGCATATCCGCCGCGCCGGACCGGATGGCCACGACTATTTCATCGCCAATCTCGGCTGCTGCCGCTTCGAAGGCTGGATGGAACTGGCGGTGCCGGCCGAGTCCGCGCAGTTGCTCGATCCGCTCGATGGTCGCGCGGGTGCCGCTGCGATCTCGCACATGGATGGCCGTGCCCGCGTCTATCTACAGGTCGATGCCGGCCAGTCGATCATCGTGCGGACCCGGCCGGACCGGCGCCGCCAGCGGAATGCGTGGCGTTACACCGCGCCTGCCGGCGACGCCACCACGCTCGCCGGCGAATGGCAGCTGGAGTTCCTTCGCGGCGGGCCGTCGTTGCCCGCGCCGCTGCACATGAATGCGCCCCGGGACTGGACCGCGTTCGAAGATCCGGCCTTGCAGGCTTTCTCGGGTACCGCGCGTTACCGCCTCCAATTCGATGCACCGTCCCAGCGCGCCGACGCCTGGATGCTGGACCTCGGCGACGTGCGCGAGGCTGCGCGGGTCACGCTGAATGGCAAGGAAGTCGGCCATGCCTGGAGCCTGCCCTTCAGGCTGCAACTCCCCGGCAAGCTGAAGCCCAGGGCCAACGTGCTCGAGATCGAAGTCACCAACCTGCCTGCGAACCGCATCCGCGACCTCGACATCCGCAAGCTGGACTGGAAGGTGATGAAGGAGATCAATCTCGTGGACCTGCACTACAAGCCCTTCGATGCCTCCGGCTGGCCGGTGGCGCCCTCGGGATTGCTCGGGCCGGTGCGGCTGCAGCCGCTCGCGGTAGTCAGGCCGCGTTGATTAGTTGCCCAGGGCGCGGCGCGCCTTGTACATGCAGCGGTCCATCACGGTGAAGATGCCGGCGTCGCGGGCCCTCTGCGCCGCGGCTTCGTCGACCACGCCTTCCTGCAGCCACAGTGCGGGCACTTGGAGCCGGATCGCTTCATCGACGATCGCCGGTACGTGTTCGGGCGCGCGAAACACGTCGACCGCGTCAATGGGGCCGGCGCCCTTCATCGCGGCATCCAGGGATGGCCAGGATTTCTCGCCGAGGATTTCCTGCGCGGCGGGATTCACCGGCACGATGCGGTAGCCGTATTTCTGCAGTTCTTCCGCCACGTGGTAGCTGGGCTTGCCGGGTGTACCCGACAGACCGAGTACAGCAATCGTGCGGATTCGCCGCAGGAACGCGTCGATCTCGGGTTTTGCGGGGTTGTCGAACATGGCGGCCCTCGGCTTGTGCTAGCGTCCCGGCGTCTCAACTGGGAGGTTGACGATGAGAGCTGCGACTATAACGACTACAGGTCTCGCGCTGTGCGCGTCGTTCGGACTCGGGCTGCCGTCCTACGCCGAGGAACCCGCGGCCCCCGAGGGCCCGGCGTTCAACTACCAGACCGGCAACATCACGCTGCCTAACAAGGTGGCGACGCTGCACCTGGCCGGCAACTACCGCTACCTCGATCCCGCGGAAACCGAGAAGCTGCTCGTCGCCTGGGGCAACCAGCCCGGCAACGACACGCAGGGCGCCATCGTGCCCGCCGAAGTGGATCCGCTCGACGGCGAGGGCTGGGCGGTGATCGTGACCTACGAAGAAGACGGTCACATCGATGACTCGGACGCAAAGGACATCGACTACGACGACATGCTCAAGGACATGAAGGAAGGCACCGAGGACAACAACAAGGCGCGCAAGGAGGCTGGCTACGAAGCGGTGCACCTGATCGGTTGGGCCGAGAAGCCGCATTACGATGAAGCCGCCAAGAAACTCTACTGGGCCAAGGAGCTCAAGTTCGAAGGTGCTTCGGCGAACACGCTGAACTACGACGTGCGCGTGCTCGGCCGTGAAGGCGTGTTGTCGATGAACGCCGTGGCATCGATCGGTCAGCTCGGCCAGATCCGCTCGGACATGAAGCCGCTCATCGAGGTGGCCGAGTTCAACGAGGGTTATCGTTACGCCGAGTTCAATTCGAAGACCGATCGCATGGCCGAATACGGACTCGGCGCGCTGATCGCGGGCGGCGTCGCGGCCAAGCTCGGCCTGTTCGCCAAGCTCGGCGCGCTGCTGCTGGCCTTCAAGAAGGTAATCCTCGTGGCTCTCGTGGCCATCGGCAGCTTCTTCGCGAAGATGTTCGGCAAGAAGAAGGACGCCGCGGCCTGACCGACGCTGCGCGCTTCCGCGTTCGCATCGAGCCCGGCGGGCACGAGTTGGTCGTGTCCGCCGGCGAGAACGTGCTGGGCGCGGCGCTCGCGGCCGGCATCCCGCTGCCCCACAGCTGTCGCGCGGGGCGCTGCGCCACCTGCAAGGCGCGGCTGGTGTCGGGCGACATTGCCTATCCGGACGACAAGCTGCCGCCGGGCATCGTCGAGAGCGAGGCCGCGCGCGGCGAGGTGTTGCTGTGCCAGGCCATGCCGCGCAGTGACCTGCGCGTCCAGTCGCGCACGATTTCGAATGATGCAGGCTCTGCGTGCGGGGTCGCCGTAAAGAGCGTCCAACCGCTGTCGATGGGCGGGCAGCGGGTCTGTTTGCAGCTGCTCGGGAACTCAATGCTCCGGGTGCAGCCGGGCCAATTCATCGACGTGGAGACAGCGACCGGCGAACGCGAGCGCGTGGCCGTCGTAGCCGCGGATGGCGACACGTTGCACATCGAACTGCACGAATGCGACTCAGACGTTCTGGTGCGGGCGCGGGGGCCGTTCGATACGCCGCGTTAGGCGAATTCAATTCCGCATCTGTCGCCGGACCCTTCGCATTCATTCGCAATCTGCTCGCCAAACAAAGGCGAGGCCATCACTTTCGACAAGTCAACTCGGATTTCTGTCGTAAATCGCCAGATTTCGGGGCAATGGATGTTGGCCGGCGAAAAAAGACCTTCTGGTCTGTGAGAGAAAATTTCGACTCGCGACACCTAGATCAGGTGGCGCGTCCCAATTGATGGATGTCCCGAGGTCACGTCACTGACCTCTTGTTAGGCCGCGATGGCGCGCTCGTTTCTTGAAGTCCGGGAGGAGAATGAATCCAAAATGGTTTGGCGCCGCGAAACTCGCAGTCGCCTGTATGCTGGTCCTCGGCTTTTCGACGGGACAACTCGGCGCCGCTACGACGTTGACGTACACCTATGACGCGCTCGGGCGCCTCACATTCGTCTTCGACTCTGCCAACGGCAACCGTGACTTCGACTACGACAAACTCGGCAATCGCCTGAACGTTGCGGTCGGCACCGGCAGCGACGCGGCGAGCGAGCCTTCGCCGCCTCCGCCGCCGAGCGGACCAAATCCGCCCACGGGCCTCTCGCAAACGTTGATGTACGACTGCAATTGGATCGCGTAAATAAAAATGACTATGGAGTACCAAGTGGCGGACGACACTGACCGGATTGCATCCGCATTGGACGAGTAGGAGAAAATCGGCAAATTGGAAGGCGGGACGGCCGCCGAAAAAAATGCGCAACAAACCCTCATGGTCCCTTATGTGGATTTCCGCAGTGGCGGTATTCTCTGTTGTAATTTTTTCGCAGGGGAACTGGTTTGTCCGGAAAAACAAGGCAAACCAAGATAACGAGCGCGCCTCGTATTCTTCCGACGTAGACGCGCAACGGTCGCCGCCGACGCCGGGAGCGGCGAAGAGGGAAGTGGGTGCTGGCGTGCCGCATGAAGCACCGATTCCTTTGCTTAACACTCCAGAACTCTCGCTTAAGCCCTCAGACACAGCCGTCGAGCCCATGGCTGCTAATAGCCAGGAAGAACCACGCTTATCGCCGCAAGAAGTCGCGATGGACGCTGACGCGCATTCAGAAGTGGGGCGAAAAATCCCGGTTTCAAAATCCATCGAATCGCTATGCAGGGATTCATCCTCGAGGCGTAGATTTGAGGAGCCATGTACTACGGTTCGATCAATGCTGGACACGATGGCCCGCGAGCCTCGTGACAACGCATGGGCTCCTGATGTCGAGAAGCGGCTCCGTGCCCAGATTTCGCGCCAGCTTGCTGACGCGGATTTCCGCACTCTTGAATGCCGAACCTCTATGTGCGCAGTCGAAGTGGCCTCAGCGACAAGCTTTGTAGAGTTTCTGGTTGGAAATGATCTTCGAGCCATCGGAGTGGAAGATTGGGCGCACTACTTGGTCGCATCCGAGCCGCGATCCACTGGCGCACGGATCATCGTGACGATGACAATTTATGAGCGGCCAGGAATGTGAGCATCTTCAGTTAGCCCCGTGGACATGTCGCGGAGCTCGGATTTAGTTGCTCAATCGTCGAGTTGAATGATTTGGCCGCCGTGTTGGCAACGAAGCTCCTTGAGCTACGCGCAGAATTGTCGCGAGTGCGCAATCGCACCTGACCTAGATCCGGAATCGATCTTTAAGATCCCCGGCCATGCGCCGGCTCACTTCCAGCGCTTCGCCGAGCCCGCGCAGATGGACGAAATG
>DATEII010000124.1:0-7751 GCA_035279135.1 Steroidobacteraceae bacterium
GCCGACGCGCGCATCGGCACCGGCAAGCCGCTGGTCGAAGGTCCCGGATACAGCATCACCAAGGGCGAGCCGGTTTCACCGCCGCCGAGCATCGAGGGGCCCGGCTACACCATCACGCGCGACGAGCCGCGTGAACCCCGTGCAGAGCAGAGCGCGCCGAATGCCGAGGCGATCGCCGGTGAAAAACGCACCGATCCCATCATCTGCCAGGGTGATCGGCTCATGCGCATCGACGGCGAGACCATCGATTTCGAAGGCGACGCCGTGATCGCCGAGAAAGGCTGCGACCTGTACATCAGCAATGCGCGGATCCGCGCGGGCGGCGTGGGCATCATCGCGCGCCAGGCGCGTGTGCACATCGTCAACAGCACCATCGGCGGCTCACGCGGCTCGTATGAAGCTTCCGATGGCGCCGAGATCTACGTCGCGCGCTCCACGTTCTCCGGCGTCGGGCGACGCTTCGACAGCGCCACGATGAACGACCTCGGCGGAAACGAGTACAAGCTCACGCATTAGGGCCGCGGTAGGATGCGTCCTGCTTTTCGGAAGCAGGCGCCGTGAGAAACCGCGCCCCGTGCCGGTCTGGTGGGGTATGCGCAGGTCCACCGTCGTATTCCGTAAACACCGCGTCGCATCGGGCCTGAACTGGGACATGGAACCGTGCGGCGCGCACGTTTTGGCGCAGCCATGTTTATTTCGCCCGGAATCAGGCGTAGCGTGATTGGCATGAGGGAGACGCTTACAAGCCGTCGCTTTGCACTGCAGGCGCTCCTCGCGCTCGGTGGCGGATATTGGTCCCGCTCCGTGTTCGCCGAACCTAACATCGGCGCGCGCGTCCCCGGCAGCCCGGAAGATCTCGCTGGCAGTCTCGCCGAACCCGAACCCCTGTTCGCCGCGCCCACGCGGCTCGATCGCATCGGCCGCGTGATGACGTCGGTCATGGTCAACGGCAAGGGCCCGTTCCGTTTCGTCATCGACACCGGCGCGAGCCGCTCGACGCTGGCGCCGCACCTGGCCAAGAGCCTCGGCCTCACGCAGGCTGGCCGCAACGTCATGCTGAATGGCGTGACCGGCGCGGCCGAAGTCCCGACCGTGGTGGTCGACAAGCTCGAGATCGGCGCGCTCAAGTTCGAGAACCAGCATCTGCCGGTGATCTTCACCTCCATCATGGGCAATGCGGACGGCATCCTTGGCGTGGCCGGTTTCGCCGACCAGCGCATCGACGTGGATTTCAAGAAGGACCGCGTGAGCGTGGTCGAGTCGAACGGCCGCCGCCCGCACTATTCGCTGGTGACCACGCGCGTCGATCGCAACGTCAACGGCCTCATGATCTTCGACATGCGCATCGGCCGTCGCATCAAGGTCAAGGCCGTGCTCGACACGGGCGCTGAACGCACGCTCGGCAACCTCGCGCTCCAGAACGCGCTGAACCATGGCAAGAAACACCGTGAACCGGTTTCGGCCGTGGTGCACGGCGCCACGCCCGACATCGCCGACGGCGACGTGCAGGAAATCAAGCAGGCCAACATCGGCGACATGTCCCTCACGAACCTGGAAGTCATCTTTGCCGACTTCCACGTGTTCAAGCTCTGGGGCCTGGACCAGGAGCCCGCCATGCTGATCGGCATGGACATGATCGGCGTGCTCGAACGGCTGGTCATCGATTACCGCCGCAACGAAGTCAGCATGTACGGCGACCGCGCGGCATCGCGCATCGTCGCCCGTTAGGCGCAAGAGAATCCCGCGCTGATCCCCTGCCGCTGCATTAAGCTGCGGCCCCAATGTCGAACCCTGAATTCCCGGCGGTCCGCGAGCTGCGCGGCGTGAGCCCGGACCAGTTCCGCGAGGAGATCGTGCCCGCGCAGGAGCCCGTGGTGCTGCGCGGCGCCGTCGCCGACTGGCCGGCCGTGCGCGCCGGCCGCGAGTCGCCGCGCGCCATGGCTAACTACCTGCGCGCGCTCGACAACGGCACGCCCACCGACACCATGATCGGCACGCCGGCCATCGGCGGGCACTTCTTCTACAACGACGACCTCACCGGCTACAACTTCGAGCGTCGCCCGCTGCGCATCACCGAGGCGCTCGACCGGCTCATGCAGCTGCTCGACCGGGCGGATGCCGAGTCCATCTACGTGGGTTCGGTGCCGACGCCGCGCAACTTCCCGGCCTTCACGCGCGACAACACCATGCCGCTGCTCGATCCCAACATCGTGCCGCGCGTGTGGTTCTGCAATCGCGTGACGGTGCAGACCCATTACGACATCTCGAGCAACATGGCCTGCGTGGTGGCCGGGCGCCGCCGGTTCACGCTGTTCCCGCCCGAGCAGATCGTGAATCTGTACGTGGGACCGGTCGAGTTCACGCTGGCCGGACAGCCCATCAGCCTCGTGAAGCTCGACAATCCCGACTTCGAGCGCTTCCCGCGTTACCGCGAGGCGCTGCAGGCGGGCCAGGCCGCGGATCTCGAGCCGGGAGATGCACTGTTCATCCCGTACATGTGGTGGCACCACGTGCAGTCGCGCGACGCATTCAACGTGCTGGTGAACTACTGGTGGGAAGAGACACCGCAGTGGCAGGGATCGCCGTTCGAGGCGTTGCTGCACGGCATCCTCTCGGTGAAGAACCTGCCGCCCCGCAAGCGCGCGATCTGGCAGAACATGTTCCAGCACTACGTGTTCCAGCAGAACGGCGACCCGGTGGCGCATCTCACGCAACGCCAGCGCGGCATCCAGGGCGATGCCAACCCGCGGCTGGCGGAGATCATCCGCCAGCAGCTGGTGCACGTGATGTCGCGCGGCCGGCGCTAGGCCCTGTTCACGCGCCTAGCGCAGCACGAATTCGCCGAGTTTCACGCGGCGCCCGTTGAGCAGCGCCTCGACGCGATGCACGCCCGGGTAATGCCGGCGCGTGGTGAGCTGCTTCAGCGCGATCTTCTTGCCCAGCTTCACGCCGCCCCGCGCCGGCAGGTCGACGGCCTTGAGCTTGAAGGTCTTGGCGCCGGTGCCGCGCGCCTTCACGAAGTGCACCACGAGGTCGGCCATGACGCGTTGGCGCTTGCCGAGCTTGTTCACGAGCTCGAAGGAGATGGTGACGTGGCCACCGATCTTCGCGCGGGCCGGCGTGATCGACGGCTTGCGCACCGAGACGTCGGCCTTGCCACCGTATCCCAGCGCGCCGAGTGCCCCCGCATCGGCGCGCTTGATGGCCGAGCGCAGCGCGTGATTCACGATCCAGCGGCGCTCGGGCGTGGCGTCCACGAGCCAGCGCTTCGCGGTGGCCACGAGCAGCTCCGGGTGGTCCTTGCCGATGTCATTGAGGTTGTTGGCCACCGAGCGTCGCACGTACAACGACGGATCGTCCTTGAGCAGCTCGAGCAGTTCGAGCACGGGACGCGGATCCTGCTGGAACGCGCGCAGGCGCGGCGCCCACGGCAGCCGCGGTCGCGTGCCCTCGGACACCAGCCGGCGCACGTGTTCGCTCGGATCGCGGGTCCACTCGCGCAGCAGCGCCAGCGTGCGCTCCGGATGTTTCTCCAGGTAGGCGCGCACGCTGAACTCGGCGGTGAACCGCTGGGTCAGTGAATGCTGCGCGTGCATGGACTCCTCGAAATGATCGAGACCGTGCTGTGAAATGAAGAACAGGTGCGGCATGTAAAGGAACGCCGCCATGCCGCCCGACGCCCGGTGATCGTGCGGCTGCGACGCCGACTCCACGAGGATGCGCACCGCGCGCGGATACTCCTGTGGCAGGTGCTTGCGCAGCGCGGCCGCGATGTGAAAGCCGCGCTGCGTGAGCGACAGCGGCGCATACCCGCGGCGCACGTCGGCCAGGAAATCGTCGTGTGCGAAGTCCGCGTGCACGGCACGAATCATGGCCGCGATGGCGCGCGGCACACTCTCGCCGAACTGGTCCTTGAGCTGGCTCGCCACCAGGGGCCCTAAAGGAAGTTGTTCGGCCAGATCATCGACCGCCACATGTGCGCGACCGGCGAGCCATCGAAGCCCAGGCCTTCCTTCGGCTGCCGGAAGTTGCGGCCGATGAGGTCCTCGAACACGTCGAGGTCGGGCTCGGGCCCTGTTTCGAACGCGTAGATATCGAACAGCGTGATCAGGCGCGAACTCATGTACCAGCGATGCGCGCGCGCCAGCTCGTGGTCGCGGCGGATGTATTCCGGCGGTTCGTAGTCGGCGCCGAAGAATTTCCGATAGGCCTCGGGGTATTGGTAACCCACCGACTCGTCCGCGAAGTAACGCAGCGGCTGGTGATAACGGATCGCCCAGGCCACCTCCTCGTCCACGTACGGGGCCACCAGCTGCGAGCTCCAGTAGCCGTGGTCGCATCGCACCAGCGCGCCATTGGAGATGTCGTGCAGGAAGCAGGCCATGACGACTTTCTCGCTTTGCCCCGACTCCATCGCAAGCTTCGCGGACTGCGCATGGTGGCGACGCGCGATGGGACCGAAGCGCAGCCGGTAAAAGTCGAGCAGCGAGGGCTTCTCGGGCATGCGCGGCAGTGCCGGGTTGTCGCCCATCATGAAGACGGCGCCACGCGCCGCCTCTTCGAACAACTGCGCTTCGATGTCCGGCGCGTCCGTGCCCAGGGTGCCGATGGGCGACGGCAGGATGAGTCGCTTTCGGCCCGCCTGCGGGTAGTCGTCCGAGGTCTCTGGCCTGGCGTTCATTGCCGCGTGGTCGCGAGGCGCAGACCCAGTGCGATGAACATCGTGCCCGCCACGCGGTTCATCCACGAGGCCAGCGACGGCCGCCGCAGGAAGGCGCGGCGCAGGTACGATGCGCCGACGGCCAGGATCGTGCACCACACCAGGCCCAGCGCGACGAATGAAAATCCCAGCGCCAGGAACGCGCCCACCTTGTGGGTGCTGCCCGCCGAGATGAACTGCGGCATCAACGCGAGGAAGAACAGCGCGACTTTCGGATTGAGCAGGTTGGTGACGATGCCCTGCCGGAAAGCCGGCCAGCGTCCATCGGCTTCACCGCCCGCATCCGCGCCGGGCAAGCCATTCGAGCGCGACAGCAGCGCGCGCCCGCCGATATAAAGAAGATAGGCCGCGCCGGCGAGCTTCACCGCCATGAAGGCGTACGGCGAGGTCGCGAGCAGCGCCGAGAGTCCCAGCGCCGCCGCGCAGGTATGCACGATGGTCCCGGCGCTCACGCCCAGCGCTGCGGCGATGCCGGCGGGTCGGCCACTCGCGATGCTGCGTCCCAGGATGAAGAATGTGTCCTGCCCCGGCGCGAGGATCAGGACGATCGCGGTGGCGATGAACAGCCAGTAATGATGGATGCCGAGCATGGGCGGCAGCTTGCAGCGCCGCCCACGCTCTTGGCAATCAAGCTTTCCTAAGCCTCAGGACACGAAAGCCGCAGGCACCGGCTCCTCGCCCACTGCGTTGCGCAGCACGGCCCAGTGCATGGCTTCGTCGCCGAGGATGCTTGCAGCCGCCTTGGCGAGCTCTCGATCCTTGAACAGCGGCACCGCGCCGACATACGCGCTGACCGCACCTTTCTCGAGATTGCCCGCGAAACGCAGCACGTCGTTCTGCGTCTTCAGGGTTTCAACCGGAAACGTGTACTTGGCCTTGGCTTCGACGGGCGTACCACCCAGCTTGCGCACCGTGCCGGCGAGCACGTCGGCGTGTTGTTTGTGATGTCCCTGGAAGGTCGTCGCCAGCGCGAGTACCGGACCTTTGAGGAGGCCACTGCCGGCACCGACCCCGTAGGCCGCAATGGCCTCGAGCTCCGCGGCCAACGCGCTGTTGAGGATGCTCACGTCATTGGCTGGATTTGCGGATTTTTCAGCCGCCGCCAGCACATCGCGGCCGGCAAGCAGGGCCACCGCCGAGCCCGACAACGCCACGCCACCCATCCCGAGAAACCGCCGTCTCGCAACGTCAAATTCGAACATGGAATTCTCCTGAAGCACCGATTACGCACAAAAAATGCGCAGCGAGGCGGGTTTGTTCCCGGCGTCGGAAACCTCTGACGCCCGGGCATCGCAACAAACCCATAGTCGCGGGAACCGCCGGGTCGTGAGGCGGCACTCACGAAGCGGCACCGGCTGACTGAACGGGCAACGCATGCTTTCCATCCTGGTCTGTCACTCTTATTTCCTGCATTTCGACCGCAAGCAACAGGAGCGCGCCAAGCCCTACCCACCCCTCGCCACCCTGCAGGTCGCCTCACTACTGCGGCACGCGGGCCACGAAGTGGCGCTGTTCGACGCCATGCTGGCCGAGGACTTCACCCGCTTCGAGCGTCAGCTCGCCGTGCTCAAGCCGCAGCTGGTGCTGCTCTACGAGGACAACTACAACTTCCTCAGCAAGATGTGTCTCGGCCGCATGCGCCGTGCGGCCTGCGAGATGCTGGCGATTGCGCGACGCCATGGCGCACGCATCGTGGTCGGCGGTTCGGATGCCTCGGATGCGCCCGATCAATACCTCGGCGCAGGCGCCGACGTGGTGCTGCATGGCGAAGCCCTGGGCGCGATGATGGCGCTCATCGATCGCCTGAACGCCGATCCCACGCTCGAGCGTGCGGCGCTCGCGAATGGCCTGCCCGACGTGAGCACCCTTGGCGCGGCCGGAGTGCTGCGCCACCAGGGAGCGGCGCGACTGCCCGAGCCCAATCTCGGCGTGCAACCCGCCTGGGATCTCATCGACATCGAGAAGTACCGTCGCGTCTGGCGTCGCGCGCACGGCTACTTCAGCCTCAACATGGCCGCATCGCGCGGCTGTTCGTTCCGTTGCAACTGGTGCGCGAAGCCCATCTGGGGCAACCAGTACCTGCAGCGTCCGGCGCGCGATGTCGCGACCGAGATGGTCCACCTGCGCCGCCACTACCGTCCGGATCACATCTGGTTTGCCGACGACATCTTCGGATTCCGCGTCGACTGGGTGCAGGAGCTGGCCTCCGTGCTGGACGAATACGGCGGCGGTGTACCGTTCACCATCCAGCTGCGCGCCGACCTGGTCAGCGAACGCATGACGCGCGCGTTGTTCGCGGCCGGCTGCCGCGAGGTGTGGATCGGCGCCGAGAGCGGCAGCCAGAAGATCCTCGATGCCATGAACAAGGGCACGCGCGTGGCCGATACGGGCGCTGCGCGCCGCCTGCTGGGCGCCGCCGGCATCCGGGTCGGCTACTTCCTGCAGCTCGGTTACCTCGGCGAAGACCTCGACGACATTCTCGCCACGCGGCGGCTGGTCGAGGAAACGCGGCCCGACGACGTGGGCGTCAGCGTCTCCTATCCACTGCCGGGCACCAGGTTCTACGAAAGCGTGAAATCGCAGCTCGGCACGAAAACGCATTGGAACGAGAGCAACGACCTGGACATGATGTTCGCGGGCACCTACCACTCGGATTTCTACCGCAAGGTGCGCAACCTGCTGCACGACGAGGTCACGGACCGCGGATCCGCGGACGTGGCCGAACGCTGGGAGGAGCTCCTCAGAAGCGAATTGCACTACCGGCAGACGCAGGTCGCGGCGCGGGATGGCCAGCGTGCCGAACTGCGCGCGGCCGCCGCCTGTAGCTAGCAAGCCCGGCGCCATGAGCGACATCCTGCTCACGCACGGTTACTTCCTCGCCGAGGACGAGAAGGAACGGCAGATCATGAAGCCGTATCCGCCGCTCGGCCTGTTGTACCTGTCCGCGTACCTCAAGCGCGCAGGGTTCTCCGTGGAAGTATTCGACAGCACCTTCGGCGAACGCGCATCGCTGCGGGAGCGGTTCGCGGCC
>DATEII010000125.1:0-69863 GCA_035279135.1 Steroidobacteraceae bacterium
TTCCGGCCAGACGGTCGTCGCGATGGGCGTGTCGTCGAAGCCGACCACGGACAGGTCGTTGGGCACGTCGAGCCCGCGCCGGTGCGCGACGGAAATCGCCGCCGCGGCCATGTCGTCGTTGCTCGCGAAGATCGCCGTGGGAATGCGCTTGCGCGCCAGCAATTTCTCGGTGGCTTCCAGTCCGGATTTGTAGGTGAAGAAACCCTGGATCACGAGCGACGGATCGATCTCGTGCCCGGCTTCTTCCATCGCGGCTTCGAAACCGGCCTGGCGCTGTCCGCTGGCGGTCTGGGTCGGCTGGCCCTTGATGAAGGCGATGCGCGTGTGGCCCTGCGCGATCAGGTGGGCGGTCATCTCGCGCGCGGCGTGGAAATCGTCGATGCGCACGCAGGAGACGTCTTCGCGCGCCTTGCCGGTGGCCAGCGCGACCGCCGGCACACCTTCGGCCGCGAACGCCGCGGCGATGGCCTTGGATTCGCACAACGGCGGCGGCAGGATCACGCCGGTGATGCCTTCGGCGAGTTTCTGCGCAGCGGCTTTTTCCTGCGCGGGTTTGAGATTGTCCCAGCGGTCGAGCACCAGCTGCGATGCCGTGCGATGCGAGCCGTCGAGCGCGCCGACCAGCATCTCGGATAGATAGGAGGCGCTGGGGTTGGAATAGATGAGTGCGATGCGCGTGTCGCGCGCGCCGGCCAGCACGCGCGCTGCCGGGTTCGGGCGGTAGTTGAGCGCCCGCACGGCTTCCATGACGAGCTCGCGCGTCGTGTCACGCACGTTGCTCTCGCCATTGATCACGCGTGACACCGTCATCGGCGACACACTCGCGTGGCGCGCCACCTCGTGAATGGTCACGGCGCCACCCTTGCGGCGGCCGGTTTTCTCCGTCACTCGTGGCGCACCATCGCTGGTGTCGCGGTCCCCTGTCTCGCTCAATCGAACTCCCTGCAGCTTTGCGGCTGGCGCAAGGCTTGAGTTAGCGTTAACAATACTACGCGCCTTCGCGGATCAATACCCCATGAATCATCGTCTATTGCTGGCCTGGCTCGCCGCCATGCTGTTCGCATTGCCCGCCGCCTCCGAGGATGGATATGACTTATGGCTGCGGTACCGGCCGCCGCAGCCCGGCACGGTGAGTGAGCTCGTGGGCGGCGCCGCATCACCCACACTGGCGGCCGCGCAAGGCGAGCTCGCCCGGGGATTGAGCGGCCTCGCCGGCGTGCCGGTCCCCGTGGTCCCGGAGCCCGGGCGCTCGGGGGCGGTATTGTTCGGCACGCCGCGCAGCTCGGCACTCATCGCCGGCCTGGCGCTCGGGCTCGAACGCGCGGGAGCCGAGGGGTACGTGATCCGGACCACCACGATGGGCGGGTACGTGGTGACCGTGATCGCCGCGAACTCCGATGTCGGTGTTCTGTATGGCGCGTTCCATTTCCTGCGATTGCTCCAGACGGGGCGGGGTTCGCAGAGTCTCGATGTCGTGTCGCAGCCCCGCACGAAAGTGCGCGTGCTCGATCACTGGGACAACCTCGATCGGCACGTCGAGCGCGGATATGCGGGCGAATCCATCTGGGATTGGCACAAGCTCCCGGGCTGGCTGGATCCGCGCTACACCGACTATGCGCGGGCCTGCGCCTCGATCGGCATCAACGGGACGGTGCTCACCAACGTCAATGCGAATGCCACCAGTCTCACGCCGCCGTACCTCGAAAAAGCCGCGGCGCTCGCCAACGTGTTCCGCCCCTATGGCGTGCGCGTTTACCTGACGGCGCGATTCAGCGCCCCCATCGAGCTCGGCGGGCTCACGACCGCCGATCCACTCGATCCCGCGGTGCGCGCGTGGTGGAAGGCGAAAATCGACGAGATCTACCGCTATATCCCCGACTTCGGCGGCTTCCTCGTCAAGGCCAACTCCGAAGGCCAGCCCGGTCCCCAGGACTATCACCGCACGCATGCCGACGGCGCCAACATGCTGGCCGAGCCGCTCGCCGCCCACGGGGGCATCGTGATGTGGCGCGCCTTCGTCTATTCGAGTGAGAACACCGAGGACCGCGCCAAGCAGGCATACACGGAGTTCGTGCCGCTCGACGGCAAGTTCGCCGACAACGTGCTGGTGCAGGTCAAGAACGGACCCATCGACTTCCAGCCGCGCGAGCCGTTCTCGCCGTTGTTCGGTGCCATGCCCAAGACTCCGCTCATGATGGAAGTCCAGATCACCAAGGAGTATCTCGGCTACGCCACTCATCTCGTCTACCTCGGCACCCTGTGGGAAGAGGCCCTGGACGCGGACACGATGGTCAAGGGCAAGGGTTCGACGGTCGCGAAGGTCATCGACGGCGAATTGCAGGGCTACAAACTCACGGGCATGGCTGGCGTCGCGAACATCGGCTCGGACCGCAACTGGAGCGGCTCGCACTTCGACCAGGCCAACTGGTATGCCTTCGGTCGTCTCGCCTGGGACCCGGAGCTGTCCGCGCGTGCGATTGCCGAAGAGTGGGTGCGCATGACGTTCTCGAACGACCCTGCGTTCGTCGAACCCGTTGTCGCGATGATGATGGGCTCGCGCGAAGCGGCGGTGGATTACATGACACCGCTCGGCCTCGCGCATCTCATGGGGACGGGCCATCACTACGGTCCCGCGCCGTGGGTCAGTGACCTGAAACGCCCGGAATGGAACCCGGCTTACTACCACCGCGCCGACGCCGGCGGCATCGGTGTCGAGCGCGGACCGAAAGGCACCAGTGCGACGGCCCAGTATTCTCCTCCGGTCGCCGCTATCTATGCGGATCCGAAAAAGACGCCGGAGAACCTGTTGCTGTGGTTCCACCACGTCTCGTGGGACCGCAAGATGTCGTCGGGTCGTACGTTGTGGGACGAACTCGTGCACCACTACGACCGTGGCGTCGAGACCGTGAAGCAGATGCGCCGGACCTGGGATGCGCAGCGCGACCGGGTCGATGCGGAACGTTTCACGCAGGTTGCCGCGTTTCTCGCGATCCAGGAGCAGGAAGCGCAGTGGTGGCGCGACGCCTGCGTCGCCTATTTCCAGTCGATTTCGAAGCGACCATTGCCCGCGGGTTCACCGCCGCCAGCGCATGCGCTCGATTACTACAAGGCACTCACGTTCCCGTACGCGCCTGGCCGCGGCTGAGCAGAGGAGTCCACATGCGCGCACCCTTCCTGACATTGGGGCTGGTCCTGCTTGCGTCGCCGGCATTGGCGGCGGATGCGCCGCCCGTCGAGCTGACGGCGGAACAGGACCACAAGCTGATGATGGACCGGCTCGGCATCAGCGCCCTCCGCCCGGGTGCCAACGGGCGCGATCCCGCCGCGTCTAACTACGCGAACTACGATGAATCGAAGGCGAATCCTTACCCGGCCCTGCCGGACGCGTTGAAGCTGGCGAATGGCAGGCCGGTCAAGAGCGCGAAGGACTGGTGGAAGAAGCGGCGTCCGCAGCTGGTGGAGATCTACGACCGGGAGATCTACGGGCGGGTGCCCGCGAACGTTCCGGGCGTCACATGGTCGGTGAAGGAGACCCGCGACGACGTGGTGGGCGGAAAGCCCGTGGTGTTCCGCAAGCTGCTCGGCCACGTCGACAATTCGTCCTATCCACTGATCGCCGTGGACATCGAGGCCGAGCTCACCACGCCGAAGGGCGCCGCTCACGTCCCGGTGATCGTCGAGTTCTTCCCGTTCGAGTTTCGCGGCCGCTTCCCGCCGCAGCCGTCGCCGACCTGGCAGGAGCAGGTCGCCGCGCGCGGCTGGGCGTATGCCGTGCTTTCGACCAGCACCATCCAGGCCGACAATGGTGCGGGTCTGTCGAAGGGCATCATCGGTCTCGTCAACAAGGGACAACCGCGCAAGCCCGATGACTGGGGTAGTTTGCGTGCCTGGGCCTGGGGCGCATCGCGTCTGCTCGACTACCTGGAGACGAATCCGGAGGTCGACCCGAAGCGCGCGGTCATCGAGGGAGTGTCACGGTTCGGCAAGGCAGCGCTCGTCACCATGGCGTACGAGCCGCGCTACGCAATCGGCTTCATCGGCTCATCGGGCGCGGGCGGTGCGGCGTTGGCGCGGCGCAACTGGGGCGAGAAAATCGAGAATGTCGCCGGCAGCGGTGAGTACCACTGGATGGCAGGAAACTACATCAAGTACGCCGCCGATCCGCTCGGCCCGGACGATCTGCCCGTCGATGCGCACGAATTGATCGCGCTCGCGGCACCACGGCCGCTGTTCATCGGCGCGGGCACCCTCGAGCAGGGGGACGGCTGGGTGGACCCGAAGGGAATGTTCCTGGCCGCGAAGGCCGCTACTCCCGTGTATCGTTTGCTCGGCAAGCGCGGCATCGACGCCGCGGAGTGGCCGCCCACCGAGACTGCACTAACTACCGGGGAGCTCGCCTACCGCCAGCACGCGGGCGGCCATACCTCGGGCCCGAACTGGCCGACCTTCCTCGACTTCGCGGCGCGGTATTTCTCCGTTCCCTAGCAAATGGGGACGGGGTCGCGGGTTGACGTCGAGTGGCCGTCGCACACGCAGGGTTACGCTCGCTTTTCGCCCGGCCCTTCGCTGGATTGTAGTTTGGTTGCGAGGCGTCGAAGCAGCGGCTCTTCTCTTCTCACACCCTGGGCGACATGCCTCGATTTTCCGCCTCTCGGGCATGGGCTTGGGAAGCCCGTGACCAGCGGCGGACATATGCGCAGGGGTTGAGTGAGCGGGCCGGGGTACGTCACTTCGTCAGGCACGAAGCCGCGCCAGGGTTGTCCTCGTACCGACCCAATTCCGATCAACGCTCGCGTTTCCGAATGTTGCTCTACGCGCGGCGGCGGTCAGCGCTCCCACCCACAATCAAGCGAAGGGCCCGGCGAAAAGCGAGCTCAACCCCTGTGTGTGTGGCCGTCGCTGGCCCGCCGACCTCCCATTCCCACCCCCGTTCGCCAGCGAATCGAGGAATGTCCCCTCTATCTACCAGTCCCACATCGTGCCATCTTCGAGACGCGCGACCGGAAGCTGTTTCGGGTTGTACGGGTATTTGGCCGCGAGCTTCTCGTCGATGCTCACGCCGTGCCCGGCAGTCTCGCCGCAGAACAGCCTGCCATCCTTGAACGAGTAGTCGTGCGGGAACACCGCGTCGGTCTCCGGCGCGTGTTTCATGTATTCCTGGATGCCGAAATTGGGCACCCAGGTGTCGAAGTGCAGCGCCGCGCCCATGCACACCGGGGAAAGATCGGTGGCGCCGTGGAAACCGGTACGCACCCCGTGCAGCGCCGCGTAGTCGGCGATCCGGCGCACGTGCGTGATGCCGCCGCCGTGCACGATGGTGGTCCGGATGTAGTCGATCAGCTGGTTCTCGAGCAGGTGCTTGCAGTCCCAGATCGAGTTGAACACTTCGCCCACGGCGAGCGGCGTCACCGTGTGCCGGCGGATGATCTCGAAACTCTTCTGGTTTTCCGCGGGCGTGGAATCTTCCATCCAGAACAGCCGATACGGCTCGAGCGACTTGCCGAGGCGTGCGGCCTCGATCGGCGTGAGCCGGTGATGCACGTCGTGCAGCAGCTCGACTTCGTTGCCGTGATCCTTGCGCAGCCGCTCGAAGAGTTGCGGCACGAACTCGAGATACTTCGGCGTGGACCAGACAGTTTCGAGAGGCAGCTCGCTCTCCGCGGGTTCGTACGCATTCTTGAGATTGGAGATGCCGTACGCCTTCTTGATGCCGGGCACGCCGCTCTGCGCGCGCACCGCCTTGTAACCCTGCGCGATGTACTTGCCGACTTCGGCGCTGCACTCGTCGATGTCCTTGCCGTTCGCATGGCCGTACACCAGCACGCCTTCGCGCGAGCGACCACCTAACAGCTGGTACAGCGGCTGGTTGGCCATCTTGCCGAGGATGTCCCACAACGCGACGTCGACCGCGGCGATCGCGGTCATGGTCACCGGTCCACGCCGCCAGTACGCGCCGCGATAGAAGAACTGCCACAGGTCCTCGATGCGCCCGCAATCGCGGCCGATGAGATTCGGCACGATGTGGTCCTTCAAGTAAGAAGCCACCGCGAGTTCACGGCCATTCAGCGTGGCATCGCCGATACCGGTAACACCTGAACGCGTGACGATCTTGAGCGTGACGAAATTCCGTGCCGGGCAGGTGACGATCACATCGGCCGATACGATCTCCCGATCGCGCGCCGATCCCGGCTTTGAATTAATCGTCTCCGCGGTGCTCACGCCCATTGCTCCCTCGAGAATTAAGAATTAGTGTCGCCCGCCGAGACGGGGCACGCATACTACCAATATGGACAAACTCAATCCTGATCGGCTTTTCCCGGCCGATCCCTCCACGCGCTCCATCGCGCGCAACCTGTACAAGCTCGTCAAGGACCTGCCGATCATCAGCCCGCACGGGCACACGGATCCGAAGTGGTTCGCTGACAACGTGCCGTTCGCGGACCCCGCGAGCCTGCTGCTGACCCCGGATCACTATGTTTTCCGCATGTTGTACAGCCAGGGCATCCGGCTGGAAGACTTCGGTGTGGCGCGCGTGGACGGGGGCACCACCGAGCGCGATTCACGCAAGATCTGGCGCCTGTTTGCGGCTCACTACTACCTGTTTCGCGGCACGCCGTCGCGCATGTGGTTCGACTGGGTGTTGTCGAGTGTCTTCGATGCGCCGATCCCGCTGACGCCGGACAACGCCGACGCCACGTACGATCGGATCGCCGAAAAGCTGCAGAAGCCGGAATTCCGTCCGCGCGCACTGTTCGAGCGCTTCAACATCGAGGCGCTGGCGACGACCGAATCGCCGCTCGACGACCTGCTGCACCACGTCACGATCCGCAAGAGCGGTTGGAATGGCCGCGTGATCACGGCCTACCGGCCGGACAACGTGGTCGATCCGGACGCTGTCGGCTTCCTCGACAACCTCAGGAAGTTCAGCGAACTGACGGGCGAAGACGCGCTGTCATGGCGCGGCTATCTCGCGGCGCATCGCAAGCGGCGCGCATTTTTCGCCGTCATGGGCGCTACCTCCACGGATCACGGCCACCCCACTGCACGTACCGCGGACCTTTCGCCCGCCGACGCAGAGTCCCTGTTCCATCGCATCGTGAAGGGCGGGGCCCAGGCCGGCGACGCCGACCTGTTCCGCGGGCAGATGCTCACCGAAATGGCGCGCATGAGCCTCGACGACAAGCTCGTGCTTCAGATCCATCCCGGCGCCTGGCGCAACCACAACGCGCCGCTGTTCGATCGCTTCGGCGCGAACGTGGGCGCGGACATTCCGACGCGCACCGACTATGTGGGCGCGCTCCGTCCGCTGCTCAACCGGTATGGCAACGATCCTTCGCTGTCGATCATCGTGTTCACGCTCGACGAGAGCAGCTACGCGCGTGAGCTCGCGCCCCTCGCCGGGCACTACCCGGCACTCAAGCTCGGCCCGGCATGGTGGTTCCACGACAGTCCCGAGGGCATGATGCGCTTTCGTGAACAGACGACGGAAACCGCGGGCTTCTACAACACGGTCGGCTTCAACGACGACACGCGAGCGTTCCTGTCGATCCCGTCCCGCCACGACATGGCGCGACGCATCGATTGCTCGTTCCTGGCGCGCCTGGTGGCCGAGCACCGGCTGCCCGAAGACGAAGCGGCCATGCTGGCGCCGCAGCTCGCCTACGAATTTCCAAAGAAAGCCTACAGACTTTGATCGAAGCATCCGCCGGGGGAACTGCTGAATGAGCCTGAACAAGACTGGGAATGACACCGGTAGCATCGGTAACTACCGCTGGGCTATCTGCGCGCTGCTGTTCTGCTGCACGACCATCAACTACGTCGATCGCAACTCGCTCTCGGTGCTCAAGACCACACTGCAGGGCGCTCTCGGCTGGGAGGACGTCGACTACGGCACGATCACCACGGCGTTCACGTTCGCGTACGCCATGTTCCCCTCCGTCATCGGCATCATCATCGACAAGATCGGCGTGAAAAAAGCGCTGGCGTGCGCATTGGTGGTCTGGTCGCTGGCGGCTGCCGCGCACGGCCTGGTGGGCACGGTGCTCGGCTTCGTGATCGTGCGGTTCATCCTCGGTTTCGCCGAAGCGGCCAACTTCCCGGCGTCGATCAAGGCGGTCGGCATGTGGTTCCCGCAGAAGGAGCGCGCGCTGGCGACCGGCATCTTCAACTCGGGCACGAGCATCGGCGTCATCGTCTCGGGCGTGATCGTGTGGATCGCGCTGCATCTCGGCTGGCAGATGTCATTCGTCGCCATCGGCGTGGTCGGCCTGGTGTGGCTGTACTTCTGGCAGCGGTTCTTCGCCGATCCCGAACACCAGCCGCGACTCGGCAAGGCCGAGCTCGATTACATCCGCTCCGATCAACCGCAGGCCCAGCAGGCATTGAAGCTGCCCTGGACCACGCTGATGCGCTACCGCGAGATCTGGCCCTTCCTGATCGGCAAGCTCATTACCGACCCGGTCTGGTGGTTCTATCTCTTCTGGCTGCCGTCCTACCTGGATCGCGAGCGTGGCCAGAATCCGCTGAACGCGGGAATCTGGGTGGCCGTGATCTACACCGGCTCGAGCGTGGGTTCGATCCTCGGCGGCTGGATTTCGAGCACGCTCATGAAGCGCGGCTGGCCAGTGGGCAAGGCGCGCATGACCGCGATGGGACTCGCCGCCATCTTCATGCCCGGATCCATCCTGGCTTACTACACGGACAGCTTCGCGCTTTGTGTCGCGTTCATCACGCTCGCCACGGCCTGCCACCAGGCCTGGTCCGCGAACCTGTTCACCAACGCCACGGATCTTTTTCCGCAGAAGGTGTCGGGCTCGGTGGTCGGACTCGGTGCCACGGCCGGCGGCATCGGCGGCATGTTCATGACATTGCTCGCGGGACTCGCGGTGCAATGGACCGGCAACCAGCAGATCGTGTTCGTCTGGGCCGGTCTCATGCACGTGATCGCACTCGCCTTGTTCTGGTTCTGGTTCAAGGGGCGATTCGTGCAGATCGACGTCGACACACCGCTCGACGTCAGTCACACGCACGGCGGCCTCGCCGTTTCCGGCGTGATCGTCGCGGCCGCGGGCGCGGCACTCGCGGCACTGGTCATCGGGAACTGGGCATACCTCATCGACGCGGTGAAGATCACCGGCGCGGTGCAGAGCATCGTGGTGGCGGCCGCCGTGTTCATGATCGGAGTGGCGCTGTTCTACGCCAGCCGGCCGCAGAAACCGCGGGCGCGCTGAGGGGATGGGCCGCCGCTAGCGGGTGGCTATCTTGCGCACCGAGGAGTATCGCCGCCGCTTTTCTGCGGCGATGGCGCGCGCCCGCTGGATTTCCTCGACCTCGGTGACTTTCAGCATGTCCTCGATCACGCGCGAGATGTGCTGGTGCATGGCAGCGCGGGCCGCCTCGGGATCTCGCTTCTTGAGCGCCCGCAGGATGGCGGCGTGTTCATCGATCGGGGGTTTCAGGCCGCGGGCGCGCCCCTTGTCGTCCATCGAATGACTCTGCGGTGAACGCGCGCGCGCATCCCACAACATCTGCACCGCGGCGATGATTCCGCTGTTCTGCGTCGAGCTCGCGATCAGCTCGTGGAAGCGGCGGTCCGCTTCCTCGCTCATGAGGATCTCGTTGTGCCGGTTGTCATCGCGCATCTCGGTGATGAGACTCGACAGCTCGGCGAGCTGCGCATCGTCGATGCGCATCGCGGCGAGCGCAGCGGCCTCGCCCTCGATGGCGTGCCGGGCCTCGAGCAGTTCGAACGGGCCGATGTCCTTGGCGCCCTCGGTGCCGCTCGGCGGCTGCCGGTTCTTGACGTAGACGCCCGAGCCGAGGCGCACCTCGACCAGCTCGTCCAGTTCCAGCGCGATGATGGCTTCCCGGACCGTGGGTCGGGACACCTCGAAGGTCTGCGCGAGTTCGCGCTCCGAGGGCAGGCGCTGCCCGATTTCGTACTTGCCATCGGCGATGGCCTTCGCGAGCTTGCGCGCGATTTGTTCGTACAGACGCCGTGCTTCGACCATGGGTGCGCAGTATCCGCGCAGCAGGGGCCCCCAACAAGGGCGGGCGTCACGGGCGGCTTCGCCGGAGTGCCTGTCAGGCCGGACATATTCCGCCTCCCTGACCAACCAGCGATACTGGTAAGGGTAATTCTTGATTTTGGCCTGACCAGTTTGGTACGGTGTGGCCGCGCGCATCGCATTGCGCGCCTCCAAGAGGGGATTCTGGATCCCGTCGTCGTGGCGGAGCCGGAACAATCCGCCGTGCGCCCGTTGCCGCGCATTTCACTCTAGGTTGAGTAGTTAGTCGTTGGTGCGCGCGTGCCAACGGTGTCATCCGCCCGCGTGTTGCCCGCCGGCCACGCCTGGTGTTTTTCCCGCTGTGTCCCGCATTTTTCGTGTTGTACGGAAGTTGTGCGATCGCTAACATCGTCGCCATACACCGGCGTGGCCTGGGATGCGCACGCCGGACGATCTAACTACTAACTGTCGGGGTCTTTCGCACTTTCGTGCGAAAACGAAATGGCCTGGAGGGGCGACGTCAATGCAAAGAAAATCACCGTTATTCCAATTCACGTTCCTGGGATGTGTCGGCGCCGCCGGACTCATCTCGACGGGAGCCGTGGCGCAAAGTCAGCCATCCACGTCCGCTGGCGGGACGTCCGAGGAGATCGACGAGGTCGTCGTCACCGGCTTCCGCGCCTCGCTGCAGAGCTCGGTCGCCGCGAAGCGCGACAACATCAGCGTGTCCGATTCGGTCTATGCCGAAGACATCGGCAAGTTCCCGGACCTGAACCTGGCCGAATCGCTGCAGCGCATTCCCGGCGTGCAGATCGCGCGCGACTTCACCGGTGAAGGCACTTCGGTCGCCATCCGCGGCCTGGGCAAGGACTTCACGCAGATCACGCTGAACGGTGCGCCGGTCGAAACCGCGTCCGACAGCAACATCGACAACGTGAGCAGTGGCCGCGGGCTCGACCTCGTGTTGTTCCCGACGGAACTGTTCCGCCAGCTGACCGTCACCAAGACGCCGACCGCGCGCCAGATCGAAGGCGCCGTGGCGGCCAACGTCGACCTTCGCATCGCGCGTCCGTTCGACAACAAGGGCTTCCACGTCAACTACACGGCCAAGGGCAACTACCAGGAAGCGGCTGAAGACTGGAGCCCGCGCCTCGGCTTGTACGCGAGCAACACCTGGGAGACGGGCGCTGGTGAATTCGGCGTGCTCGGCGGCATCGCATACTCGGATCGCAAATACCGCTCTGACGGTTTCAACACCATCGGCTTCACGACGGTCGCGACGCCGGGTTGCCCGACCACGCAGGCCGGTTGCAACACGCGTAACCAGGCGACCGGCGGCTATGGCAACGCCAGCCAGGCGTGGCCGACCACGGTGCCCGCTGGTTACAACTTTGGCGCCAACGGTGCGACCGCCGGCGGACCGCTGACGGTTTGCGGCCCGGGCAGCACGCCGGGCGGTACGTCGGGACTTTCCTGCAACGACCTCAGTTACGCGATCTGGCCGCGCCTCGCGCGTCCCGACTCGCTCGTGGGTGAGCGCGAAACCAAGTCGGCCATTCTCTCGATGCAGTGGGCTCCGAACGAGTCGCTGCAGTTCTACTGGGACAACCTGTACTCCGAGGCCGATCACCCCTACGAGCGCAACGACCTGAACCTCGCGGTTCGAAGCACCAACACCAACGTGCCGGTGGACGTGGAGCTCGACGAGAACCACGTCGTGCGGCGCGCCACCATCGCGAACCCGGTGTGGCTCAACGAGAACCGTCCGTACCACGAAGACACGGACTTCATGAATTCCAACCTGGGCATGGAATGGAAAATCGGCGAGAAGTTCACGCTCGAGACGTCGCTGAACTACAACCACAGCAACTGGTTCCGTTCGACCAACACCTACCTGTTCAACTCGAACCTCAATACCGGCATCACGGTGGACATCGAGGCTAACGGCGACGGAGTCATCAAGGTCACGCCGAGCCGTGACCTGAACGACGTCAACTTCTGGAACTGGAATGCCCTGCGCATCCAGCCGGTGCAGCGTGAGGTCTGGCAGAAGGGCGGTCGCCTCGAGGGTGAATATGCCTTCGCCGACGCCTTCAAGCTGGCCGCGGGCTACAGCGAGGACAAGTTCCACCGCGAGATCACCAACTGGGAAACCACCAGCTGCGCGACCGACGGCGGCAACGCCACCAGCGCCTCGGGACAGCAGTGTCTCGCCGCGCTGGCGGACCAGGGCATCCTGAATGCGAAACTGGCGGTGCCGAATGCGCAGCTCGGCCAGTACATGCAGACCTGGACGCACGGCGCGTTGTACAACACCTCGGACTTCGACGTGGGGCTGAACAACGGCTGGGCGCTGCCTAACTACAAGCTGCTCGACCCGGCCACGAACATCGACTTCTTCCAGGACGTGGTCGGCCGCCAGCGCGCCTATGGCAATGACGTCGCGGGCTACAACCCGCGCACGCTCGACGAAGACACCACGGGTGCCTTCATCGAGGCCAACGGCAAGTTCGACGTGCTCGACGGCTTCCGCTACAACGTGGGTGTGCGCCACATCGAGACCGACCAGATGGTGTCGGGCTTCGTGACGGTGAACACACCGACCGGTGCGGTCCGCCAGCTGCAGATCAACAACGTCAGTTATGACAAGAACCTGCCCTCGACCAACCTGGCGCTCGAGTTCGGCCATGGCATCGTGGGTCGCGCGGCCTATTCGACCACGATGACCCGGCCGCAGCCGGGCGACATCGCGCCGAACGAGTCGCTCAGCGTGAACGGTGACATCCTCACGCGCGGCAACCCGGGTCTCGATCCGTACTTCTCCGACAACTACGACCTGGGTGTCGAGTGGTACTTCGGCGAGTCGGGTCTCGGCGTCGTCGCGGTGAACGGCTGGCAGAAGAAGATCGAGGGTTACACCTCCATCGTCAGCACGCCGACACCCTTCGGCCAGCTCGGCATCGACTACTCGACGCTGCCGATCGCGACGCAGACCGGCCTGCAGACCACCGCCAACGCGCAGTGTCTGTGCACCACCGGCAATCCGAACGACGCCCTGGTGCGCGTCGATCAGCGCCAGAACACCACGGAAGAGATCACGCTGAAGGGCTACGAGGTGACCTACGTGCAGCCGCTCGACAAGCTGCTCCAGGGTCTGGGCTTCTCGCTGAACTACACGCACATCACGCAGAAGTCGGAAGGTGGTCTGCCGAACGCGCCGTCCAGCGCGGTCACGGGCCTCTCGCCGTACACCTACAACGTCACGGCCTTCTACGAGAGCCATGGATTCTCGGGCCGTCTCGTCTACTCGGTGCGCGATACGTTCATCGACTTCCTGGGCAACAACGAGAACAACATCCAGGGTGACAACTACGCGCAGCAACGCAAGTACCTCGATGCTTCGTTCAGCTACAAGCTGCCGATGGAGACCAACCTCTCCGTCAGCCTGGAGCTGCAGAACATCCTGAATGAGCAGCTGCTGACGTACTTCCGTGACGATCCGCAGACGCCGCGCGCTTCGTTCGCGCCCGGCCGCCAGCTGCTGATCGGTCTGGTGGGTTCGTTCTGACGCGCCGGTAGTCTTTCGCTGCAATCGATGAGGGGAAGCAACATGCGTTGCTTCCCCTCATCTTTTGTTGGCGCTGTGCATCAAGGCGCATCCGCAACCTGGCAGAAGCAGGGCGCACAGTGTCACGCGGCACGTTTCGGTCAACGCACGCGGCCGTTTCCGAATGGCTCAGCGCGAGTGCGCCAGCATCCAGGAGTAGACGTCGTCACCACCATACACGCGCACCCAGGTGAAGTGGCCCAGGTCTTCGTGATTCGTCAGGCGCGCGCTCGTGTGGCCCAGGGCTTCGAGCCGCTCGAACACGGCGTAGAAATAACGGGCGTTGACCACGTCGTCGCGTCCGCCCGAGAAACACCACACGGGTAGTTTGCTGCGGGCGATCGGTTCGGCATGCGCGGGATGGCCATAACCCACCACCGGTGCCACGGCCGCGAATTTTTCCGGATGGTTTGCCGCCAGGTACCAGGAGCCAAAGCCACCGTAGCTGAGCCCGGTGAGATAGACGCGCTTCGGATCGCCGCGCAGTTCGCGCACGGTGCGGTCCACCATGGCGACCAGCTCGTCGGCGATGAGGTTCCAGCCGTCCACCGGGCCTTCGGGGCCGTCGGGCAATTTGTCGTCGCGATCGGTGCCGCGCATGGGCGCATCGCGGCGCACGCTGCGTTCATCCGGCCTTGGATCCACGCCGTCGGCCCGGCGTTGCGGGATCTGTGCGCGCGTGCGGTTCTTTATGTAGTCCACCTCACCCTGGCCAAACATCGGCAGCTGTGGCGAGATGATGACGAACGGCAGATCGCGCTTCTGGCACCACGCCTCGTACAGCGGACCGTGCGCGAGCACGTAGTCGAGCTCACCCTTGCCGTCGCCGCGCTCGCCGTTCCCGTGCAGGAACAGCATCACGGGCCAGCTTTTCTGCTGTGCGTGGCCGGGCGGAAGATAGACGAAGTAGTCGCGCTCCTGGCCGGTGCGCGCGCTGCGGTAAGACACGCGTCGCAGCTCGGGCTGCGACGCGGGTTTCGTGGACGCTGCACCGGGCGCGGCGCGAACGCCGGGCGCGGCCGCGAGGCCGGCCGCGCCTGCGACCAGGAGTTCACGACGCGTGGTCATCGGATGACCCGCGCGCCCTTGCCCTTCATGACGGCCTCGACTTCCTTGACGTTGACCATGGACGTGTCGCCCGGCGTGGTCATGGCGAGGGCGCCGTGCGCGGCACCGTATTCCACGGCTGCCTGCGGCCCCTTGCCCTCGAGGAATCCGTACGCGAGACCGGAGGCAAATCCGTCGCCGCCGCCCACGCGATCGTAGATCTCGAGGTCTTCGCGCATCATCGACTGGTAGAAGTTGCCGCCCGCGTACAGGATCGCGGACCAGTCGTTGAACGTGGCCGTCTTCGCATTGCGCAGCGTGGTGGCCGCCACCTTGAAGTTCGGGAACTGCTTCACCGCGGTCTGGATCATCTTCTTGAAGTTCGCGGGGTCGATCGCCGAGATGTGCTCATCGAGGCCTTCCACTTCGAAGCCGAGGCAGGCCGTGAAGTCCTCTTCGTTGCCGATCATCACGTCGACGTACTTCGCGATGTTGCGGTTGATCTTCTGCGCGCCTTCCTTGCCACCCTGGCTCTTCCAGAGCGAGGCGCGGTAGTTGAGGTCGTATGACACGATCGTGCCGTGCTTGCGCGCGATCTCGACCGCCTCGATGACCGCCTCGGAAGTATTGGGCGCGAGCGCCGCGAAGATGCCGCCGGTGTGGAACCAGCGCACGCCTTCTTCGCCGAACAGCTTCTCCCAGTTCACCTCGCCGGGCCGGATCTGCGACGCCGCGGAATGCCCGCGATCCGAGCAGCCGAGCGCGGCGCGGATGCCGAAGCCCTTCTCGGTGAAGTTCAGGCCGACGCGCGTGTTGCGGCCCAGGCCGTCGAATTCGCGCCAGATGATCTTCGAGGTGTCGACGCCGCCCTGCATCATGAGGTCCTCGACCAGCCAGCCGAGATCGTTGATCGGCAGCGCGGTGACCGCCGTGGCGCGTTTGCCCCAGCACTTGCGCATGGCGCGCGCGACGTTGTATTCCCCGCCGCCTTCCCAGACCTGGAAGCTGCGCGCGTTGCGTACGCGGCCGAAGCCCGGGTCGAAACGCAGCATCACCTCGCCGAACGAGGCGCAATCCCAGCGCGTTTCCGCGGCCGACTTGATCTTCAGAACGTTGTCAGTCATGTCTATCTACTTTGTTGCTTCTGTTACTTGCCACGGATGGTCTTGATGAGCTTGACGGTGTCGCGCACGCGCGCCTCGACGCCGGCGTAGTCCTGCTTGGCCAGCAGTTCCTTGGTGATCAGGTTGCTGCCGATGCCGCAGGCGACGATGCCGGCACCGAACCACTTGCGCAGCGATTCCTCGGTGGGCTCGACGCCGCCCGTGGGCATGATGCGCGTCCACGGCATCGGGCCCATCACGTTCTTCACGAACTCCGGGCCACCCACGGAGCTGCCCGGGAACACCTTGACGATCTCGCAGCCGAGCTCGTGCGCCTCGCTGATCTCGCTGGCGGAGCCGCAACCGGGCGAGTAGGGGATGCAACGGCGGTTGCAGACCTTCGCGACATCGGCGTTGAGGATCGGGCCGACGACGAACTTGGCGCCGTTGGCGATGTAGATGCCGGCGGTCGGCGCGTCGACGATGGAGCCCACGCCCATGACCACGGACGGGTCTGCCTTGTCGAAGTGGCGCGTGACTTCGTAGAACACGTGCGAGGCGAAATCGCCGCGGTTGGTGAACTCGATGCACTTGGCGCCGCCGTTGGCGCAGGCCTGGATGACCTTCTTACAGACCTCGACATCGGGATGATAGAAAACCGGGATCACTCCCTGTTCCATCATCGCGGCCAGTACGGTCATTCGATCCTTGTTCATCATGTTCTCCGGCAGAGTGTGTGCAGCGCCGCCGTGCGGCGCGTGGCAGGGGCGGCATTTTCGCCAAGCGTCTGCGGGTGCCGCAATCGAATCTGCCCCCGTTCCCCGTCAGTTGCCATATGGCCCGTCTCCTTGCACTGCGGTCGGGAGTCGTCTATAACCTGTCCACAAAGGTAACCGGTGTCATTCGCGCCGGGAAGCCAAGGCGAAAAAAAAGCTCACGAGAGGGAGAGGGGCTCATATGGCGAACTCGATTGGCACCAAGGGGCTGCTGCCCCTGGTGTGCGGTGTTTTAAGCGTCGGCAGCGCATTCGCGGCCGATCCCGGCGATGCGGACAACGGTGCCGACGCGACCCAGGTTGCTACCGGTGACAGCGCCGGGCAGGAGGTCGAGGAAGTCGTGGTAACCGGTTTCCGCGCGGCACTGTCCAACGCCGTCGAAATGAAGAAGGCCTCGGCCGTCATGATGGACGCCATCAACGCCGAGGACATCGCGGACTTCCCGGACGCGAACCTGGCCGAGTCGCTGCAACGGCTGCCCGGCATCGCGCTCGACCGCGACAACGGCGAAGGCCGCCAGATCACGGTTCGCGGCCTCGGCAGCGATTTCACGCGAGTGCGCCTGAATGGCCTGGAGGCCCTGTCCACGGGCGCCGGCAGTGATTCCGGCGCAGCGCCCAACCGCAGCCGCGGCTTCGACTTCAACGTATTCGCGTCCGACCTGTTCAGCTCGCTGCAGGTGCGCAAGACCGCGTCCGCGAACGTGGACGAGGGATCGCTGGGCGCCACCGTCGACCTCATCACGGGCAAGCCGCTCGACTACAAGGGTCGGAAGATCGCCTTCTCGGCGGAGGACGCCTACTACGAGAACGGCGGCACGCACAATCCGCGCCTCGCGGCACTGTTCGCGGATCAGTGGTTCGACGATCGCCTCGGCGCCTCTGTGTCGATCGCTTACAGCGAGCGCGACTCGGAAGTCGACCGCTTCAAGCGTCAGGCTGGCCAGTCGGACTACACGTATCGAAGCTCGAGCTGGGCTGGCAACGAAGCTCCGGCGCGCGCTGGATTCGCGGCGCCCACGGGAACGACTTTCGGCACCGTCATCACGAATCCCGCCGCGCTTGCGGCGCTGACGGGTTCGGACCCGGCCGCCTATGCCGCCCTGTATCCCGGCCCACCGCTCAGCACGGCCGGCACTTTTGCCGATTCGATCGTACGCATTCCGTCGTTGATCAACATCGAGCAGCAGGATCTCGCGCAGGAACGCCTGGGAGTGACGGGAGCCCTGCAGTGGGCTCCGACGGACACGACCAAGATCGGTCTCGACCTCGTGTATTCGAAGTTCGACCAGAAGAGTGACGTCAACCAGATCCAGTCCGTGGGCCTGAACCGCAACAACACCAACGCGGCTTACAACACGATGGCGGCCAGCGCCGCGGCGTCGGCCAAGCGCGGCACCTACCAGACCTGCACCAACCAGACGGCGTTGCCCTATCGCGATCCCGTCAATTGCGAAGGCTCGGAAGGCAACATCGCTGGAGTGTTCCCCGGGTACGGAACCACGAGCTTCAGCACCAATCCGCACAACCTGGAGCCTTACGACTACTACAACAACCCGGGTTCGGTGGGTTATCCCGGCGCCACGGCGGTGACCAATGCGCGCGGCCTGTATTTCCGCGACGCCTTCTTCGGCCGTCCCGGCGTGGACGTGCTCGCGGCGCACGTGTCCGAGGCCGGTAATGCCGACTACCTCGAGATGCGCGGCATCGACTGGCGCTCGGCCACTGATTCCTCGTACTTCACCACCCAGTTCCAGCAGGCCTCGCTGAGCATCAACCAGCAGATCGGCGAGCAGCTGAACATGGACATCCTGTACGGCAAGTCGCGGTCCGCCAATGACAACGAAGCGTTCCTGGTCGAGTTCAATCGCATGGACTCGCCCGAAACCTTCACCTACGATGAGCGCGACCACGGTTCGATGCCGGCGGTCAGCTATGGCTTCGACCTCGCGGATCCGAACCAGTGGAGCCTGGTGAAGGGCTTCTCGGTGTTGCGTCACTTCGATCGCGAGACAGACAACGACTACGAGGGTGGCCACCTGAACTTCGATCTCAAGCTCACGGATGCGTGGCGCGTCGAGTTCGGTTTCACACGGCGAGAATACAAATTCAAGACCAACGAGGGCCGGCGTCTCTCCAACGAGCAGATCAACCCGACGCTCGCGGAACTGGGTCTGACGGCGCAGGAACTGGGCCGTGTCTACGATTTCGGTGACGGACTCGACGTCCCCGCGGGTGCGCCCACGGCGTTCTTTGCGCCCGATCTCGACAAATTCCGCGACGCCATCGGCTTCGACTGCAGGTGCCTCAACAAGTGGGGCGACTTCCGCATGTCGTATCTCTCGAATCCGGGCAACCAGTACGCGGTGGACGAATACGACACCAGCTACTTCGTGCAGCTCGACTGGGACCTCGACCTCGGCGGTCACAGGCTGTTCGGCAATGCCGGTATCCGAACCGCCGATACATTCGTGCAGGCCGAAGGCATGACAACGAACGTGACGGCCACGGGTCCGCGGCCGCTGGTGGCGACCAACGAGTACAACGACGATCTGCCGTCGCTGAACGTGGCGTTCGAGATCACCGACGACCTGCTGATCCGCGGCGGTTATGCCAAAGTGATGTCACGCCCGCTGCTCAACTTCCTTTCGCCCACCATCAGCCAGATCACGACACCGACGGTGGCCAACACCAACGGCACGCTGACCATCGGCAACCCGTACCTCTCGCCGTTCCGGGCCGAGAACTTCGACCTGAGCCTCGAGTGGTACTTCTCCGAGGGTGGTCTGGTTTCGCTGGCCTGGTTCAAGAAGGATGTGTCCAACTTCCCGCAGACGGTCGCGAGCGCCGCGTCGTTGCAGGACATCATGACGCCCGAGCAGTTCGCAGCAACCCTGCAGACGCAGACCCCGCAACAGGCGGCCTGGATCCTCACGGGTGGTCCGAATGGCACACCCGGCATCTACAGCGTGCGTTCGTTCCAGGATTCGCCGGGCGGCGAGATCAAGGGCTGGGAGCTCAGCTACCAGCAGAACTTCACGTTCCTGCCGGGCTTCCTCAGGAACTTCGGCGTGCAGGCCAACTACACGAAGCTCGAGTCCAGCCTCGACTACATCGTGGACCCGGGCCAGCCGGCCACCCCGACGACGCCGGCCGTTGCCGGTTCCACGCTGGCGGGTGCGTTCCTCGGTGCTTCGCCCAAGTCGGCCAACTTCACGCTGTTCTACGAGACCTCGAAGTGGAGCGCGCGCGCCTCGTGGGCCTACCGTGACGCATACGTCACCACGTATCCGATCGCGGCGGGCACCTGCGCGCCGGGCGCCTGTGACTCGCCGCTGATCAACGACTTCATCGGCAGCAAGGCGACGCGCAACATCGACGCCTCGGTGAAATGGCAGGCGACGGATTGGCTCTCGTTCTCCCTGGAAGGCCTGAACCTGACCAACCAGACCGAGGATCGCTGGGCCTATGCGCAGGAGCCGCTGGTCACGCAGTACTCGAGCACGGGGCGCCAGATCTTCGCCGGCTTCCGCGTGACGCTGTAACCTCGCGGTGACCACCACCCGACGCGAGGCGCTCGGCGCCCTCCTGGGCGCCGGCGCTTCCGTAGCCGCGACCGCGACTGCCACTGCGGCCGGTGCGAAAGCACCGGCCGTTGCCACTTGTGCGGGCGACTGGGCGAAACTGCGCTGGGCCACGGGCTTCGAAGGCCAGCGCAAGCCGGATCTCGGCGACGGCACGTTCCTGAACCCGCTGATCAGCGGTGATCATCCGGATCCGTCGATCGTCCGCGATGGCGCTAACTACTACCTCACTTTCTCGAGCTTCGACGCCTATCCCGGTCTGCCGGTGTGGCGCTCCACCGATCTCGTGAACTGGCAGCCCATCGGCCCGACACTCGGGAAGCCGGTGGGCTCGGTGTGGGCGCCGGAGCTCGTGCACCACGAGGGCAGGTTCTACAACTACTTCCATGCGCGCACGCCCGAGTACCGCTCGCTGTACGTGATCACGGCGGAGCGCATCGAAGGACCGTGGAGCGATCCGGTCGATCTCCAGCTGCATGCGCACATCGATCCCGGTCACGTGGTCGGCGAGGACGACCGGCGTTACCTGTTCCTGAGCGGCGGCGATCGCGTGCGCCTGGCAGCCGATGGCCTGGCGACCGACGGCGCCGTCGAGCACGTCTACGACCCCTGGCGCTACCCGGCCGACTGGGTGGTCGAAACCTTTGCGCCCGAGGGGCCCAAGGTGCTGCGTCACGGCGGCTGGTTCTATCTCATCCTCGCGGTCGGCGGGACGGCCGGTCCGCCCACCGGCCACATGGTGATCGTCGCGCGCTCCAAGTCCGTGCATGGACCCTGGGAGAACGCGCCTAACAACCCCATCGTGCGCACCGTGTCCGCCTCGGAGAAGTGGTGGTCGCGCGGCCATGCCACACCCCTCGAGGCGCCCGACGGTTCCTGGTGGCTGGTGTATCACGGGTACGAGAACGGCTTCTGGACGCTCGGTCGCCAGACGCTGCTCGATCCCATGCATTTCACGCCGGACGGCTGGATCACCGCCGATGGCGGTGACCTCTCGCGGCCGTTGCGCAAGCCGCGCGTGGACAAAACCATGGCACGTGGAACACCCGCGCATGGCGCGCCGCTCTCCGATGATTTCGCGGGACCGGTGCTGCGTCCGCAGTGGTCGTTCTACGATCCGGGTCCCGAGGAATCGCGGCGCCTGCGATTCGAGGGCGGCGCACTGATCGTCGCCGGCAAGGGCACGCAGCCCCACGACTGTTCACCGCTCACCTTCGTCACCGGCGATCTCGCCTACCAGTTCGAAGTGCAGGTCGAGGTGACCGGCGATGCGCAGGCCGGCGTGCTGCTGTTCTACAACCGGCGCCTGTACTGCGGGCTCGGCTTCGACGCGCAGCGATTCACCATGCATCGCTACGGCCTGCAACGCACGCGCGCCAAACCCGAGGGCGCAGCCCGCGTGATGTGGCTGCGGGTGACCAATGACCACCAGGTGGTCAGCCTCCATCACAGCGTGGACGGCAAGGCGTGGAACAAGTTCGACGTGCAGATGGAGGTGTCCGGGTACCACCACAACGTGGCCGGCGATTTCCTGTCGCTGCGGCCGGCGATCTTCGTGGCCGGCCACGGCCAGGCATCCTTCCGGACGCTGGGATTCCGGGCACTTACGGCCCCCTGAGGGCACTTTCGTAAGGCAAAGTGTGCGCGGTTCGGTGCCGCGCTGCGGGGTACGCCGGGCACACTGCCATGTGGCCCCTGAGAACACGTGACGTAGTTCACGTTTATGACCCGCACAACCACCACCACACCGGAAGGCAAGGTTACCCGGCGATCTCCATTGCCCATCATCGGCGCGGTGGTCGCCGTCATTCTGGTGGCCTTTTACGGCTGGTCACAGCGCGGCTGGCTGGTCAACGTCGCCGACATCGAATCGCGCGACGTGGACATGCAGAGCCGACAGCTCGAACGCGGCTACGAGACCGAGCTCTCCGACCTGTACTCCGCGCTCGGCGACTACGCCATCTGGAACGAGACCGCCGAGCTCGCCAGGGGCAACCGGCCCAACTACTTCGCCGAGTCGCTGAACGCTGGCGCGCTCGTGCGCCTCAACGTCGACACCCTGCTGGTGCTCGATCGCAACCTCGACACGCGCGCTTCCTTTGCCATCGATCCCACGGCGCAGGAATACGAAATTCCGCCCGACCCGGACCTGCTGGCCGCGATGAAGCAGGGCGTGACCTCGGGCCAGCTGAACTCCGTCGGCGACAGCGTGCGCGGCATCGTGCAGCGCGCCCGCGGCCCGGCGCTGTTCGTGGTGCGACCGGTGTTCGACAACTCGGGCTCGGGGCAGCCGCATGGCTGGATCGCTTTCGCACGTGCGTTCACGCCTGCGGTCGTGGACCGCATGGGCCGGTTCTCGCCCTGGCCCGTGAGCGGATTCCCGGTGGCGAATCTCGATCGCTCCGGGCTTCCCGAGGAGGTGCGCGACTGGGTGCGACGTTCGCCGCTCACCGCCAACCTGTGGACGCGGGTCGCCAGCCGCAATCACATCAATGGCTACCTGATCCTGCGTGACCAGGTCGGTACGCCGGTGTGGCTGGTGCAACTCGAGATTCCCCGCAGCGCCTTCGCGCAGGCCACGCAGACCACGCTGTACCAGACCATCCTGTTGGGCCTGCTGGTCGGCGGCTTCACCATCGTGGCCATGCTGCTGCTGGCGCGATCGCGCCGTCTGAGCGCCGACCGGCTGTCGCTCGAGTCGCGCTACCGCGCGATCATCGAGCAGGCGCAGGACGGCTTGCTGGTGGCCGACGCACGCACCGGTGAGATCGTCGACGCCAATCCGGCGGTCCAGGAGCAGCTCGGTTTCACGATCGAGGAATTGCGCGGCCGCTCCGTGCTGTCGGTGCTGCGCGGCCCGAATGATTCGCAGGACCCCGTGATCGCGACACTGGCGCGCGTCGAACCCAGCCGCGGCATCGAGCTCGTGCAGTGGCTCAAGGATGGCCGCCAGATGGACGTGGAAGTGAGCTGCGTACCCATCGAGTCCAGCGACCGCCGTCTCGTCTCGTACCTGATGCGCGACCTCTCGGAGCGCAAGAAGGCGCAGAGCCAGCTGCTCGCGAACCAGCAGCGCCTCGACAAGCTCGCGAACCACGATCACCTGACCGGCCTGCCGAACCGTCTGTTCCTGCAGGCCCATCTACCCGAGGCTCTCGCGCGCTGCCAGGAAGCCGGGCAGATGCTCGCCGTGTTGTTCCTCGACCTCGACCGTTTCAAGCACATCAACGACTCGCGCGGCCACGAGGTGGGCGACAAGCTGCTGCAGGAAATCGCCAAGCGCGTGCGCGCGGCGGTGCGGCCCGCGGACATCGTGGTGCGCATGGGCGGCGACGAGTTCGTCGTGGTCCTGCATCGCGTGAATGCGCCGGACGAAGTCGGCATTGCCGCAACGCGCATCAACGAGGTGTTGTCCGCTCCGGTGATGATCGACGGTCGCGCCCTGGTCGCCACGGTGTCGATCGGCGTGAGCATGTACCCGCGTGACGGCGCCACCATGGGTGAGTTGCTCAAACATTCGGACACGGCCATGTACCAGGCCAAGGACCTCGGGCGGAACAACTTCCAGGTGTTCAGCCCGCAGATGGACCGCTCGTTGAAGGAGCGCGTGGCCATCGAGTCCAGCCTGCGCGCCGGGCTCAAGCTGCAGCAGTTCGACGTGCACTACCAGCCCATCATCGACATCCACACGCGGCGCGTCGCGGGCCTCGAGTCGCTGCTGCGCTGGAAACATCCCGCGCAGGGATACGTGTCGCCCGAACGATTCATCGAGGTGGCCGAGGAAACCGGCCTCATCATCCCGATCGGCCAGTTCGTGCTCGAGCGCCTGGGCCGCGACATCAACAACTGGCGCGAGCAGGGCGCGCACCTCGTGCCCGTGAGCATCAACGTCTCGGCCGTGCAGCTCGAGCGCACCAAGCTGCGCGAGCTCATGCAGCAGGCCATGGAGAAATACCGCATCGGGCCGCAGCTGATCGCGCTCGAGCTCACCGAGGGCTCGCTGTTCGAGCAACGCACCGGCGAATTCCGCGAGGACGCGCTGGCATCGTTGCGTGACCTGGGCGTGAAGATCGCCATCGACGATTTCGGCACGGGCTACTCGTCACTGTCGTACCTCAAGCGCTGGCGCGTGGACTCGCTCAAGATCGACCGCAGCTTCGTGCGCGACATCGCCACCGATCCGTCCGACCACGCCATCGTCAGCGCCATCGTCGCCATGGCCCGCAGCCTCAACATCCAGGTGGTCGCCGAAGGCATCGAGACCTGGCAGCAGCTCGAGATCCTGCGCAACATGGGTTGCAGCCTGGCGCAGGGATTCCTGTTCGCACGGCCGTGCAGCGCCACCGACGCGTTGCGTTATCTCAAGGTGGAACCCGTCGACCTGCTCGACAACGAGTGGCAGGCGAGCTCGCTGGCGGACGCCGGCTAGCAACCTCGACGTAATCCCCGTCACCGCGCAAATCTGAAATACTCCGCCCAGGATTGCCGGGAGGAGAGTTCATCGTGCGACCATGGATGTTCGTAATCGGTTTGATCATCGGTGCGGCGGCCCACGCGGACGACCAGGCCGGCCGCGAGACGCTCAATGCCACGTTGTGGATGCAGCGCGCGCCCGAGTACCGCGCCATCGCCGAGCAGGTCTACCGGCTCGCGATGCAGAAGATAGCCGCACCGGCGCCGGGCAGCGCCGCGGTCGAACAGAAGGACGTGCCGCCCGATGTGCTGGCGCGCATGCCCACGGCGGTCGTGATGGATCTCGACGAGACCGTGCTCGACAACACCGTGTACCAGGCCCGGCTGCTGCGCGATCACACCGGTTTCAACCCGAAGACCTGGGGCGAATGGGTTGGTGCGGGCAATGCCTCCGCCGTACCAGGTGCCCGGGAATTCATCGCGGCGGCGCGGAAGCTCGGCCACACCGTTTTTTTCCTGACGAATCGCGATTGCACCACGCCGCAGCCGACCGCCAGTGATCCTTGTCCGGCCGAGACCGCGACCATGAAGAACCTGGTGGCGCTCGGCATCGACACCGCGCCGGATCCCGAGCACCTGCTGCTGCGCAAGGAGCGCCCGGAATGGAACACCGGCGTCAAGACGCACCGGCGCGCATTCATCGCGCAGAAATATCGCATCGTTGCGCTGGTCGGTGACGATCTCGGCGACTTCGTCGATCCCAAGGTGTACGCCGGCGACCGCCAGAGGCTCGAGCCGCACTTCGGCGAGAGCTGGTTCATGCTGCCCAATCCCATCTACGGTAGTTGGACCGCGCCTTACGACAAGCTCGAGCAGAAATACGCCGGGCTCGAAACCGAAGATCCCGTCCTCGAACTACCGGGCGGCGGCGTCTGGAAAGACGGCGCCACCAAGGTGCGCGTCGCGAGCTGGAACGTGGAATACCTCGTGACTCCGGAAACGCACGCGGCGTTGAACGAGACCTGTGCACAGAATGGCGGCATGGTGGGCGGGGACGACCGCACCCTGCCATGCGCGATCACGCGCCACCCGGCGCGCACCGCGGCCGACTACGCGTCGCTGCGCCGATATGCCGCGCGACTCGCGGCCGACATCGTGGCGCTGCAGGAGGTGGATGGACCGGACGCGGCCGCGCTGGTGTTCCCGGGTTACGACTACTGCTTCAGCACGCGTGGCCATACGCAGAAGAACGGCTTCGCGATCCGGCGCGGACTGCCCCACCGCTGCGAACCCGAATACGAGCCGCTGTCGCTGGACAACGCCGTGCGCCGCGGCGTGGTCGCCACGTTTTTTCCGGGCACGGCCAACGAATTCAGGCTGATGTCAGTGCATTTGAAGTCGGGTTGCCCCGCGGGGCCGCTGACGGCCGAGGGTCGCAACTGCACCTTGCTCTCGCAGCAGGTGGCGCCGCTCAAGGCATGGATCGAAAACGAGGCGCGCGCCGGGCACCGCTTCGGCGTGCTCGGCGATTTCAATCGCCGCTTCACCATCGAAAAAGGCCCGCTGCGCGATGCCGAGGGCCGCCTGCTGAACGTCTACGGCGAGATCAATTCGTCGCCGTTGCCCGCCGCGAAGCTCACCAACGTCACCGGGCGCGAGAAGTTCACGCCTTGCACCACGGACAGCGAGTACCGCGAATACATCGACAACATCCTGCTCGGCAGGGACCTGGCCGCCAGCGTGATCCGCAAGTCGTTCGTGCGCGTGGTGTTCAACGACCAGGACGCGAAGGATCACTGGCTGTCGGATCATTGCCCGGTCGGCACCGAGCTCCGCCTGCGCTGACGTCGATCCACACCAGCCGGTGATCGGAGCTGGGTGGCGGCTGGTCGCCCCACACCAGCCTCGCAGTGGCGTCCGACTGCCGCGGCCAGAACACGCCGCCGCCGCAGACGCGCAGTCCCTTCGAGGGCAGTAGATAGTCGACGCGCAGGTTGCCGGCGCTGCGATCGTTGAAATCCGCGGTATCGAAACGCGCATCGCCGCGCTGCGTGGCATTGGCGCCGCCCTGGGCGGCGCCCGCTTCGATGGCGCCGGCACTCTGCGGAACGAAGGAGCCATTCACGCGCGCATCGTGGATCAGGGCGTCGATCGCGTCGTGCAGGCTGCCGCCATCGATCGGGTCCGAGTTCTGGTCGCCCATGATCACGAAGTTTCCCCCTGCAAAGCCGCCGGCATGCCCCGCATCGTCGCGCAGGTAGCGCGACTCCTTGGGCGCCAGGTAGTCGGACCAGAAACGCACCTCGTCGTGGTTGCGCCGGCCGTTGCGATCCTCGGGTCCATCGAACGCGGGTGGCGTGGGATGGCTCGCGAGCAGGTGCAGCGTGAGCTTAGCATCGGCGATCACGGGCAGGTCCCAGTGCGACTTCGAGGACAGCGGCAACACCGCGAGCATCTCGGGTGTGTACCAGTCATTCGGTGCGGGCGTGGCCGGGTCGTCGGGCAACAGCGCACCGGGCAGGTCGCGCCACAGGAACTTGCGGAAGGTGCGCACTGCTGAGGTATCGATCCTGAACTTCGACAACACGGCCATGCCGTACTGGCCCGGGAATTCCCCGAAACCGAGCGCGTCGCCGCCACCGCCCACCTTGCCGTCATGGTCCAGGTCGAAGCCCGAAGGCACCCCCGTGTTCGAAGGCGCGACGAACGAGTATCGGAACGAGGCGGGCTGCAGGCCATCCGCTTGCGGCACGAGGTAGTTAGCCTGGAACAGCCGCAGCGCCTCTCCCCGCGCGTCGTAGTCGAACTCCTGCAGCAGCAGGATGTCGGGCTGCACGCGGCGGATGATTTCGGCCACGGCGCGTGCCTGGGCGTCGTCGGGCGTGGAGAGCGACCGGATCAATCCGCCTTCGGCAGGGCGGTTGAGGCTGCAGTTGAAGGTGGCGATCCGTATCGCCGGCGTCACGGGCCGCGACGCGCCGGCGGCGGGCAGGATGCCCGCCGCCAGCAGCAACCACGCGCGCGCGATGCTCAGAAGTTGAACTTGACCGAGGCGAGGAAGGTGCGCGGCGCACCGATGGAGAAGAAGCCCACGCCGCCGTTCACGTTGGCCCCGGTGGTGGAGTTCACGCAGTTGAAGGTTCCCGACGAGCCCTCACGCAGGCAGGGCAGCGGCGTCGTGCTGGTGCGCCCCGCACCCGAGCTGATGGTGCCGAAGTATTCCTCGTCGAGGATGTTGGTGACGTTGAGCGCCAGTTCGACCGACTGGTTGTCGCCGAACTTGAAGCGATAACTCGCGTCGAGGTCCAGCACGGTGTACGCGGGCGTGGTCTCGTCGTTGAGATCGGTCGAGAACCGCTCGTCCACCCACTTGCCCTGCAGGCCGACGTGGAGATCTTCCGTGATGTCGTAGTCCGCGCGCAGCGAGAAGGTCCACTCGGGCGTCTCGACCAGCTCGTTGCCCTTGAGTGGCAGGAACTGCATGACGTTGTTCGGCGGGGCAGCCGGGGGCGGCGGCGTCGGACCAAATGGCAGGTTCTCGAGCAGCTCGGTCTTGGTGTACGCCGCAGACGCGGTCAGCGAGAAGGCATCGCCAAAACGCTGGCCGAACTGCGCCTCGGCGCCCCACATGTCGACGTCACCGACGTTGCGATCCACGCTGAATCCCAGCTCGGGGTCGAACGACGAGACGATGCGGTTGGTGTAGTCGATCCTCCACAAGGCCACCGATGCGATGGTGCTCGGCAGGTTCAGGCGCCAGCCGAAATCGTAGGCCTTGGTGGTCTCCGACTCGGGGGTCGGGCGACCGACCGTGTTGTCCGCCTGGCGGCGCACCGAGTACAGGTTGTCGGTGCGCGGCGCCGACAGGCCTTCCGCGTACGAGACATAGAACATGTGCGCGTCCCACGGCGAGTACGACAGGCCGAGGTTCGGCAGGACGTCATCGAACCGCACGGTCTCGCTGTACGGCGCGATGAACTGGATCGCGGTCGCCGGGTTCGACTGGAAAATCACGTTGCCGTTCGCCAGCGTCGCACTGGGTAAACGCGACGTGCACAGCGTGCTGCCGTTGGTCGCCGAGATGCTGCCGGCCGAATTGCCGCTGCCGCCGTTCGGCGTGTAGCAGTACTGGTTGAGCTCGCGCGTGAAGTACGGCGCACGTACGCCGACCGTCGCCGTGAACTTGTCCTCGAGGAACTGGCCGCGCCATTCCAGCGCGTACTGGCTCAGCTCGGCGATCGAGAACCGGTCGCGGCCGCGCAGGATGTCGCCATCCGCCGCGTACACGCGATCACCCTGGCGTCCCGCGAACTCGTTCTCCACCGGGCCGTCGCCGAGGATGTATCCCCATTGGCCGGTCTGACGATGGCGAGCACGATCCCAGGTGTAGGCGAAGCGCAGCCGGTTGTCTTCGTTGATGTCCCAGATCAGTGACGTGGTGGCGCCCCACCGCTTGGTGTTGGTGTTGTTGGGCGTGTAGTAGCGCACGGTGTCGAGGATGTCGCCGTCGCCGTTCAGGTCGAAGCCGGGAAGGTTCGACGCGCCGATGGGACGCACGTCGGCGCCGGTGCCGACGGTCTCGTTGATCGTGGTGGTGCCGCCGCCATTCGCGAGCGTGTACTGCCACGAAGGATCGAACGTCAGGCGTACGTGCTCACCCAGGTGCCACAACGACTGCATGCGGATGTTGCCGGTGTCGGACGGGTTGATGCGCACGCCCCAGTAGTTGGTGCAGCTCGAGGGATTGGCGAGATTGTCGGTGTTGAGCACCGTGCCCGAGGGCACCGGGCTTGCGTTCTCGTCATCGCGGAACGCGGCAGTGGGCGCGTCGCGCGTGCACGAGGCCAGGTTGTCGTAATCGCGACCGAAGAGCTCGAAGTTTGCCGCGCTGGTGGTGCGGTAGAACGCATTGCGGTTCTGGTTGTAGTGGACCGCCAAGCTGATGAAATCCTCGTTCTCGAAGTCCTTGCGCACCATGGCGTTGAACTGCTTCTTCTCGAGGTCGCCTGGTCCCTTGAACTTGTCGTATTTCTGATAGGACGCGGCGAAGAAGGCGCCGATGCCGGAATCACCGAATTGCCCGGTGTCGACGCGCAGGAAACCGCGCATGTAATTGTCGCTGCCACCCGAGACCACGGCCTGGCCGCCGAACGTGTCACTCGGACGCTTGGTCTTGTAAGCCACCGTGCCGCCCGTGGCCGACGCGGTCGGGCTGTCGACGTCCGTCGTGCCGAGGTTCACGTCCACGCGATCGACGAGCTCCGGATCGAGCATCTGGTTGGTGAACAGCGCGTAGTTGCCCGAGTCGTTCAACGGCACGCCGTCAAAGGTGACCGACACGCGCGAACCGTCGAAGCCACGGATGCGCAGGTTGCCGCCCGCCGTGCCGAACGCGTCCGAGTTCGTGAAATTGACACCAGGGATCTGGTTGATGCTCTGGAAGATGCTCTGGCCCGGAGTCTGGGTCGCCAGGTACTCGCTCGTGAGGCTCACGCGCGACTTCGGCGCCTTCTGATCCGTCACGAGGCCGATCTGGCGCACGCGCGAGGCGCTGACCACGACCTCGTTCATGTCTTCTTCGATGGCCTCGGTGCCCGAGGACTGGGCGAAGGCGTTCTGCGCCACGCCGGCGCCGAGAGTGAGCGCGGCGAGCAGGCTGAGTTTGTGGAAGCGGAGCAACATCGCTCCGTTGATGTTTCGCATGGGTGTCTCCGGTGTTCTACGCGGCCATCTCTGCGGCGCTGCGTGACTTATGGAGTACACGTTAATGAGATGACGATCGAGTTACAACCGAAAACGGCGCCGGTGCTGTGTGTTCGCAACAGCACACTGCTACTCGCACTGTACGAATCTTGCGCATGCGAGCGCTAACTCGATGGGGGCCGTCAGGCCGGAATCTTTGCTCCCGCAAGAGCTTGCGAAAAATGCCTGCGGCACAGCGGCACGTAGCGTTCGTTGCCGCCGATTTCGATCTGCGCGCCTTCGCGTTCGGCCGTGCCGTCGGCCTTGACACGCACCACCATGATGGCCTTGCGACCGCAATGACAGATGGTCTTGATCTCGACCAGGTTGTCGGCCCAGCCCAGCAACTGCGCGCTGCCCGGGAAGAGCTCGCCGCGAAAGTCGGTGCGCAGGCCGTAACAGAGCACCGGGATGTTGAGCTCGTCGACCACCGAGCCCAGCTGCCGTACCTGTGACGGCGTCAGGAACTGCGATTCGTCGACCAGCACGCAGGCGAGGGGGGCGCGCTGCTGCTCGGCGGCAATCTCCGCGCGCATGTCCAGCGCCGTATGGAAATGGCGCGCCTCGCGTGCGATGCCGATGCGCGAGGCGATGCGCCCGCCGTCGCGCGAATCGATGCGCGCCGTGTACAGCAGCGTGCGCATGCCGCGCTCCTCGTAGTTGTGGCTGGCCTGCAGCAACGCGGTGGATTTACCCGCGTTCATGGTCGAGTAATAGAAGTAGAGCTTGGCCACGGTAGCTAGATCAGCTTGATCTCGCGCAGCCTTTCCTGCAGGAAATCGTGCGCGGTGATCGGGACGGGGAACTGGTCGGGGTGCTGCGCGTCCACGCACTGCGGCAGCGTTTCGATGAGGAAATCGGGATTGAAGTGCAGGAAGAACGGCAGCGAATAACGCGCCTTGCTGGCGCGCTCGCGCGGCGGATTCACCACGCGGTGCGTGGTCGAGCGCAGGCGCCGGTTGGTGAGCCGCTGGAGCATGTCGCCCACGTTGCAGACCAGCGAACCCGGCGCCGGATTGATGGGCAACCATTCGCCCTTCTTCGAGAGCACCTCGAGGCCGGGTTCTTCCGCGCCCAGCAGCAGCGTGATGACGTTGATGTCCTCGTGCGCGCCGGCACGCACCGACGGCGTGGGCTCGGGTGGCATCGGCGGGTAATGGATCACGCGCAGCACGCTGTTGCCGAGGTTCACCTTGTCGTCGAAGTAGTTCTCGACGAGCCCGAGGGTGCGCGCGATCGGCGCGAGCAGCCGGCGGCCGAGAGCATCGAAGGACTCGTACAGCGAAAGCGTCGATTCCCGGAAGCCCGGGATTCCTTCGGGCCAGATGTTAGGTGCCATGTCGCGCGCATAACGGTGTCCCGGCGGAAGCTCCCGGCCCACGTGCCAGAATTCCTTGAGATCGAAGTGTTTCGAGTCCCTGGCGGTTTCGATGCCGAACGGCGTGTAGCCGCGCGCGCCGCCGCCGCCGGGCAGCTTGTAGCGCAGCTTTTCCGCGACCGGCAACGCGAAGAACCGCTGGAAACAGTCGAGGCAGTGCTCGATGGTCTGCCGCTCGATGCCGTGGTTCTCGATGATCACGAAGCCGTACTCTTCGTACGCCGCCGACAGGTCGCGCGCGAAGCGCGAGTCCTGGGTGGAGCGGGCATCGAGTGTGGGTACGGCGTCGATCATGGGTGGGCTATTGTGCCTACCATGTCCGGGATGTAGAAGTCGCCCATGGGTGGCTCACAATGTGCGGACGCGGTGCTCATGGTTCGACCGAGGCACTTCGGATTCAACGCCGAAACCGCGACCAGCAATCGTTTTCAGCGACCCGGTGGTTCCGACCAGACCGCGGCCCAGGCGCAGGCCGAGTTCGACGCGTTCGCCGCGGCGCTGGCCGGTGAGGGCGTCACCGTCAGCATCGCGCCCGACTCCGACGAGCCGCGCAAGCCCGACGCGGTATTTCCCAACAATTGGGTGAGTTTCCACGCCGACGGCACCGTGGTGATCTATCCCATGCAGGCCGCGAACCGGCGTGCCGAGCGCCGGCGCGAAGTCATCGACTGCGTGGTGCGCGACACGGGATTCAGGGTCCGCCGGACCGTCGATTTGACTCATCACGAAAAGGACGGGCGTTTCCTCGAAGGCACCGGCAGCCTGGTGCTGGACCACGTCGAGCGCGTCGCCTATGCGTGCCGCTCGCCGCGCACCGACGAAGCCGTGGCGCGCGACTGGGCCAGCGCGATGGAGTACCAGCTCGAGCTCTTCGACGCGCGCGACTCGCGCGGCACACCGATCTATCACACCAACGTGGTCATGAGCATCGGCACGCGCATGGTGGTGGCGGCGCTCGAGAACATCGATGCCGCGGATCGCCATCGCGTGGCCGCGCGCCTCGGCGCGCAACGCGAGCTGCTGCCCATCGACGGCGACGAGATGGCCGCTTTCGCAGGCAACGTGCTCGAGCTCGGCACCTGGGACGAGTACCTCGGCGATATGCGCATCCTGGTCATGTCGGCCACCGCGCAGCGCGCGCTGCCGGCGCACAAGTACGCGAGGCTGTATGCCTCGGTGGACGCCGTGCTGGCCGTGCCCATCGACGTGATCGAACGGCACGGCGGGGGCAGCGTCCGTTGTATGCTCGCCGAAGTGTTCCGCGGCGAAAGTTAGTCGTTTCATGGATTTCTTCCTCAAGGTACTGCTGGCGTACCTGCTCGGCTCCGTCGTCGGCAGCCTCGTCGTCGGCCGGCTGCGCGGCGGCGTCGACATCCGCAAGATGGGCAGCGGCAACGCGGGCAGCACCAACGCGTTGCGTACGCAGGGCCTGGCATTCGGAATCTGGGTGATCATCATCGACGTGGTGAAAGGTGTGCTCGCGGCCGCCTGGATCCCGCGCCTCCCGATCCCCGGCATCGCCGCCTCTGCGGGCCCCGCGGCGGAGTGGTTGCCCGCCGTGTGCGGATTCGCGGCCATCGTGGGGCACGTGTTCCCGGTGTGGCATGGCTTCCGCGGCGGCAAGGGGGTGGCCACGCTGGTCGGGTCCTATGCAGGTCTGCAGCTGGTGCTGCTCGCGCCGCTCGTGGTGAGCTGGCTGGCGGTGGTCGTGGTGTCGGGGTTCGTCGGCCTGTCGTCGATCGCCGCCTCGCTCGCCATCCCCGTCTATCTACTGCTGCGTGACGGCGCCCGGCTCACGCCGTTGCTCGGATTCGCGCTGGGCTGCGCGGTACTGGTCATCTACACGCATCGCGGCAACGTGCGTCGCATGCGTGCCGGCAGCGAGCCGCGCGCGCGCAAGCTCTGGCTGTTCGGGCGCGGCAAATGACGCTCGTCGAGAGCCCACTGCCGCAGCGCGTATTCCAGCGGCTCGACGACCAGGAGTTCCGCTCGGGCGAGGCGCTGGCCGCGGAGCTGCACGTCACGCGCGCCGCGGTCTGGAAGGCGGTGGAACAATTGCGCGAGCTCGGAGTCGCGCTCGACGCGCAGTCCAACAAGGGCTATCGCCTCGCGCCTGGCGTGGGCGCGCTCGATGCACAGCGCATCGAGGGCAGGCTGCCCGCCGCCGTGCGCGCACGCATCGAAGCATTGCACGTGGAGTGGACGCTCGAGTCCACCAACACCTGGCTGCTGGAATTGCCGGCACCGCCGGCAGGTCGTGCCGCCGTGGCGCTCGCCGAGCACCAGACCGGCGGGCGCGGCCGACGCGGCCGCACCTGGATCGCGCCGCCCGGTGGCGCCATCTGTCTTTCGGTGGCCTGGCAATACGCGGATCTGCCCGCGGATCTCTCGGCCTTGAGCCTGGTGGTCGGGCTGGCCGTGGTCACTGCGCTCGATGAGCTCGGTATCGGTGGCACGCAGCTCAAGTGGCCGAACGATCTCGTGACGGCGCGCGGAAAATTGGGCGGCATCCTGCTCGAGATGCGCGCCGAGGGAGGCGGGCCCGTGCACCTGGTCATCGGGATCGGCCTCAACGTGTTGCTGGATGATACGGTGCGTGCCGCGGTGAACGCCGCCGGCAATGTTGCCGACGATCTGCATGCCCATCGCCGGCCGGCGCCCGATCGCAACGCCGTGGTCGCCGCGCTGTTGTCGCGGCTGATCCCTGCGCTCGAAGAGTTCCCGCGCAGCGGCCTGTCGCCGCACCTGGCGCAGTGGAAGGAGCGCGATGCGCTGCGCGACCACGAAGTCCGCGTCGAAAATCTCGGCGAGATCACGCGGGGCATGGCGCGTGGCATCGATGCGCACGGCGCATTGCTCGTGGAGACCCCGGGCGGCGTGCAACGCTTCATCTCCGGAGAAGTCAGCGTGCGCAGATCATGAGCATCCTGCTGGTCGACATCGGCAATACGCGCGCCAAGTGGGCGGTGCTGCGCGGTGAGCGCCTGTCGGCGCCGCGCGCGCTCGCGCATCGCGACGGTCGCGCCGGCTTCGCAGCGTTGGTCACGGCCGTGCCGCGCGACGTCGAACGCGTGATCGCGGTCAGCGTGATGGGACAGAGATCCGAACGCGCGCTGTCCGCCGCCGTGCGTGCGCGCTTCGGGCTGCGCACGGAGTTCGTGCGTTCGACGCGCCAGGCCGCGGGTGTGCGCAATGCCTATCGCGATGTGTGGCGGCTCGGCGCCGATCGCTGGGTGGGGGTGATCGCGGCGCATGCGCTGGCCGGCGGACGTGCCGCGCTCGCCGTGAGCGTCGGGACTGCGCTCACCGTCGATGCCGTGGCCGGCGATGGCACGCATCTCGGCGGTGCGATCGCGGCTGGCCCCGACACCATGATCTCGAGCCTGTTGTCGGGCACGCAGGGAATTCGCCGTCGCGCGAAGGGCTCGCGCAGCGGCGCGCGCCGCTCGCGCGGCCTGTTCGCCGCCGACACGGCGAGCGCGCTCGACGCGGGCGCCGCCTTCGCCGCGGCCGCCTTCATCGACCGCGCCTGCGTAGAAGCGCGGACGACATTCGGGGCCCGGCCCATGCTGCTGCTCACCGGTGGCGCGGCGCGCGCCCTGCAGCCCTATATAAAGAGTGCGTTCCGGGTGGTCCCCGATCTCGTGCTGCGTGGCCTGGCCGTGCTGGCCAAGGCCGACCGCCGCTGACGCGGTCCGTCGCGGGCCATTTGCTACACTCGCGCCCGCGTGCGTGTCGCTCTTCTCGTGCTGGTGCTGGTCAACCTCGCCTATTTCGCGTGGGCGCAGTGGCTCGCGCCGAAGGAAGCCACGCTGCCCATCTCCGCGCGCGTCGATGCACCGAAGCTGCAGCTGGCGAGCGAGACCACCGCACTGCCGACCGGTGCGAACGGCAGCTGCGTCACCGTCGGACCCTTCCCCAACAACGAGCTCGCCGCGCGTGCGCGCCAGACGCTGACCGACAGCGGGTACCCGTCCACGCCGCGGCAGGAAACCACGTCCGAGCCCGATGGATACTGGGTCTATCTAGAGGCGCCCACGTCCCCGGTGGCCGAGCGGCGACTCATCGAGCGACTGACGCGCGGCGGTATCCGCGACGCACAGGCCGTCGGTGATCCCGGCGCGCGCCGCATCTCGCTCGGCATCTTCAGCGACGAGCAGCGCGCCGCGCTGCAATCCGAACGGGTCGCCAAGCTCGGCCTGCTGCCACAGATCGACGCGCGCGAAAAACCCGGCACCGCGATCTGGCTGGACCTGGCGCTCAAGTCGGGATCCCCGCCGCTCGAGGGGCAGAAGTTCCAGGCCGGGGACACCGAGCTCGAGTTCCGGCCGTGTCCGGCGGGCGAGGGCGCCGCCGAGCCGGATTCCGGGTCAGCCGGCCCCGCGGACGGCGAACCGGGAACCGATCAATAGCGTCCGACTGGCCGCGCGCCTAGAATCCTGCGCATCGCGGATGCCGGCTTAGCTCAGTTGGTAGAGCACCTGATTTGTAATCAGGGGGTCGCGGGTTCGATCCCTGCAGCCGGCACCATCTCCACCTCTCAAGCGCATCCTTAAGAAAACTTCAGGATCGTCCGGCATCCCGTGCCGCTCCACGCGACTACTCTTCGCGCATCGCAAGGAGGAACGACCGTGAGCCAACTGACCCGGCGTAGTTTGATCCAGGCCGCTGCCGTGGGGCCGGTACTGGCGGTTGCCGCGCAGACGACGACCGCACCCGCGAAAGACGATGCCCCGAGCGGTGCCGCATTCGCCTTCCAGCACACGCCCGTGCCGCTGCCTTTCGACCCGAAGAGCCTGCACGGCATTTCGGAAAAACTCATCCAGTCGCACTGGGAGAACAACTACGTGGGCGCCAGCAAGGCGCTGAACGTGGTGCGCGGCCGTCTCACGCAGGCGCTCGGCGATCCGAACACGCCGCCCTACGTCTACACGGGTCTCAAGCGCGAACAATCCCTGCGCACGGGATCCGTCGTGTTGCACGAGTTCTACTTCGGCAATCTCGGCGGCGACGGCAAGGCGCCGGCGGACCTGCGCACGCGTCTGTCGCAGTCCTTCGGATCCTATGACCGCTGGGAGAGCGAGTTCCGCAAGATTGGCCAGGGACTTGGGGGCGGCTCCGGCTGGGTGGTGCTCGGCTTCAATGAGCATCTCAACCTGCTGGAAAACTACTGGCTCGCCGACCACGCGACCAATCCGGCGGACACGCGGCCCATCCTGGTCATGGACATGTACGAGCACGCGTACCAGATGGACTACGGCGCGGCGGCGGCGAAGTACATCGACGCATTCTTCGCGAACATCCAGTGGGATGCGGTCGCGAAGCGATTCTCCGCCTGAACGGCGCGTCAGTGCGCGGGGTGCTCGGACGTGCGCGTGCCCTCGCGCGCGGGGCCCGCGCCGGACATGCGCCGGCACTCCTCCGCGCAGCGACGGCAGGCTTCCGCGCATCGCCGGCAATGCTCCATGTGCTGATGCCGCTCGCATTCCTGCGCGCACTCGTCGCACACCTCGGCGCACAGCCGGCAGAATTCCGCGGCGCTTTCATTGCCGCGCGCCATGAGAATGGTCGCGGTCCGGCAGAGCTCGGCGCAATCCAGGTCGAGCGAGATGCAGCGCACCAGCATCTTGACGTCCTGCTCGCCGAGGCAGGCACTGGCGCAGTGTTCGCATTCGAGCGCGCAGTCGTTGCAGGCTTCGATGCAGCTGCGCATGCTTTCCGGGTCCATGGTGGTTCTCCTGTGAGCAAGGGCGGGGACGGACCCTTGGCAAATTGCCGCAGCCGGGCAATGGCAGGAATCGGCAAGCGGGTTCAACAGGTCTCGGGCAAGTCCCACGCGATGGCGCGGGCTGCCGTCCGTGACCCATCCGTAATCAGGGTCTTGCTAGCCTCGCGCTGATTCGACCCCGACAGCGAGGTCCCGCCGATGCTGCTCCGCCAAGTCACGCAGAAGGACTGGAAGGCCTACGAACCCGCCGCCGCCCCGCCCGAGGTCGACCTCGCGGCCAAGGCGACCGATGCCGCGAAGTCCGAAACCAAGCTCGCGCGTCGCGAATCCTTCCTCACGGCCGACGGCCAGACGGCCACCGCGCTCGAACGCGAAGCCTTGTTAGGCACCAACGACCTGGTCGAGTGGAACTTCCTCGATCGCTGCATGTGCGTGTCCCGGCCGGTGGGCCGCATCGTCGTGCCGCGGCCGAATGGGACTTTGCGCGCCACGGGATTCCTGATCGCGCCGGGCGTGCTGCTGACCAATCACCATGTGCTGAACGACGCCGGCTGGGCGGCGATGGCCACCATCGAGTTCGGCTACCGATACAACATCGCAGGCGAGATCGGCCAGGTGGAGATCTTCGATCTGGCGCCGGTCTCTTTCTTCGTCGCCGACGAGGCGCTGGATTTCGCGGCGGTGGCGGTGGCGCCGCGCTCGCGCACCGGTGCGCGCATCGAGGACTTCTCCTTCCTGCGGCTGCACGCCGAAACCGGCAAGCTCACCCAAGGTGATTTCGTCACCATCCTGCAGCACCCGGATGGCGAGCCCATGCAGATCGCGCTGCGCGAGAACAAGGTGACCGAGGTGGATCCGGACAAGCCGGTGATCTGGTACCACGCCGACACGGCGCACGGCTCCTCGGGTGCGCCGGTGCTCAATGACAGTTTCCAGCTGGTCGCGCTGCATTCATCGGGTCGCATCCGGCGCGATGCCAACGGCAACTTCGCGCTGCGCAGCGGCAAGTTCGTCGCTTCGGTCGACGGCCTCAAGGATTCGGACGTGGTCTGGGAAGACAATGTCGGTGTGCGTGTCAGCCGACTGGCGCCCGCGATCCGCGCGCGCGCCGCCGCGAACTTCCCGCCTTACGCGGCCCTGCTCGACCAGGCGATGACCGGCGGTGACGTGCTTGCCGACGCCATCGAGGCCGCGCGCACACAGGCGCGCACCCCGCCCACACTCGATACGCCGCGCGAGCGGGAGGCACGCACGGGCACACCGGGCGCACGTCTAACTACGCCCCGGGACGTGATCGTCCCCCTGCAGCTGCGCGTGTCGCTCGAATCGCCGGGCGCCGGCGCGGGCGCGGGCGCGAACACGATGCGCTCGTCGCTCGGCGACATGCTCGAAGCCTTCAAGATGCAGATCCCGGTCATCTACGACGACCTGCCGCATCGCAAGGGTTATGACCCCCACTTCCTGCAGCTCGGCGGCAACCGCAGGATCGCGCTGCCCCGGCTCACGCCCGCGGGCAAACAAGTCGCCGCGAAGCTGATCGGCAAGAGCAGCTACGAGCTCAAGTACCACAAGTTCTCGGTGTTCATGCACAAGGACCGGCGGCTCGCGCTCTTCACGGCCGCGAACGTGGATTGGAGCGAAGACGCGAAGGAGATCGACGGCGAGAAGCCGACGCGCAAGGAGCTCACCGGCATCACCGACGACCACACCATCGAGCAGTGGGTACTCGACGAGCGCATCGCGGCCGAGCACCAGTTGCCGGACCGCTTCTACAACGACGACGGCAAGGCCTTCGACAAGGGCCACCTGGTCCGCCGCGAAGACGTCTGCTGGGGCAGGACCTTCGAGGACATCCAGAAGGCCAATGGCGACACCTACCACGTGACCAACTGCACGCCGCAGACGGAGCCGTTCAACCGCTCGGGCAGTGGCGACGAGAACTGGGGCGACTTCGAGAACGAAGTCGGCAAGCAATCGAAGAAGGAGCGGCTGATCCTGTTTTCCGGCCCCGTGCTCGATCCCAAGGACCGCTGGTTCCGGGGGTTGGATGACAACGGCGGCATCCGCATCCAGGTGCCGCGCCGGTTCTGGAAAGTCGTCGTGGCGAAGGGGATGAACGGGCCGGAAGCCTTCGGCTTCGTGCTCGAGCAGGACGTCATCGCCATCACCGAGAAGGAATTCGTGGTGTCCCCGACCTGGAAGGCCCACAAGAAGAAGATCAGCACCATTGCCGGGTACTTGCGGGGCTGGGTGGACTTCTCGGCGCTCGAAGCCATCGAAAAGCAGTAGATTCCGGGCCTTGCTAACCTTTTGACGGCCGCGCCGTCTTAGTTCCGTGCTCACCCTCCTCAAATCATGGGTCCGGCCGGATGCCTTCCACGCCGTGCTCAACGAACGCAGCGTGCGCTGGTACAACGCCTGCCTTCGTATCACGCGCGACGCGGACCTGGCGGCGGACGCGGTCCAGGAGGCGCTGCTCAAGGCCTGGAATCATCGCGACGAGTTCCGTGGCGAAGCAGCGCTCGATTCCTGGATCCACCGCATCGCGCTCAACGCGGCCATCGACCTGACGCGCAAGCGCAGGCGCCGCGCCGAGGATGAGCTCGATCCGGAAACCGTCGAGGCGGGTCCGACTTCCTCCGCGGAAAGCCAATATGTCGAACACGCGTTCGGCAAGGACCTGGCCACCGCGATGCAGCGCCTCTCCACCAAGGAGCGGCAGATCTTCCTGCTCAAACACGTCGAAGGCTGGCGCCTCGAAGAGGTGGCCGAAAGCCTGCAGATGCCCATCGGCAGCGTGAAAAACAGCCTGTTCCGCGCGGTCCGCAAGCTGCGCGTCGACCTTCAGGTCTGGCGAGGCGAATCATGATCAACGACGACGAACTGCTGCTCTATCACTACCGCGAGCTCGACGCGGCCGACCGCGCGCGCGTCGGCGCGGCACTCAGCGCGCAACCCGAGCTGGCGCAGCGGCTGCATGCGCTCGTCGCACGACTCGACGCGGCCGCCGCGATCCCCGAGGTCCCGGTGCCCGCGCAGGCAACGGAACGCTGGCGCTCGGCGCTCGATCGCGCCGCCTCGCAAACGCGCGCGAGCCAGCCGCCGCGCCGGTTTTCCATGCCGGTGATGTGGCAGGCGGCCGCGGCGGCCGTCACGGTGTTCGCGCTGATCTTCAGCGTCCAGCGACTCCTGCGGCCCACCACGCCGGTCGCCGCCAACGAAACCATGACCCACGTCGAACCTGCGCAAGGCGACACGTCCGCGTACGAACATGGCCTGAAGTTCCATCTCGCGACTACCGAGCGGCGGCTGGCGGCGCTGGGTGAGGCGACACCGGAAGAACGGGCGCGCCTGATCGACACCATCATCGGGCAGAACCAGATGTACGCACTGGCCGCGGAGCGTGCTGGTGAGCCGCAGCTGGCACGAGTGCTGCGCGCCTTCAATCCAATTCTCGAGGACCTGGCCAACGGTCGCAGCGAGACCACGGCGGCCGACATCTCGCAGCTCAGCTTCGAACTCCGGGTCATGCAGGCGCGGCTGGGTACCGGCGCGCGGCCCAACAACATTCTGTGACGAGGACACCATGAACCACACGTTGACCCTGCTGATCGCCGCGCTGGCGCTCCATGGCACGGCGATCGCGCAATCTCCGCCGGCGGCCGTCAAGCCGCCTGCCGCACCCGCAAAAGCACCGGCGGCACCGCAGCCCGTGCGCGACGACGATCGTGAACCCACCGGCGACGAAGAGCTCGCGCTCGCGGCGCTCGAGGGCCTCATGGCGCAGCCCGGCGACCGGGCACTGCCCATCATCAAGAAGGTGCTGGCGGGCCCGCAGAGCACGCTGGTCAAGAAGCGCGCGTTGTTCGTGCTCAGCCAGATCAACTCGGCGGAAGCGCGGCAGTTGCTCGGCCAGGCGAGCCGTTCCACGGATCCGGCCTTGCGCGGCGAAGCCATCCGCAGCATCGGAATCGGCGGCGATCCGCAACTGCTCGATTCCCTGCAGTCGATCTACAGCGCGGGCAGCGACGACGTGAAGGACGAGGTGCTGCAGGCGTGGCTCATCGCCGGGCGCAAGGAAGCGGTGTACAAGGCCGCACTCGACGCCAGGTCCGAAGACGAGGCGAGCCGTGCGATCCGCATCCTCGGCGCCATGGGCGCGACCGAAGAGCTGCGCAAGCTCGGCGATCGGCCGAACGCGGCCAGCGGTCTCGTGGATGCGTATGCCATCAGCGGCGATCTCGCCAGCCTGCGCAAGATCGCGGATGGCAATGCCAACCACGACGTGCGCGTCGACGCGGTGCGCAAGATCGGCATCGTGGGCAGCGATGAGGCCCGCGCCGCGCTGCGTGACATCTACACGCGCAACACCGACACGGACCTCAGGGACGCGGCGCTGCAGGGCATGCTGATCGCGCGCGACGAGCAGGGCGTGCTGGCGCTGTACCGCGCCGCCAGGACCAGCGAGGAGAAGCGCACGCTGCTGCGGACGCTCTCGCTGATCGATGGCGACGCGGCGCTCGAAGCCATCGACGCCGCGCTCGAGGGCAAGAAATGAGCACTAACTACCGGAAGATGGGACTGCTCGCATTGGCCATCGGCGGCATGACGCTCGTGGAGCTGGCGCCGGCACGCGGCGCCGAGCCGGAGCTGCCGCGCGACGGCTGGGTGAGCTGGCAGGTGCCCGCCGTCGACGACGCGCCCGCCTGGTGCTGCTTCAGCAGCTGGAACGATCGGGATTCCTCGCGCATGGTCTGCCGGCTCGATGGCGGCCCCGACGGATTTGGTATCCATGGCGGCGACAAGACCACGGATGCCGTGAAGGTGTATGCACGGACCACCGGCGGCAAGATCGACCGTGTGCAGGCGCTCGCGGCCTCGTGCCCGGTCGAAACCAGGACACCGGTGCAGCCGCTGGACGATGTGTCCGCGCAGGAAAGCACGCAGTGGCTCGCGCGCCAGGTGAAGCAGGCCTCGAAGGACGCCGTCAGCGGCAGGCCGATCGGCGAGGGCGCGTTGGCCGCGCTCGCGCTGCATCGAGGTGACGGCGCTCGCGACGCGCTCTCGGGCTTCGCGCACGATCCGGATACCGAAACCCGAAAGGGGTCGGTGTTCTGGTCGGCGGTGTTGCGCGGCGCCGAGGGCGCCCGCATCACCAGCTCCGTGATGTTCGGCGACGCCGATCCCGAAGTCCGCGAGCACGCCGCGTTCGCTCTCACGCAGTCGAAGTCGCCACGCGTGACCCAGGATCTCATCCGGCTCGGCAATTCCGACGCGTCCGGCAATGTTCGCGCCAAGGCCTGGTTCTGGCTCGCGCAGACCGGCGCGAGCGAATCCGAAGCGGCGATTGGCGCCGCTGTACGCAAGGATCGAGATGACGAGGTTCGCGAGCAGGCGATCTTTGCGTTGTCCCGATTGCCCAACGAACGCGGCACGAAGGCACTGATCTCCGTCGCCGAGGACCAGTCACTCGCCCCTGAGCAGCGCAAGCGCGCCGTGTTCTGGCTGGCGCAGTCACAGACCGACTCCGCCCAGGCCTATCTCGAGAAAGTGCTGGCGCGGCGCTAGGACCCCGGGGCGAGTTTGCGCGAGGGTATAGGCTGAAGTCCGACAACTCCCGGTTACCGTTTCCTACGTCCAGCCCGGCACCGCATGGGGTCAGATGGCGGCCCCGAAGAAGACTCCGGCCGCCCATCGCATGACCCCGTCCGTTCCGGCCTCCTGCTCGCTACTGCTTTGCACCCTCGTTGGTTTTCTGCCGCAGAACAGCGAAGCGGGCAACGACGGCTTGTCCGGGGCGGTGTTTCCGGAACTCGACTCGCAGGGCCTTGCGGTATCGCTGGGCGATGAGCAGTTCGCCTCCATCAATGCAGTTGATGTGGACGACCTCGTCAGGTTTGCACCCAACCTGTCTACCTCCAAGAGATTCGGAGGCGATGACAACGGGGTGGTTTCCCTGCGGGGTGCCAATGGCACCCAGAGCGCGCGCCTGCTCGTCATGGTGGACGGTTTCGTCGTATCGAATCTCCTGGGCAACTCTGAACGTTTTTCCCCGAAATGGGACATCGTCGGGCCGTCGGAAGTGGAACGCATCGACATCCTGTACGGTCCCTATTCGGCGCGGTACGGCGGCAATTCCATGGGCGGTGTCATCTCCGTAACGACGGGGGTACCTGCGGAGAGCGGCGGCTACGTGAAGCTGCAATCGCTTGCCATGCCGTTCTCGCAATATGGAGTCGACGAAACTTTCGTCGGGTACGGCGTCGAGGCCGGTGGAACGTGGAAACGCCCTTCGAGCCCGTGGACGATCCACGTCAGTGGTCGGCACCTCGAGAACACGGGTCAACCGACCACCTACTACCCGCTGGCGCCATCAATCGGCCCGTCGGTTCCCGTCGAAGGCGGATTCGATGATCCGCGTATTGCCACACCCGTATATGGAGCCATCTCGCCCACGGAAATCGTTCAGGACCAGTTCCGAATGCGCGCCCGCTATGAATTCCGCAGCGGCTGGGACATCGAGGGGGTGTTCTTTGGATGGCTCACCGATCGCGAACAAACCGACCCGCGCACTTTCCTGGCTGACCAGGCTGGCGAGCCCGTCTACGAAGGACGCGTGAATCTGGACGGCAACGTCTATCTCGCGAGCGCGCTGAAGCTCGCGGTCGCCTCGCGCAGCGAGTTCCTCGCCGGTATGAAGACCAGCGGGAAGTTAGGTGATTGGGACGTTCGGGCCAGCCTGTCCCGATACTGGATCGATAGCGATGACACACGAATCTCGCTCAACCATTCGTTCGGCATCGCCAATCTGTCCGGAACAGAGGTGCTCCAGGACGATCCGGGCTGGTGGAACGTGGACGCTGGCCTGTCGCGCAACTTCGAGCGCCACCGCTTCGTACTGGGTTTCAACGCGAACCAGTACGAAACACGCGAGGCCGTGTTCGACACGGAGAACTGGCGCACGGCGACACCCGCGTATTTCCGTTCGGAAAACTTCGGACGCTCGCTGAGCGCAGGCGTCTACGCCGAAGATGAGTTCACATTGACGCCGAACAGCTCCGCGACGATCGGCATTCGTGGTGATTGGTGGCGCGCTTACGATGGAGGCATCACGCAGGACACCGGCATCGTGTCGACCGATGTGTATCCCGAGCGTGAACACCAATCGTTCAGCCCCAAGCTGAGCTACCAGGCCCGGCTGGGTGAGGCCTGGGATGTCCAGTTGAGCCTCGGAGCCGCCACTCGATACCCGACTGTCGGCGAGCTCTTTCAGGGCCGGTTCAACGTCACCACGCGCTCCATCGACCCTGGCAGTTTCGATCCGGACCTGAAGCCGGAGCGTTCACGGGATGCGAATCTGTTGCTGCGTTGGGCGAAGCGCGATCTGACCCTCACGTCGAGTGTCTTCTACCAGGAGATAGACGACTCGATCCTGCTCTTCCCGGCTCTGAACCAGTTCGGCGTCATCGTCACGAACTACAAGAACATCGACTCCATGAGGCAATACGGCATCGAGCTGATCGCCGAAGCCGAAAATGTGCTCGTCGATGGCCTGGACTTCGATGCGAATGTCGCGCGAACCGATGCCCGCACCTTGCGAAACTCCTGGGATATCGCCTCCGAGGGGGAGGAATTCCCAGGCGTCCCCGATTGGCGAGCCGGTGCCACTCTGAGGTACCGCGCCAGCGCGTATGTCAGCGCGTCGCTGGGCTGGCGCTATGCCTCGCGCGAGAACTCCGATCTGTCAGGCGTCTCGATCGGCGACACCTATGGCTTTCTATCGGGTTATTCGATGATCGACGCTCGGGTCAGCTGGAAGCCGCGCGATTCACTCGAGGTCAACCTCGGTGTCGACAACCTGACCGATCAGAAGGCGTATGCCGTGTATCCCCTGGCGCAGCGCACGGCGTTTGCCGAATTCAAAATCGGTTTCTGACGTCCGGTTCCAGCTACTGCTTCTGTGCAACCTGTTCGCGGATCTCCTGCATGGGACGGTTGGTGCGCGCGATGTCCTTGAGGTCATAGCCGGCTTCCTCGATGACTTTCCGGAGCTCGGCGTCCGGAATGTCCACGCCATCGCGCGTCGACACCGCTACCAGCTGGTTTTCCAGGCTCACGGTCACATCTGCTGTCGCTGAGAGCTTGCGCAGGCTCTTCTCGATGCCCTGCGCGCAGAAGCCACACACCATGCCGAACACCTTCATTTCGATCGTGCCGGCGTGCGCCGCCAGGGGCGACACGAACAGCATCAAGACGGCAAGAACGTTTTTTTTCATGGCAGACCTCCTCAGAACGTGAGCATCAGACGCGCTTGTGGTTTGCCATCGGTGGTGGCACCCGCTTCGACCCAAAAGGATTTCCGAAACATCCGGAGCAGGACTGCCACCTGGGTCTCTTCCTTCTGCAGATTTCCGGAATACTTCGTCGCGGACACGATGAAGAATGTGGCCAGCCCGTTGGCCTCGTGCTCGTAAGGCGCAATTCCGAATTGCAGCGTATCCATGCGATGGGTGAACGAGGCGGCGAACTGCGAGTCGGTGGCGAATGAGGTATAGACGCGGCGCGTCTCGTAGTCGATCTGACCACCGACATTGCCGGCCGTTTCGTTGAAGGTGACCGCCTCTCCCGTGTTCACCGTGCCGCCATGATTGTGCCCGGTGCTTCCGAGCACGTCCGCCGATATGCGGATGCTCGACCGTCCGACTCCGCCCCAGATGAAAATATTCGACTGGGCCTTCTCGAGGTTCCAGCGTTTCACCAGCAGGTTCAGCCGGCCAAAGTTGATCTCGTGTTCGACGCCTGGTCCCCCACCGTCGAGTTCCAGATGCCCGACGCCGAAGGCGAGGTAATGCCCAGGTGCGTATGAGACCTGCACGTCCCGCATGACGTCTTCGGCGTATTCGGCCATCACCGTCGTGCTGTGGGAGTACAGGATCGGGCGAGCGAGGGCCGACCCTCCGGGGGCCAGGACAGCCAGCATGCAAATGAGACCGGGGGTCAGGGGCTTCATGAAAATTCCGGGATGGATGGTGGGTGACTGTGGTGTTTCCGGGAGCAGTCTTCGTCCCACACGCGGTGTCAGAGCGAGCGACACGGGCCCAGCCTTCTGGCCTACAACTTAGGACCCAACTGAAGGCGTCCCACGCTGGCTGGCGAAGCAGGGCCAGGTCGGCGGGCTGCCGGAATCAGGCCCGGGCGGCTGACAATTCCGACGGCGCATTGCTCACCCCGTCGATCCAGCTTTCGCGTACCTGCAGGTCGTCATCGAGCAGCACGAGGTTGGCGCGCTGGCGGGCGGCGATGCGACCGATGTCACGCAGCACCAGGAAATCGGCCGGGTTTGCGCTGGCCATGCGCACGGCGTCCGCGATCGGCAGGTTCAACATGCGCACCGCGTTGCGCACCGCCGTGGCCATGTCGAGATCCGCGCCGGCCAGGCGGCCTTCCTCGTCGACCAGTTTGCGGTCCGCCACCTTGATGGGACGGCCGTTCAGCACGAAGGATTTCATCGCGGCGCCGACACTCGGCATGGCGTCGGACACCAGCATGAAGCGTTCGTGGCGCTTGGCGCGCAACGCCAGTTTCATGACTTCCGGATGCACATGGTGGCCATCCACGATCAGTCCGCACCAGCTGCTCTCGTTCGCCAGGGCCGCGCCCACCGCACCGGGCTCGCGCGATCCCAGCGGCGACATGGCGTTGAACAGGTGAGTGAATCCACGCAGGCCGGCCGCGAACGCCGGCTGCAGCTGGTCGAAGGTGGCGTTGGTGTGCCCGGCGGACACGATGACGCCCGCGTCGCTCAACTGGCGGATGAAGGCCGGCGTGGTGCGTTCCGGCGCGAGCGTGACCATGGTCACGCCGCCGTGTTGCCGCGTCAGTAGTTTGACCGCGTCGGCGTCGAGCTCGCGCAGCTTGCTGGCATCGTGCACGCCGCGGCGTTCCTCGTTGAGGAACGGGCCTTCGATGTGGATGCCGAGCACGCCGGGCACACCCGCGGCGATCGCATCGCGCACCGCGTCGATGGCGCGCGCGACCACGTCGAGGTCGTCGCTGATCAGCGTGGGCAGGAAGCCGGTAGTGCCGAACTGGCGATGCGCGCGCGCGATGGTCGCGACGGTTTCAACCGAGGGATCGTCGTTGAACAACTCGCCGCCACCGCCGTTGACCTGGCAGTCGATGAAACCCGGCGCCAGCAATGCGCCACGCAGGTCGATGACGCGATCCGCGCCGACGACTTCGCGGGCGCCAACCAGCGCTTCGATGCGGCCGCCACGCACCAGCAGCGTACGTTCGGACTCGATGCCCTGTTCGGTGAGGATCCGGCCATTGCGGAACGCCTGCAGCATCAGAGTGTCTCGGTGACCTTGAGCAGGTGGGGAGGCCGGTCGGGATCGAGTCCGCGCGCGAGGCTGAGGTTGTTGGCCATGGCGTAAAAGGACTGGATCGCGAGCACCGGCTCGAGCACCGGATGCGCGGTGATCGTGGGCAGCGTGATCGCGCCGCGCGCGCGTGCGCCGGCGAGCAATACGGTCGCGCCGCGCGCCGCGAACTCCGCGGCCAGCGCTTCGATGCCGGCGCGCGTTTCGTCGTCCTGGGTGAACATCAGCACCGGGAAGTCTTCGCGCACCAGCGCCATGGGTCCGTGTTTGACTTCGGCGGAGCTGAAGGCCTCCGCATGTAGTCCGCAGGTTTCCTTGAGCTTGAGCGCCGCTTCCTGCGCGATCCCGAGGCCAAAGCCGCGACCGACGACATACAGGTTGTGCGCGCCGGCGAGTGCATCGACACCCGCACTCCAGTCGCATTCCCAGGCCCGCGCGAGCTGTGAGGGCAGGCGCGCGAGTTCGGCGGAGAGTCCGAAGTCCTGCGCCCAATGAGCCACCAGCTGCACCACGCAGCTCAAGGTGGCGATATACGACTTGGTGGCCGCGATGCTGGTTTCAGTACCGGCGTGCAGGGGAATCGCCACATCGACTGCCTGCATGAGCGGCGCGCCGGGTGTGTTGCACAACGCCACCGTGTAGGCGCCGCCGCGACGCGCGCTTTCCGTGGCGGCGAGCAGGTCCGGGCTCTTGCCGGACTGCGAGATGGCGATGAACAACACGTCGCGCATGTCAGTGCTGGCGTCGTAGACCGAGCTCAGGGAAGGCGCGGCCGAGGAGGTGAGCGCCTGTGTGTGGGCTTCGATGAGATATCGCGCGTAGGTGGCGGCATGGTCCGAGCTGCCGCGCGCACAGGTCACGACGGCGCGCGGGGGACTGGCGCGCAGGCTCGCGCCCAGGCTCGCGAGCTGCGCGGCGTTGTGCGCGAGCTGCGCGGCGACCACGCCGGCGCCCTCGGCCGCTTCCAGGAACATCCGCGTGGGTCCGTTCACGTGGTGGCGCTCAGCTCCGCGACGAAGTCATAGATCTCGCCGCGGTAGTAGGACTGCGAGTACTCCACCGCGCGTCCGTCCTTGAGGTAACCGACGCGCGCCACCAGCAGGCCCGCTTCGCCTTCCTGCGCCTTGAGTAGTTTGGCCTGGTCGGCGGTCAGCAGCACGGCGCGCAGACGCTGCAGCGCGCGTACCGGCCGGTTGCCGGTGCGCTCGAGTGCTTCGTACAGCGAGTTCTCCACGTCGTCGAGCGAGGTCAGGCAACTCGCGATCACGGTGGCGTACTCGATGGCCATCGGCGCGTCATCGGCGTAACGGATGCGATGGAAGCGCAGCACCGGCGTGCCGGGACTGGAGCGCAGCGTCAGCGATTCCTCGGGGGTCACCGTGCCGGCCGCACGATTCATCCAGACGCTGCGTGGCTCGCGTCCGCGTGCACGCATGTCTTCGGAGAACGAAGTCAGCTTCGCAAAGTTCTTCTCGACCCGATTGCTGACGAAGGTGCCGGAACCCTGTTTGCGGATCAGCAGTCCCTCGTCGACGAGCTCGTCGATGGCCTTGCGCACCGTGATGCGTGAAACGCCGAGCATTTCCGCCAGGTCGCGCTCGGGTGGCAACGCGTCGTCGGGGCCGATGGCCCCGTTTTCGATGGCGCCGCGCAGCGCGCGCTGCAGCTGTTGGTAGAGCGGCTGGGCGCTCGATTCATCGAGCGGTGGCAGAACTTGCGAAAGAGTTGGCAAGACGTTTTCCCCCTGAAGTATGCAAACCATGCCATCCGAATAGAACCAATGCAATACCATTTATCTTTTTGCGAGATGCGTGCATCAGCATAAGTTCATGATTCTACGCATCGAATGATTCGATCTGGCTGGCCTTACCGGCCGTCGTCCTATTGGTATTAAAGTGGACACATAATGGTCCGCAGTAATTTGACTCGGGATTCGCAGGTTCCCACAGGGCCGGCCGGGTCTGGGATTGCCATTCCAGGCAGCGAAAACAGTGGAAGAGGCGGCGCGCCGCTGCGTGATCCGAACCGGGGAGCCATGGATGGGGTGTCTGCGCACCTCACGGATGAGGCTACGTGGAAGGCCTGCGGCCAGCGTTTTTGTGCTGCCAGCGAGAAATTGCGAGGTTCACAAGGCATTTTTGTGTTGTCGTTTTTCAGGAGCCCCGCGTCCTCGGAACGCGCCTCAGGTTCGCCGCCACTCGAGTACGCACGATACGTGCATCGCCACCGAAGAGTCTGCCTGACTGTGCACGCACTTCATCAGCCGAAGACACCCAGGACCCCTTTGTGGTGTTTTTCGCGAGACAAAAATCCGCCGCGCTTATAACCAATCAAATACCAAAAAGAGCGTGACTCCCAGTCAAGGGGGAAATGGTTCATTTATATTCAGATACTTATCAATGTAGCGCCCATTGGTATCAACTCCACTTGGCATTTCTCGCTGATTGGTACTATAGTGGACCGCAATTGGTCCTCATACAAAACAACAGGGGTAGGAGTTTCTAATGAACATCCGACGATCGACCTTGCTCGGAACGGCGATTGCGTTCGCCTTGTATCACCAGTCCGCGATGGCCGATGCGGCCACGTCTCCTTCGACTGATCCGGCCGCGGGCGGCGAGGAGATCGGCGAAATCATCGTCACCGGCATTCGCGCCAGCATCCAGCAGTCCCTGGACGTCAAGCGCAACGCCGATACGCGGCTGGAAGTCGTCACCGCCGAGGACGTGGGCAAACTACCGGCTCACAACGTGGCCGACGCGCTGCGTGGTTTGCCCGGTGTGAACATCAGCTCGTCGAGCGCCGATGAAGGCGGCTTCGACGAATCCGATCGCGTCAGTCTGCGTGGCACCAGCCCGAGCCTGACTCAGACCCTCATCAATGGTCACAGCGTGGGTTCCGCCGACTGGTTCGTGTTGAGCCAGGGCAACAACGTCGGCCGCAGCGTCAGCTACACGCTGCTGCCTTCCGAGCTGGTCAACTCGGTGGAAGTGAACAAGTCGTCCAATTCCCGACTGCAGGAAGGCGGCACCACGGGCACCGTCAACATCATCACGCGCAAGCCGTTCCAGTTCGACAAGCCGTTCACGGTCGAAGCTTCGCTTGGCAGCGTCTATGCCGACCAGGCCGACTCCTGGGATCCGCAGATCTCGGGCCTCATGAACTACAAGAACGAGAACGAGACCTTCGGCGTGTTGCTGCAGGTCTTCAGCCAGGAGCGTTCCCTGCGCCGCGACGCGCAGGAAATTCCGGGCGGCTTCTTCACGATCGCGAGCACGGATCCGGTGGCCGCCACGAACCCGGACCTCGTGGGCGTGCAGGTTCCCGGCCTCATCGGTGCGACGCTGTTCGAACAGGTCCGTGACCGCAAGGGCGGATTGCTGGAACTGCAGTTCAAGCCTTCCGACAGCCTGACCCTGGGACTGAGCGGCTTCTACTCGGACATGGATGCGAACAACTACAACCGCAACTTCATGTTGTGGGGTGGCAATTTCGGGCGCGCGCAGGCGCCGAACCCGGGATACACGATCGAGAACGGCGTGCTGACCAGCGCGACGTACGCGGGCGTGGCCGGTCGCGATTACGCGGTGTACGACATGATCTCGCGCGAGGCGACGGCGAAGAGCAGCTACATCACCTTCGATGCCGACTGGAAGATCAACGACTCGCTGACCTCGAATTTCCAGATCGGAACGACCGAAGGCACGGGCGAAACGGCACGCCAGTTCATCGCCGAAGTCACCACCAACCGCGGCGGCGGCGCCAGCTGGACCAGCCATGGCAAGAGCTCGCCACTCGACTGGAGCGTCGGCGGCGACAGCAGCCTCGCCGGTGTGACCGGTTTCGGCACCTGGGGCAATCAGCAGGTCAAGGCCACCGACTCGGAAGACTGGGCCAACCTGAGCTTCACGCAGAACCTGGATTCCGGTCCGCTGAACTCGATCGACTTCGGTGCACGCTATGCCGACCACGAGCGTCGGACCGATTCGCCGGAAGGCGCGAGCCCGGGCGACATCTGGTCGGATCTGCAAAACGGCGCGACCGCTCCGTACCCGAGCGACTTCGCCAAGAACATCGACGGCACCTTCCCGCGCGACCTCTGGTACTTCACCACGGGCGCACTCAAGGAAGCGATCCTCGCCAACTCCACCTGGCTGTCCGATGACGACAGCGCGACCGGCCGCCACAACTACGGCGGCGAGTGGAAGGTGGCCGAGAAGAATCTCGCCGCGTACGTGCAGGCGAATTTCGGCAATGATTCCTGGAGCGGCAACGTGGGCCTGCGCTACGTCAACATCGACCAGGAGATCAATTCGTACCAGGCGGTTGCCAGCGCGGCGAATGCCGACGTGAGCAGCCTGTTCGGCAACTGGATCTACCAGAACACCGACAACAAGCACAACAAGGTGCTGCCGAGCGCGAACCTGAAGTTCCACATGGCCGACGACGTGGTATTCCGCTTCGCCGCGTCGCAGACCATGACGCTGCCGGACTATTCGGCACTGGGTGCTTCCAGCTGGGGTTCGGATCTGAACAAGACCGGCGGCGGTGGCAATCCGAACCTGAAGCCGGTGATCTCCACCAACTTCGACGGCAACCTCGAGTGGTACTTCATGCCGCGCGGCCTGCTGTCGGTCGGTGCCTTCTCGATGGATCTGAAGGACTACGTGGCCTTCGGCACCGAGAACCGCCAGCTGTTCAGCGAGCTGACCAACCAGCTGGAGACCTACCTGGTCTCGGTTCCGGTCAACTCGAACGGATCGGTGACGGGCCTGGAGCTGGTGTACGAGCAGCCGATCGGCGACTCGTTCGGCGTCAACGCGAACTACACCTACTCGGACGGCAAGACCGCTCACACCTGGGCCGACGGCAGCAACAACCTGGTCGGCACTTCGAAGGACACCTACAACGTGGGCCTGTACTTCGAGAACCAGATGTTCTCGGCGCGTGCGAACTACACCTATCGCACGTCGTTCCTCATCGGCCTGTCGGGTGCCAACCCGTACTACCAGGACGACTTTGGAACCTTGTCGCTGGCGCTGAACTACAAGCCGACGGAATGGCTCAACATCAGCCTGGATGCGTTGAACCTCAACAATCCGGACCTGACTTACTACCAGAGCGCCACGGCCCCGACGGCGTTCTACAACAACGGTCGCCAGTACTACTTGAACCTCCGCTTCAAGTTCTGAGCGAATGGCCCGCAGTCCTCGCAGCCCCTCCTCCCGGGGGCTGCGGGCCTTTCATCCTGGTTGCGCAACCGGCCGGCGGTGTTTCCCGACCCGCTGAGCCCCGCCGCATCGTTCTGTAATTGCAACCCGCGAATCAGGCAGGATGCAGGTTCTTCGAACAACCGGTCCGGGCCGCATCATGAAGACGAATACGACACTGCTTTCGAAACTGGCCGTCGGCGCCTTGTTTGCCGCGCTCACGGCCTGTTCACAGCAGGGCAACCAGGCGAGGCCGAAGCCCTCCGCGCCGGTGAAGAGCCCGCTGGTGATTCCCGTGCCGCGCGAGTTCACGGCGGGCACCGGCGTATTCCGCGTCGATGCCGCGACGCCACTCATCTATTCCGGCGGTGCCGGCGCTGCCGAAGCCGCGCAGTATTTCGACACGCTGGCGCAGCAGGACCCGAAGCTCACTGTGCGTCGCCCGCGCGAAGATGATTCGGAGTCGAAGGCCATCTCCTTCCAGCTCGTCAGTGACGAGTCTTTCGGCCCCGAGGCGTATTCACTGGTGGTGAATCCGGACGGCGCCACCGTCAAGGCGCGCACGCCGGCGGGACTCTTCTACGGCGGCATCACCCTGTGGCAGTTGCTGACGCTCACGGAGCCGCAGGGCGGCATCGGCCAGGTGCCGGCGCTCGAAATCCGCGACGCGCCGCGTTTCGCGTGGCGCGGCCTGATGCTCGATTCGGTGCGGCACTTCCAGTCGGTCGAATACATCAAGAAGTTCATCGACAACATGGCCCAGCACAAGTTGAACGTGCTGCATTGGCATCTGACCGACGATCAGGGCTGGCGCCTCGAGATCAAGAAGTATCCGAAGCTCACGTCGGTGGGTGCGTGGCGCGTGCCGGAAGGGCAGGCACCGCGCGCCGACATCGATCCCAAGACCGGCAAGCCGCGCCTCTACGGCGGCTTCTACACGCAGGCACAGGCGCGCGACATCGTGGCCTACGCCGCCTCGCGCCACGTCAAGGTGGTTCCGGAGGTCGAGATGCCGGGCCATGCGAGCGCGGCGATCGTGGCGTACCCCGAGCTCGGCGTCGAACCGTTCGCCGGCAATCTGAAGGAAGTGCCCTCGGATTGGGGCGTCTACGAAAACCTGTTCAACGTCGAGGAGCCCACGTTCAAGTTCCTCGAGAACGTGCTTTCGGAAGTTATCGACGTGTTCCCCGGCGAGTACATCCACGTGGGCGGCGACGAAGCCGTCAAGCCGCAGTGGGAGAAGTCGCCGCGCGTGCAGTCACGCATGAAGGAATTCGGCGTGACCGATGCGCATCACCTGCAGGGTTACTTCATCCAGCGCATGGCGAAGTACATCGAGTCGAAAGGCCGGCGCGTCATCGGTTGGGATGAAATCCTCGAAGGCGGGATTCCGCCGAACGCGACCATCATGTCCTGGCGCGGCATCGATGGTGCGGTCGCCGCCGCCAAGGCCGGGCACGACACCGTGCTCTCGCCCGCGCCGGATCTGTACTTCGACCATTGGCAGAGTCCCGGCGATCTCTCCCCGGGTCGCAGCAACACGCTGTCGCTCCGGATGGTCTACGGCTTCAACCCCATCCCCGACTCGTTGAATGATTTACGCCAGCACATCCTCGGTGTGCAGGCGAATCTCTGGGCCGAGATGATGCGCACCGAGGCACGTGTCGACTACATGCTGTTCCCGCGCATCGCGGCACTCGCGGAGATCACCTGGTCGCCGGCCGAGCGCATCAACTGGGATGACTTCCAGCGCCGGCTCGATCCGCAACTGCGCCGCTATGACCAGGCCGGCATCGTCTGGGCACGCGAAGTCGAGCTGCGCCCGCTGCCGACGCGGCGCCTGAGCCACGATCTCGAGCAATGCGGCGAGGGCTATCTGCTTTCGCTCGAGGACGACGCGCCGCTCGACGGTGAGCGCGCGGTGTTCCTGGTCAACATCTCGAACCCGTGCTGGATATGGCGTGCCGCCGACCTGTCGAAGCAGCGCTCGCTGCGCGCCGTCGTCGGCCAGATCCCGTTCAATTTCCAGATCGGTGAGGACGCGGCCAAGATTCCGCTGCCCAAACCCGCCAGCAAGGATGGCGAGCTCGAAGTGCGGCTCGACGGCTGCGAGGGCGCGCCCGTGGCCACGGCCTCGCTGACGCCGGCCGTCGCCAACTTCGGGCTCACGGCGCTGCCGCCGATCCAACTACCCGTGAAGCCGGGCACGCACGACATGTGCTTCCGCTTCACGCGGGCCAAGGTCGATCCCATCTGGGTGATCGGCAGTCTCGAGCTCGCCGGGAACTGACGCTTGAGCGAGAAGATCCTGGCGCCGTTCGCCGGCTGGTGCAGCGCGCTCGCGGAGATTCCCGACGAGGTGTTCGCGCGTGCCATGCTGGGCGAGGGCGTGGCGCTGGATCCCGTCAGCAACGAGTTGCGCGCGCCCTGCGATGGTGAAGTGATTTCGATCGCCGCCGCGCGGCACGCCGTCGCGCTGCGCACGGCGGCGGGCGCGGAGATCCTGGTGCACGTCGGCATCGACACCGTGGCGCTCGGCGGTGAAGGCTTCAACGTGCGCGTACGCAAGGGCGATCGCGTGCGCGCCGGCGACCTGCTGTCGAGCTTCGACCTGGAATTGCTGGGTCGCAAGGCGCGCAGCCTGGTCACGCCGGTCATCGTCACCAATGGCGACCGGTTCAGGATCACGCGTGCGCAGATCGATCGCAGAGTCGCCGTGGGCGATGAGCTCTTCGAGCTCGAGTCCCTGGGCGCGGCGACTGAAACGGCGTCTGCGGCTGCACCCGGAGCTGCGGCGATCGTGAGCGAAGCCGTCGTGGTCACGCACGCACACGGCATCCACGCGCGGCCTGCCGCCGTGATCGCGCGCATCGCCAAGGGACTGCGCCACGACCTCGAGATCCGCGCGCGCGGTCGCGTGGCGAATCCGAAGAGCGCGGTGGCGTTGATGTCGCTCGGCGTGCGCGGCGGTGACGAGATCGTCATCGCGGGATTCCATGCCGATGCCGCGGCGGGCATCGCCGAGATCGCGCGTGCCATCCGGCACCTCGACCCGGCGCCCGCGCAGCATGCCAGGTCGCCTGCCAAAGCCGCGCCGCGCCAGAGCGGCCCGGTCATCGCGAGCCGCGGGTTCGTGGTCGGGCCGGTGCATCGATTCGACCTGGATGAACTCCCGGTGGCCGAAACCGGCGCAGGCGCAGCGTCCGAGCAGGCCGCAATCGAGCGTGCACTCGCGACGGTGCGTTCGCACATCGAACAACGCGCGCGCGACGGCAAGCAGGCGGTGCGCGACATCATGGCCGCGCACCTCGAACTGCTGGACGACCCGGAGCTGCTGTCCGCGGCGCGGGACGCCATTCGCGCCGGCAAGAGTGCGGGCTACGCGTGGCGCGGCAGTTTGCGCGCGCATGCCGCCGCGCTCGAAGCCACCGGCGATGCACGGCTCGCGGAACGTGCGGCCGATCTCGCCGACCTCGAACGGCAGGTGCTGCGCGAGCTCGCCGGCACCAGTGCGCAGCGCATCGAGATTGCCGCCGGCGCGATCCTCGTGGCGCACGACCTCACGCCCTCGCAACTCATCGACATCGACACCTCCCGGCTCGGCGGCATCGCGCTCGAGGCGGGCGGTGCCACCTCGCACGTGGCCATTCTCGCGGCGACGCTGGGCGTACCGATGCTTGTGAACGCCGGCACGCAGCTCGGCGCGGTGCGAAGCGGCGACGTGATCGTGCTCGACGCCGAGTCGGGGCAGGTGTGGGCGGCGCCGACCGCCGCCGAGCTCGAGAGCGCGCGTGCCCGACTCGCGCAACAGAACGAACAGAAGGCGCGCGAGCTCGCCGCCGCGCACGATGCCTGCCGCCTGGCGAGCGGCGAACGCATCGAGGTGTTCGCGAATCTGGCGGGCACGCCGGCCGACACGCGCCTCGCGGTCGAGCAGGGCGCCGAAGGTTGCGGCCTGTTGCGCACCGAGTTCCTGTTCCTCGAGCGCGCCACCGCGCCGGACGAGGCCGAGCAGCGTGCCAGCTACCAGCAGGTCGCGGACCTGCTCGGCGCGCGTCCGCTGGTGATCCGTACGCTCGACATCGGCGGCGACAAGCCCATCGCCTATCTACCGTTACCGCCCGAGGAGAACCCGGCGCTGGGCCTGCGCGGCATCCGCACCAGCCTGTGGCGCCCGGAGCTGCTCGACGTGCAGCTGCGCGCGTTGCTGGCCGTGCGTCCGGCGGTACGCATCCTGCTGCCGATGATCACCGACGTGTCCGAGATCGCGCTGGTGCGCACGCGCCTCACGGAGCTGGCGCGCGGGCTTGGCGTGCCGGTGCCGTCGCTCGGCGCGATGATCGAGACACCCGCCGCCGCGATGCTCGCGGACCAGGTCGCGGCCGCCGTCGATTTCCTGTCCATCGGCACGAATGACCTGTCGCAGTACGGGCTCGCCATGGATCGCGGCCACGCGGAGCTCGCGGCGCGCATCGACGGAGTGCACCCGGGGGTGTTGCGGTTGATCGAAACCACCACGCGTGGCGCCGCCGTGCACGACAAGCCCGTGGCGGTGTGCGGTGGGCTCGCCTCCGATCCGGAGGCGGTGCCGCTGTTGTTGGGCCTGGGCGTGACCGAGCTCTCGGTCGTGCCGGGGCAGATTCCGCGTCTCAAGGCGCGCATCCGGGGTCTCTCGCTCGCGGCATGCCGCGATCTCGCGCAGCGCGCGCTGCAACTCGGCACCGCAGTCGAAGTGCGTGCCCTGGTCAAAGAGGTGATGCCATGAAGCAATTCATCGCGAAGCTGCAGCCCATGGGCCGCGCGCTCATGTTGCCCATCGCGGTGCTGCCAGTCGCGGCACTGCTGCTGCGCATCGGCCAGCCGGACCTGCTCAACGTGGCGGCGGTCGCCGCGGCCGGCGACGCCATCTTCTCGAACCTCGGACTGCTGTTCGCCATCGGCGTCGCCGTGGGACTGGCGCGCGAGAACCACGGCGCCGCGGGCCTCGCGGCCGTGGTCGGTTACCTGGTGGCCACGCATGCCGCCAAGGTGCTGATCCAGGTTCCGCCGGACGTGACTGCCGATCTCACCGGCCGCGCCGTCGACCTGGCCGCCGCGGCATTTCGCGACAAGGAGCTGTCCAAGCTGTCCGTGCCGCTGGGCCTGCTGTCGGGATTGATCGCCGGCTGGGCCTACAACCGCTACAGCGATTTCCGGCTGCCTAGCTACCTGGCGTTCTTCGGCGGCCGCCGCTTCGTGCCCATCGTCTGTGGATTCGCGGGACTGGCCATGGGGCTGGCGTTCGGCGTCGCGTGGCCGGCCGTCGAGCACGGCATGGACGTCACCAGCCAGGCCGTGCTCGGTTCGGAGTCGCTGGGCCTGTTCACCTACGGCGTGCTCAACCGCGTGCTCATCGTCACCGGCCTGCACCACATCATCAACAACATCGCCTGGTTCCTGCTCGGCGATTACAACGGCGTCACCGGGGACCTCAAACGTTTCTTCGCGGGCGATCCTTCCGCCGGCGCATTCATGTCCGGCTTCTTCCCCGTGATGATGTTCGGACTGCCCGGCGCGTGCCTCGCGATGTATCGCACGGCGGCGCCGGACAAGCGCAAGGCCGTGGGCGGCATGTTGTTCTCGATGGCGCTCACCTCGTTCCTCACGGGCGTGACCGAACCCATCGAGTTCTCCTTCATGTTCCTGGCTCCGCTGCTGTATGCGATCCATGCGGTGCTCACCGGTATCGCCATGGGCCTGATGCATTGGATGGGTGTGCACCTCGGCTTCGGCTTCTCGGCGGGATTGTTCGACTACGTGCTCAACTTCTCGCTGTCGACGCGGCCCTGGCTGCTGCTGCCGGTGGGCCTGGTTTATTTCGCGCTGTATTACGGCCTGTTCCGCTACTTCATCGTGCGCTTCGATCTGAAGACGCTGGGACGCGAGACCGAGGAGGCGATGGTCGCGAGTCCCGCCGAGATTGCGGGCGGCGCTCCGGCCCATGCGTGGATCCGCGCGCTGGGCTCGGCGAAGAACCTGCGCTCGGTCGAAGCCTGTACCACGCGGCTGCGACTCGTGGTCTCGGATCCGGCGCAACTCGATGAGCCCGCGTTGAAGGCGCTGGGGTCGCGCGGTGTGCTCAAGCTCGCCGATGGCGCCGTGCAGGTAGTCGTGGGTCCGGTCGCCGATCAGCTCGCGTCGGAGATCCGCACCGCTCTCAAGAGTGGTGGTGCCGCACCGCCAACTCAGCTCGCATCCGCCGCCACTGCCGTGACTTCCGAGGTCGCGACCGTCGATGCTCCACCCGCCGATGCCCGTTTGCTCGCACGCGTGCTGGCGGCCCTCGGCGGTCGCGGCAACATTGCGGATCTCGAGCTGCGTTCCAGCCGGTTGTGCGTCTCGGTGCGCGACCCGGCGGCCGTCGACGAAGCGGCGCTCGCGAGCTCGGTGCGCGCGGTGGCTCGTCCGGCTCCGTGCAGCGTCCACCTGGTGGTCGGCCCCGGTGCCCCCGCGTGGTTCGCCGGGATGAAGCTTTCCTGAGACGGGGCGAAATCGGGCTGCAGCAGACAGTCGCGATGCGGCAAATCGAGCAGCCGAGCGCCTGAATGCATCGATTGGCGTGCCACTCGGGGTTTCCATGAATTCCGAGGCGCGAAAAAGTGACGTGAGCTGACACTCCTCACTTTCAATCGAAACAGTCCCTTACTAAACTGCCGCCCTCCCGAAATCGGGGTGCGCCCGCTGATCCGGCGGCGGCGCGAATTCCCAACAGAAACAAACTTTTTCGTTTGAGGACGTGCAACCCGGTGGGTTGCTGGGACGTCCTATACGAGGTCTTTCAAGGAAGCTCGCGCGTGTCTAAAAGAATAGTTCTGGCTGTCGTGAACAGCCTGGTCATCGGTCTGGCACTCACCGGGTGCAACAAGGGCGCGGGCAATACGCCCGATGCCGCCGCCAATGCCCCGTTGCTGGTATCGCAGGAAGACGTGCTGGTCGTGCGCAACAGCGCACTCACGTCCGGCCCTTCGATCACGGGTTCGGTGGAGCCGGAGCGCCGCGCCGACCTGCGTGCCGAAGTGCCCGCGGTGGTCATCGCCGTGCTCAAGGAGAACGGCGATCCGGTGAAGAAGGGCGACCTGCTGGTGCGCCTCGACCAGACCTCGATCCGTGACAGCCTCACCGCCGCCGAAGCCGCGATGAGCGCAGCCGCGCAGGCCTACGAACAGGCGCAGCGCCAGCTCGAGCGCATGCAGAAGCTGCGCGAGACCGGCGTCGTGTCGGCCCAGCAGGTGGAAGACGTCGAGATCCGCCGCAACACCGCGCAGAGTGATCGCGAAGCCGCGCGCACGCGCGTGGTCACCGCCCGTCAGCAGCTCGAGCGCACCGAGGTGCGCGCGCCGTTCGACGGCATCATCAGCGATCGCAAGGTCTCCGCGGGTGACACTGCGCAGGTGGGCAAGGAGTTGCTCAAGGTCATCGATCCGACGAGCCTGCGTTTCGAAGGATTCGTGTCGGCCGACAGTGTCGGCGAGGTCAAGACCGGACAACACGTCTGGTTCCACATCCATGGCTTCGAGGAAAAGGAATTCACCGGCGTGATCACGCGCGTGAATCCGGCCGCCAACTCCACCACGCGCCAGGTCGAAGTGCTGGTCGCCTTCGAGGACCGGAAGCAGCAGCCCAACGTGGCCGGCCTCTATGCCGAGGGCCGCATCGAGTCCCGCAGCGAGGCGGCGCTCGCGCTGCCGGCCGCGTCCGTGGTGCGCGAAGGTGACAGTGCGTTCGCCTGGAAGGTGAGCGGCGACAAGTTGCAGAAGGTGGCGCTCGGCCTCGGTGAACGCGACGCGCGCAGTGGCGCATGGTCGCTGCGTTCCGGCCTCAACGAAGGCGACAAGGTCCTGCGGTTCCCGAACGCCACGCTGAAGGATGGACAGGAGGTCCGGTCAGGCACCGACGCCAAGCCCACCGTCGTCGCGGAGAAGTAACATGTTTCTCTCCAACTTCAGCATTCGGCAGCCGGTTACGACTGTCGCCATCATCATCGTGCTGATGTGTCTGGGCCTTCTGGCCCTTACGCACCTTCGCGTCAACCAGATCCCGGACGTCGACATGCCGATCATGGTGGTCACGTTCCCGTACCCAGGCGCCTCGCCCGAGTCCGTCGAGCGCGACATCATCAATCGCGTCGAGAAGTCGCTGCAGAGCATTCCGCAGATCTACGAGCTGCGCTCGACCGCGTCCGACGGCCAGGCGCAGTTCGTCATCATGTTCGACTTCAAGAAGGACATGACCCAGTCGGGCGACGAAGTGCGCAACGCCATTGCCGGCGTGCGCTACAAGCTGCCACTGGAGATGCGCGAGCCGGTGCTGTTCCGCGTCGATCCCTCGGCGGACCCCATCATGAATCTCGGCCTGTCGTCGACCAAGCAGAGCCATGCCGAAATCTCGCGCCTCGCCGAGGACGTGCTGGCGGACCAGCTGCGCGGCCTCGATGGCGTGGCCGTGGTCGACGTCGATGGCTCGCTGAATCGCGAGCTGTCGGTGCTGCTGCACGCGCAGAAGCTGCGCGAGTACAACGTGTCGGCGGGCGAAGTCGTCAACGCGCTTCGCGCCCAGAACACCAACGCTCCGGTGGGCCGCGTGAAAGGCGCGCTCGACGAGCAGAACATCCGCCTGGTCGGACGCATCGAATCGCCGCGCGAATTCAATGACATCGTCGTCAAGCGCCAGGGCAACGAGGTCATCCGGCTCGGCCAGCTCGCCACCGTGGAAGACGGCTTCGCCGAGCCCGGCAGTTACAGCCTGCGATCGGGCCGCCCCAACGTCGGGTTGTCGGTGATCCGCCAGCGCGAGGCGAGCACCGTCACGGTCGCCAAGCGCGTACGCGAAAAAGTCGAGGAGATCAACAAGACGCTGCCGGAAGGCACCAAGCTCGAAGTCACTCGCGATGGTGGTGAAGAGGCGTCGGACAATCTTGGAAACGTCATCCATGCGCTCATCTTCGGTGCGGGCCTCACCATCTTCGTGGTGTACGCCTTTCTGAATTCCTGGCGCTCCACGCTGATTACCGGCCTATCGCTGCCCACCTCGGCCATCGCGGCCTTCATCGCCGTCTGGCTGTGCGGGTTCACGCTGAACTTCATGACGCTGCTCGGCCTGTCGCTGGCCATCGGCGTGCTCATCGACGACGCCATCGTGGTGCGCGAAAACATAGTTCGGCACATGCAACGTGGGGAAGACCGTGTCACCGCGGCCCGCAATGGCACCGCTGAGATCGGCCTCGCGGTGTCGGCAACCACATTCTCAATCGTCGCGGTGTTCGTCCCCGTGGCCTTCATGGGCGGCGGCGCGGGCGAGTGGTTCCGGCCGTTTGCCGTGACCGTGGTCGCGTCGGTGCTGGTGTCGCTGTTCATCTCGTTCACGCTTGACCCGATGCTCTCGGCGTACTGGGGTGATCCGCCGGGACACGAGCATCGCGAGCGCAAGGGCATCGAAAAGTACTTCGCCGTGTTCAATACCTGGTTCGACCACCAGGCGGATCGATACGGCAACGTCATTGCCTGGGCCTTGCATCACCGCAAGATCATCGTCGGCTCCGCGATCGCGCTGTTGTTCGGCGCGCTCGCGTACCAGATCGGGCTGGGTGGCAGTGAATTCCTGCCGAAGTCCGACTACGGCACCTTGGCCGTTGAGGTCCGCACGCCGTCGAGCACCAGCCTCGAGTACGCGCGCAACAAGGTAGAGAAGGCCGCGGAACTGGCCCGCGCCATGCCCGAGACGAAGAGCACGGACGCGCGCGTGAACGCCACCGGCGGCCGCGTTTGGGTGGATGTGGGCAAGAAGGGTGATCGTTCCCGGTCGCTGGGCGACCTCGCCGCGGACCTGCGTCAAAAGCTCTCCCAGCTGGTCGGTGCCGAGTACACGGTGTTCGATGATCTCAGCCAGGGTGCGCGCAAGAAGGTTCAGATCCAGTTCTACGGAACCGATTCGCGCAAGCTCATGGATCTCACCAACGAGTTCATGGACAAGGTGCGCAAGATTCCGGGCGCCGTGGACGTTGGCCTCTCGGAGCAGGATCCCAAGGATGAGCTGCGCATTGAGCTCGACCGCGGCCTCGCCAATCAGCTCGGCATTTCGGTGAACGATGCGGCGCAGACGCTGCGAGTGGCGTTCGCCGGCGTGGAGGTCGGCGACTGGGTGGATCCCGTCGGTGAATCGCGCGACGTCGCGGTGCGCCTGGCACCCGAGGATCGTGTGAGCGCCGAGAACATCGAACATTTGCCGATCGCTGTCACCGGCACCGACATGATGGTACCGCTCGAGCAGATCGCGCGAGTCACCATGGACAAGGGTCCGGCGCGCATCAATCACCTGAACGGCAAACGCACGGTCACGGTTGCGGCCAACGTTCAAGGCGTTGATGCTGGCACGGTCACGGCCGAGGCGATGAAGATCGCGAACGCCATGCAGTTTCCGCCGGGCTTCGGCCTGGGCCTGGGCGGCGCCTCGCGCGACCAGCAGGAGCTGTTCACCGAGATGTTCACTGCGCTCATCATGGGCATCTTCGTGATGTACCTGGTGCTGGTGATGCAGTTCAACTCGTTCACCGCGCCCATCGCCATCATGCTGTCGCTGCCGCTGTCTCTGATCGGCGTGGTGCTGGCGCTGAACCTCACGGGCGGCACGCTGAACCTGATGAGCTTCATCGGCGTCATCATGCTGATGGGCCTGGTGGCGAAGAACGCCATCCTGCTGCTCGACTGCGCGCGCGAGGAAGAAAGGAATGGCGTGGATCGCGAAGAAGCGCTGATGCACGCCGGCCGGCAGCGCTTGCGCCCCATCCTGATGACTACGTTCGCGCTGATCGCCGGCATGATGCCCGTGGCCATCGGCCTCGGCGAAGGCGGCGAGTTCTACAGCCCGATGGCCGTGGCCATCATCGGCGGCACCATCGTCTCGACACTTTTGACGCTGCTGGTAGTGCCGAGCTTCTACGACAGCATCGAGATCAACGTCGAGCGCATGTCGCTGAAGTTCCGCGCGCGCGCCACGATGGGGAATCCGGTGGTCGCTTTCCTGGCAACGGCGGGCGAGTGGCTGATGACCATGCTGTTGATGCGTTTCATCTACCGGCTGATGCGTTGGATCGCGAACATGGATTCGCCACCCGATCATCCGGTCGAGCGCGCCGCACGCATCGCCGACTTCAAAGTGCCGGAAAACTGGAAGGCGCGTCCGCAGTGGTGGCAGCGTCAGCGGCGTCCCTACGACACAGGATCTCGTGCCAGGCCTGACCCTGCACCGAAGGCCGACGGCCCATACGGGGCCCGCCCCGTCTCGCTCGACTAGAGGAGCGCCGGCTCCAGCGAGTGGAAGACCGGCGCTAACTTCCCCAGGTCGCTGCCGTGGTGCGTGGTCATGATGACCACGCGCTGCGCCGCGGCCTCGGCCACGAAGTCCAGGAACGCGCTGATCGACGCCGCATCGATGTCATTCGTGGGCTCGTCGAACAACAGCACCGGCGGCGCGGCCACCAGCGTCGCGGCCAGCAGGAACTTGCGAGCCGTGCCAGCGGACAACGTGCCGAGCGGCGAATCGACAAAGGCGCCGAGCCCAAACCCTTCCTTCACGGCGTCAGCATAGGCCGCATCGCGGCGACTGCGCGGATACAGCGACGCGACGAAATCCAGCAGCAGTCCTGACCGGATCCAGGGGATCTCCGGCGGACTGTTGGGCGCGAGCACCACGCGTGCTTCGCGATGATCCAGCGCCTTTCCATCGAGCTCGATGCGGCCCGCGAGCAGGGGCAGCGAGCCCGCGATCGCATTCAACAGCGATGTCTTGCCGATGCCATTCGGCCCGGTGAGCACGTGCACGCCGGGATCGAAACGCAAGCTGAACGTACCCAGTGTGCCTCGCGGCAATTCCACGGTGTCGAGTGTGAGATTCATGTCATGGCACCGAGGATGATCACGGCGATGGTGACTGCAAAGGGAATGAACCAGGACGTGATGCGAATTCCCAGGCGCGCGCCGGCAACCCCGGCGACATAGAGCACGCAGAAGATCCCCGCATCGACGCCCGCGCGCCCCGAGCGATCGAAGATCCAGCCGACTGACAGCGCCGCGCAGAACAGCAGCGTGGGCAACAGGTACACCGCAAGCCGCATGCGCTGCCCGAAAGCCGGTTGTCCCGCCAGGAATTCCAGCTTGGTGAGCAATGTCCGGCGCAGCAGCGCGGGTAACGAGTACAGCGCCAACGTCGCGACCGCTGCGACGAACAGCAACACGCTGGCCGACGAGGTGTCGTTGGTACGCAGCTGGATCACCACCAGGCAGCCCGCGAGCGTGGCGGCGATCGCGCCCACGCGCACCGCAAGATTCGCGCGCAGCTCGTGTGCCAGCAGGGGCACGACGAGGCCGGTACGGATGGCGATCTGGTCGGCAAATTCGCTGCGCTGCCGGCGCACCGGCGCGCGGACCGTGCCGGGTTGATAGGACCACCAGAGCGCCCCCGCGGCGAGCAGTGCCGCCGCGGCACGCGTCGCCTCGAACCCTGCGTGCGCGCCCCGCAACGACGCGTACGAAATCAGCGCGGCGAGACAAACTACCGCCTGGCGCGGGCGGTCGCGCAGCAGCGTGAGATTCACGCCCAGGCTGATGACGATCAATTCGGCCAGCGCCACCACCGTGATCCCGAGCGCCGCGGTGCGCGAGGACAGCGGATCTGCGATGACCCAGCCCACGGGTAACCACAGGAAGGAATACGTGAGCAGCGCGAGCACCACGTCGGCGCGCAATCTCAACCGCGGCGCGATGGGCAGCGCATCGAAGAATCCCTGCGCCCGCGGCATCAACGCGGCTTCGCGCAACGCACGCAGCAGCACGAACGACAGGATTTGCCAGGCGCCGATGACCTCGACGCGATGCGCCGCGCTGGTCGCAGGATCGAGCAACAGCAGCAATGCCCGGGCCATGCCGAAGATGGCCACGACGACCATGGCCGTGAGGATGAAGGTGAGGGCGGAGGCGATGGCGATCAGCGCCTTGTCGAGTCCGCGAAGCCAGTCCCGCAGCGTGATCCGGAAATGCGAGTGCCGGATCCCGAGGTAGTTTGTTGTGGCGGAAATGGGGTCAGACCCCATTTCCTTCCTGAGTGCCGCCATCGACCGAGATTATCCGAAAGGAAATGGGGTCTGACCCCATTTCCCCGGACTTCGTTCAACGTGTCAGTTGCTGACGCTCAGCCACTGCGCCGAGGTCATGCCGATCCTGCCAGCGCCCGCACCCTGTGCGCCGGTGAGCAGCGTTCCGAGCGTCGCCACCGGATCCTTGGTGTACAGGTAGCTCGGTCCGCCGCCGTTGTGCCACACGAAGGGCACCTGCGGCGCCTGCGTCGGTCCCAGCGTGCTGAGCGGATCATCGCTGTTGCCCTGCCAGGTGGCCCACGTCTGCCCACGATCCGCGAACGTCGACTGCTGCGAGGTCAGGGGCATGTATTGCGTGTCCGTGGCGAGCAGGATGTGCAGGATATTGCTGCCGCGGATCGCGCCGGTGTACGCCGGGTTGTTCACGTCGGTCTGGTTGTTGCGGAAGGGCGTGAGCACACCCCAGAACACGCTGTCCTCGACCTGCACGGCGCCGCCCTCGGTCGAGATGGAAGCCTGCGAAGTGATGCCGAAGCTGTAGGTCGAGCTCAACTGCGTCGCGAGCGGCGCATTCGCCGCCACGATCTCGTCGCGCATGGCTTTCACGAGGCGCGCATTCGAGCTGTCGACGAACAGGTTGTAGGCATGCACGTCGCCACCGCGCAGCCGCGGCATGCGGTCCTGCAGGTCCTTGTACAGGTTGTGATGCAAGGTGACCGTGTAGCTGGTGAGCCCCTCGAGATTGGTCGAGCCGATCAGGTGGCCTTTCTTCTGGGGCAATGCGATCGCAACCACCTGTTCCTGCGTGAAGTAGTTGCGCAGCAGGTTGTACATCACGTTGCTGGCACGGTTTGCCTCGAGCGCGTCGAACTGCTGCTGCACGAAGCTGCCAGGGCCGGCGGCTGCCGGTGTGACTTCGCTCCACGAGATCGTGATGTTGCTCGCACCTTTCTTGATGTCGAGCACGCCGTCGTACGCCTTGGTGAAGGTGCAGTGATCCACCCAGATGCCCGAGGTCACGCCGCCCCCATCACCGATCGTGACGAAGTCCCAATCGTTGGTGTCATAGGCGCCGCGCGTGCCTTCGTCCCACTCCCAGAGCTCGTCGAACTTGAGGTTGCGCAGGACGAGATTCGTGCCGTTCTTGATGTTGAACTCGGCGTGGCGGATGGTCGCGCCATTCTTCGAGTAGATGGTGAGACCGCTGAAATCCTGGATGTCGAGCAGCGTGACGCCGCTCGCGATCAACGCCGGATGTTTGGTCGCCGGCAGGTTGGCACGCAGCGGGTTGCTGGTCTGCGAGGTCAACAGCGTGCCGACTTCGTTGTAGCCCATATTGAGGTCGTTGAGGATTTCGATGACCTTCACGGGATTCGCGCCGGAGGCCCTGGCGTCCTTGAGCGCCGCGACGAGCTCGGTGGCCGTGGTCACCTTGCGATATCGCGCGTCGTCCTCGGGAATGTTGCCGCCGCCCGTGACTGCGCCGGCCGCATATCCTTCGAGGTCGTAGCGGAAGGCATCGCCCACGAGTGCGGGCTCGGCGGGCGTCGCACCGCGCGACAGGTCTTCCGGATGCGTGGGCCCCGTGGGCGGGCTCGGAGTGCCGCCCCCCTCGGTCGGCGCGCCGATCTCGCCCGTGAACGAATTGGGAGCGACCAGCAGATTGCCGGCGGGATCGCGGATCTGCACGTCGCTGAACGTGGCCGAGGCCGCCGCGGTATTGCTGCTCGAGCTCATCGCGAAGCCGACGAACAACTCGTCGGGCAGGCCCGCCGTGAACGTCTGCGTCGACGAGACCACATAGGTGACACCGCCATCGAGCGACGCCGCCGCGGTGTAGGTGCCACCGGTGCGCGTGAGCTTGAGGTACCGCGCGCCCGTGCCCGTGACGCTGATGGAGCTGTTCGAATTGTTGCTGCCCACCGCGAGCCGATGGCTGCGGCCGAACGGCGTCGTCGACGCGTTGAACATCGTCGAGCCGTAGACGAGGCTGGTGCCGGTGGCCGCGATGTCCGGAGTCAGCAGCAGCGCCGCGCGCCCCTGGTTGCTGGTGAGGCCGCCGAAGTCGACGCCGTCGAGCCGCGCGGTGAACACGAAGTCACCCTTGATCTTCGTGTACACGTAGTGGAACACCTGCTGCGTGCTCTCGAACTTGCCACGGCCGGAGATGTTCAGCGCATCGCCGGCTTCGTTGGTGCTGTGCGTGCCCGCGGCGAGGTTGGCGCCGTTGTTGAAGTCGACGGCCTTCCACACCGACTCGGCCGACGGGATCGTGATGTCGTAGCCGCCGCTCGTGATGGGGCTGTCGGAATACCCCGGCGCGCAGGTCACGGCCTTGAGCGTGAGCGAGTTGCTGATCTCGATGGGTCCCGAGTACGGCGTATTGCCGCCGCACACGGGCAACTGGCCGTCGGTGCTGTACTTGAAGGTGGCGCCCGGGGTCGTCGACGTGAGCGTCACGTGCTGCGCGCCGGTGTAGGCGCCCGGCGCCGGATCGAACACCGGCGCGGCCGCCGGCGGCCGGACGACGTACGACGCGCTGACCACGCTGCTATCGAGCTTGCCCGGGGCGCAACCGATGGCCTTGAGCGTCACGTCCTCCGAGACGTCGACCGGGCCGGTGTACACCGTGCCGCCGGCGCAGCCGGGCGCCGAGCCATCCGCCGTGTAACGGATCGTGGCGTCGTCGGTGGCGCTCGTGATGGTCACCCTCTGCGCGGATAGATAGAGGCCCGCGGCCGGCGTGAACACCGGGTCGGCCACCGGTTCCGGCGGCTTGATGACGTACCTGGCGGTGACGATCGGGCTCTCGTCGCGCAGCAGCGCGCAGGCCATCGCACGGAGGGTGGTGTCCTGTGCGACCGCCACCGGCGCGGAGTAGATAGTGCCGTGCTCGCGCACGCAGCTCGGCGCGCTGCCGTCGGTGGTGTAGACGACGATCGATCCCAGCGTGGGCGACGACATGGTCACGTACTGGGTGCCGGTATAGGTGCCGGCTGGTGGGCTCAAGGCGGGTGCGTCCGCCTTCTTGCAGGCCGTCAGCGATCCGGAAACGCAGAGCGCGAGCACGCCCAGGCGCGCCGCCGAGTGGAATCCCCTCATGACATCCCCCAGTCGAATTGTTCGTCTTCGTTGTTATGCGAGCATGCGCGGCTCTTTCCCGGGGCCCCGAATGCTACCGGTGTCATACTAGGGAAAACCGCGTTCCAGTCAACCGGGGAGTTTTACCTAATGCGCCGTTTCAGCGCGGCAGAAGTTCGATGGAGATCGCGCCGCCGAGCGGCGAATGGAATTCGGTGGGCTGGGACTGTGGGCCGAGCACGTCGGGCGGCGTGAACTTGGTGCCGATGGGTGGGATCGCATGCAGGAACGACCAGCCGAGCTGCGGCAGTTCGATGATGGGTTTCTCGCCGCCGGCCGGTGAGTACAGCGCGAACCACGGTATCGATGCGCTGGCATTGCCGAGGCGAACGTTCGCGTCGGTCGTCTGCAGCTCGACCCAGCGCCACTCGCCGAAGAAGCCCTGGAACTCGGGATACGCGTAGATCTCGCCGGGTATGGCACGCGAATAGGGCGCGGAGTGGACGCCCAGCCACGTGCCGTCCTGGCGGTTCTTCCAGACGTGGTACGGGCCGGCGCCGAACCAGCGTTTGCCCAGCACCTGCTGTTCCGGGTATTCGAAGTTCAGGCCGAGTACGTCGGCACTGCCCTGGTAGTCGATGTCATAGCTCAACGTGAGGTGGTCCTGGAACAGACTCCAG
>DATEII010000126.1:0-11339 GCA_035279135.1 Steroidobacteraceae bacterium
GTGCCCGTGTTGTCGATCAAGCTGACGCTGGTCGACCAGCGGGGCGCGCGCATTCTTCCGGCCATCTACTCCGACAACTACCTCACGTTGCTGCCCGGCGAGGCGCGCGAGGTCCAGGTCCGCTATCCGGGTGCATTGAAGTCGGGGGCCACGATCAATGTGCGCGGATGGAACGCCGTGAACGCCTCGACGCGCGTGCACTGACGGCGAACGTGCCCGTGACTTCTGCTCAGAACTTCACACTCACACCCAGCTGGAACGACCGGCCGTACCGGTAGTAACCCTGTGAGAGCAACGGATTGCCATTGATGCTGTAGGTCTGCTCGTCGTCGAGCAGGTTCTGGCCTTCCAGCGACACGGTGATCATGTCGTTGATGCGGTACGAGCTGTGGGCGGTGACCCAGGTGATCGGGTCCGCCTCCTCGTTGTATCCCGCACCGAGCACATTGATGGCCGTGACGAAGCCGTCGGTGTGATCGGCCGTGGCACCGAGTGACCACGGGCCCTTCTCGTACATCAACGACACCGAGTACACGGAGGGCGCGATGCCCTCGAGCGGCCGCTCCTCGCCGTCCACGAAACTCTTCGAGGAGTTGTGCGTGTACTGCGCGCGGAATCCGAGGCCATTGCGCCAGAAGTGCTGCACGCCCGCTTCGATGCCCTGCACTTTGGCGTAGTCGCCGTTGATCGGGCGGCTGATGTTGAACAGGTAACCCGGCACGCCGATGTCCTGCCCCGGCTCCCAGCTGGTGGTGATCTGGTTCTCGATGCGCTTGTAGAACGTCGCGATGTTGAAGATGGAGTTCTCGGAGAAGTACCACTCGAGCGAGATGTCGCCCTGCTTCGCGGAGTACGGCTGCAGGTCGACGTTGCCGCCGAACAGCTGCGTGAACTCACCCCAGGACACGCTGGCCGTGGTGTTGGTGGGCGCGAGCATGTTGACCGGCGGCCGCGCCATGGTCTTGGCGGCGCCGATGCGCAGCTGCAGGTCGCTGGTGAATCGCCAGGTGAAGTTGGCCGAAGGCAGCACGAAGTCGTAGTCCCCGTCCTGGGTCACGGGCGTCGGGTCCGCGTATTCGGCGGTGTAGTTGAACGGACCGTTCTCGGTGATGCTGAGGATGGGCGCGTCCCAGGCCTGCGCGCTGGTGCGCGTCTTCACGAAGCGCACGCCCACATCGCCGCTCCAGCGCTCGCCGCCGAGGTCGGCCTGCAGATAGAAGGCCGTGGTCTTCTCGCTGACACGGTAACTCTCGAGCGGATTCCACTGCGGGGCCGCGTTGGCGAAATCGTAGACGCCGCCATCGGGCCGCGCGTGGCCGTTGTAGGCCTCGAGCGCAGCGAGGTAGGTGGGCACGTCGAAGGCGAGGAAGGTGCGCGGGAACTGCGAGCCCACGTCGTCCATGAAGTTGGGCAGGCTGAACGAGTGCGAGATCACGTCGCCGTCGAGAGCACCGACATTGATGGCGTTTTCGCCCGAGTAGTAATCGGCACCGCCATTCAAGGTGTTGTTCACGAGGTCACGCAGCTTCTCGCGCCTGGTGGCGACCACGCCGAACTTGAGCGCGCGCACGCCGAACTTCTCGAGACTGTAGCTGCCGCCCAGCGAGGCGCCGTTGATCTCGTCCTCGATGTTGTCGCCGCGCAGCTCCATGTAGTGAGTGTTGAAGTCCTGATTCCCGAACTGGCCGCCGGCGAGACCGTCGACCCAGTCGCGGCCGTCGTTGAATGCCACGCTGACATCGGGCACGGCGTCGCCACCGAGACCAATGTGGCTCACGTTGGGCTGGTTCATGCGCAGCACCACGTAGGTGTCCTGTCCACCCGAGTGGCGCTGGGACGTGGAGCGATACACGTCGGCGCTGAGCTTGAACGCATCGTTCACGTCCCACTCGCCGTTGATGCCGTACAGGTCCGTGTCGACCACGCGATGTTCGGTGACGTTCAGCAGCTCGGGATTCAACGCGAGCTCCGGATCGGCGTTGTCCATGCCGAAGCCGGTGACGATGCCATCCTCGATGCTGATGTCGCTCCAGCGGCCCGGCGCGAACAGCGGGTAGTAAGACTGCTGGTAGCCCACCTGCGGGGAATCGAGCCGCGTCTTGAGCCCGTCGGCCACGATCTTCACATTCTCGGTCGGGCGCCATTCGAGCTTGGCGGTGAAGGCGCGGCGCTTCTTCTCCTCGAGCACGGAGCCGACGCGGAACTGGCCAGGGCCGATCAGACCGTATTCGTCTTCGTCGAGCTCCCCGTTGCCGTTCGGATCGATGTTGCCGCCCCAGGCATTGCCGTACAGCCAGCTCTCGTCGTTCGGATCGGGGTTACGCGTCCAGCCGCCGTCGTTGCCGGCGATATCGGTGCGGTCCTTGCGCTCGGCAAAGACCACGCCCACCAGCACGCCCAAGGTGTCGTCGGCAAAGGTGTTGGTGTACACGCCCGAGAACTTGTAGCCGTCGAGATCGGACATGAAATTGCGGTCGCCTTCGAGGCGCGCCACGCCGTGCTGGCCGGTCTGGTCGTACGGGCTGGCGGAGCGCAGGTTGATGAGGCCGCCGATCGCGCCTTCGGACAACGAGGCCTGCGCACCCTTGACCACGTCGGCGCCGCTGATGACGTCGGCGGGCAGCACGTCGTAAGCAAAGTCGCGACCCGCGCCGTCGGTGGCGAGGATGCGTTCATTGAAAGTAGTGAGGGTGTACTCGGGGCCCAGGCCGCGCACGCTGACCTTCTGGCCCTCGCCGCCCGCGGTGCGCGAGATCGCGACGCCGGTGATGTGGCTCAGCGAGTCGGCGACGTTGTCGTCCGGGAATTTTCCGAGCTCGACCGCGCTGATCGAGTCCTGCACCGTGCCCGCCTCGCGCTTGAGCTCGACCGAGCGGCCCAGGCTGGCGCGCACGCCGGAGACGATGACGGTCTGCAGATCGTCGGACGTCTCACTACCCGGATCCTGGGGTTGGGCCTGCGCCCACGCGGCGCCGGGGCCTAGCAATGCGAGGGCGATGCCCTGCGAGAGAAGTGATTTGGTCAGGCGCCCGTTCATGAGTGACTCCCCGAAAGGTTTCGCAATGAAACGAAACTCAGCCTAGTACAAGTTTCGTTTTGCATCAATAGCGAAATTAAACGAAATGCTGCATGCTGCTTACAGGAGGAGTCCGTAACCCATGCCCGCAACCCGCGATACCAGCCAGCGCCGCCTGCAGATCAGCGAACTCGTTCGCGAGCACGGCAGTGTCCAGGTCACCTCGCTCGCCAAACGCTTCGGGGTCAGCATGCAGACCGTCCGCAAGGACCTGCGCTTCCTCTCGGATCGTGGCGTCATGGCGCGCGCGTACGGCGGCGCGATCGACAGCAAGGTGGTGGGCGGCGCGGCCGCCGAGGCTCCCTACGAGGCCAAGCGCACGTCGCACCTCGACGAGAAACGCCGCATCGGCCAGCGTGCCGCGGCGCTCGTGAAACCCGGCGACACCATCGTCATCGATTCGGGCACCACGGGCATCCAGCTCGCGGAGGCGCTGCCCAATGTCGAGGTCACGGTGGTCACCAACGACTTCGGCGTGCTGTCCTCGCTCGCCCCCAAGAGCAACATCAACATCGTGATGCTGGGCGGTGAGCTGCGGCGCAAGAGCATGTCGTTCTACGGCGGCCTCACGGTGGAAGCGCTGAACGCGTTGCACGTGGACAAGTTGTTCCTCGGCGTGGACGGATTCGACCTCGAGCGCGGCATCACCACGCACTTCGAGCCCGAAGCCATGCTCAACCGCAAGATGGTCGAGAACGCCGGCACGGTCATCGCCATCACCGACAGCTCGAAGGTCGGCAAGGTCTGCCTGCACCGGATCATCGCGGTGGCGGAGCTCGACACGCTGATCACCGACAAGGACGCGCCCGAGGAAATCGTGCAGGCCGTCCAGCAGCTGGGCGTGGACGTCCAGCAGGCCTGAGCCGCTCTAACTTCCGGACAGCGCGAAGGCGCGCACGGCGTTCGAGTAGTAGATCTTGTCGATCACGTCGCGCGGTAACGCGAGGCCCGGCACATCCGCCTTGATCATCTCCACGCGCCGGCTCTCGGGCGTGGCGAGGTAACGCCAGTCGTCGATCCAGAACTGGTGCGCCGAACGCTTGAATTCCGCCTTTTGCTCGTCGGTGCCCGCCTCGCCCGGGTTCAGCGTGAGGTCCGTGCCGTAGAGCAGCCGGTCCTGGTACTTGATGAAGAAATTCCGCACCTTGTCGTAGTCGCGCACGGACTGGTACTGCACCTGGCTCATGCGCGCGGCCATGTCGACGTTCGCATTGGGGAAGCGGTCGAGGAACGCCGCGATCCGGTCCACGTCGTACTCGAGGCTGCCGAGGTGCGCACCCACGAATCGCATCTGCGGATGCGCGGCGACGAAGTTGTCGCGGTGCCCGATCTGGTCCTCGTAGCTCGGCATCTCGGGATGCAGGTACATGTGGTACTGCGGGTGTTCCTTGAAATACTCGCGGTCGTTGTCCGTGCTCATCTGGTCGAGCGGCAGCCAGCAGTTGTAAGGCTCGGCCTGGTGGCCGATCAGCGTGAGCCCGAGCCGCTGAACTTCATCGGCGACCGGTGAGAACGCCGGGTTATCGAGGAAGATCAGCTTGCCGCTCGAATCCTTCTCGGCCATGCCCACGTTCTTCCAGATCTTCACGGCCTTGGCGCCCTGCTTCGCGTCGGCATCGAGCTGCGCCTTCACCCTGGGCAGCCAGTCCTTCTTCTCGAAGCCTTTCACGGAGAACGTCGTCGCCCAGTGCACGCGCGCCGGGTCCGCCTTCACCTGCACGAGCGCCGCGGCGCGCTGGTCGGCGAGCTTCGGAAAATCCGGATAGTCGACATTGATCGCCATGACCTCGAAGTTGTCCGCGCGCGCCTGCTCGAGGAACGTGGAGTCGAGGACATTGATGTGCACGTGCGCATCGAACTTGCGCACCGTGGCGAAGTCGTCCATTGAATAGGTAGCCGCCGCGGGCTGGGCAGCCTCGGCGGCGGGCACGGGCGGCGCGCGCTCCGGGTCCTTCGAACCGCAGGCCGACAGCAGGAAAAACACACCGGCGACCAGCGACGGGGAAAAGAGCTTCATGGGTGGCCTGCTATATAACGAAACTTAACTGGAACATATCGCAACAAAACTATTGCATCAACAGTTTCCCTGACTCAGAATGCTGGCCAGTCCCTCCGGAAGCCCTTCCCATGTTTCAACCAGGACGCCGAAACGCGCTGAAGATCCTGTCCGGAAGTTTCGCTTTGGCTTCGTTTCCGTGGGCCGAACGTGCCCTCGGGGCGGCGCCGGCCGGCGAAGCCGCCGCGGACGACACGCTCGCGCTCCTCTTCGACAGCTCGTTGCGCACCCGCGTGCTCCTGCGCGGCAAGCCACTCACACCTTTCCAGGCCAGCGAATCGCTGCTGCTGGAGAAGCGCGCCATCGATACGTTCGCGTCCACGGGCCATACCCACGAGGACTTCAAGGATCCGCGCCACGGCGCAGGGCGCCGTCACGTCATCACGGGCAAATCCGCGGAGGGCATCGAGAAGCGCGTCGAAGTGACTTTTTTCGAGCAATTGCCAGGGCTCGCAGTGTTACAGGTCCACTACCGGAACAGTGGGCCGCAGGCTTTGGAACTCGCGGGCTGGCGAAACGCGGCGCACGAACTGGCCGATGCACCGGGAGGCTTCTGGAGCTTTTCGGGCGCCACGCATGAAGACCGGCGCGACTGGGTGCAGCCGCTCAAGGCGGGTTTCGACCAGCGCAACACGCTCGCCATGGCGGCCTCGGATTACGGCGGCGGCATCCCGATGGCCAACATCTGGCGTCGCGATGTGGGTCTCGCGGTCGGTCACGTCGAACCGGAGCCCAGGCTGCTCGACCTGCCCGTGCGCAAGACCGCCAAGGGCGCCAGCATTGCCGTCGAAGGTCTGCTGCCCGCGAAGCTCGAGCCCGGCCAGACCTTGTCCACGGATCGCACCTTCCTGGTCGCCCACAGCGGTGATCATTTCGCGCCGCTCACGCAGTACCGCCTGTTCCTCGAGCAGGAAGGCGTCAAGGCGCCGAAGGCACCCGAATCCGCGTTCGCGCCGGTGTGGTGCGCGTGGGGATACGAACGCGAATTCACCGTCGAGCAGATCGTCGCCACGCTACCCAAGGTGCGCGAGCTCGGCTTCGAATGGGCCGTGCTCGACGACGGCTGGCAGAACAACGAGGGCGACTGGTACATCGACAAGCGCAAGTTCCCGCGCGGCGACGAGGACATGCGCGCCTTCGTGAAAGCCATCCGCGCGCAGGGCCTGAAGCCCCGCCTGTGGATCGCGCCGCTGGCTGCGGATCCGGGCAGCGATGTGCTGCACGACCACGCCGACATGCTGCTGCTCGACCAGTGGGGCTCGTTCCAGAAAGTCAGCTGGTGGAACGCACTCACGCAATGCCCCGCCTATCAACCCACCGTGGACTACTACGTCGCGCTGACGAAGAAGATCATCGGCGACTGGGGCTACGAGGGGCTCAAGCTCGACGGCCAACACCTGAATTCCGTGGCGCCCTGCTACAACAAGGCGCACGAGCATTCGCATCCCACCGAGTCGGTCGAGAAGTTGGGCGACTTCTGGAAGGCGATCCACCAGGCGGCACGCGAAGCCAACCCGAATGCCGTGGTGGAGCTCTGTCCCTGCGGCACGGTGTTCGACTTCCACAATTTGCCGGCCACGGATCAGTACCCCTCCTCGGATCCGCTCTCGAGCTGGCAGGTCCGCAGCAAGGGCAAGACCTTCAAGGCCATCAGCGGACATGGCAGCAGTTTCGCCGGCGACCACGTGGAGCTCTCGGATCACGGCGACGACTTTGCATCCAGCGTCGGCGTCGGCGCGGTGATCTCCACCAAGTTCACCTGGCCGAAGGACACCGAGCATCCGGTGGAATCGCTGCCGCCCGGCGGATACGTGCTCACACCGGAAAAGGAAGCGTTGTGGCGCAAGTGGGTCGGCATCTACAAGCAGCACATGCTGCCCAAGGGCGAATACCTGGGTAGTTTGTACGACATCGGCTTCGACAAGCCCGAGGCGCACGCCATCTCGAAGGACGGCGCGATGTACTACGCGTTTTACGCCGACCATTGGGATGGAAAGCTCCCGCTGCGCGGCCTCGGCGCGGGCAATTACCGCGCGCACGATCTGTTCAACGACGTCGACCTCGGCAGCGTCGATGCGCAATCGAACGTGATAAGCGCCCGGTTCGAGCGCTTCCTGCTGATCAAGGCCACGCCCGAGCGCGCATGACGGTCACGGGTACACGTCGCGCCTGGGTGATCTACGCGCTGGTCACCGTGGTCCTGTGGGGTGTGTGGGGCGCACTCGCGGGGCTCTCGTCGCAACACGGTTTTCCGGACACGCTGGTGTACTGCGTCTGGGCGCTCACCATGATTCCGCCGGCCGTGTTCGTGCTCGCGAGGAATGGCTGGAAGCTCGACGTCTCGGCGCGCGCCATCACTTACGGCCTCACCATCGGGTTGTTGGGCGCCGGCGGGCAGATGTTGCTGTTCAAGGCGCTGACCCTCGGACCTGCCTACTTCATCTTCCCGATCATCTCGCTGTCGCCGGCCATCACCATCGCGCTGTCGTTCGTGATGCTGCGCGAGCGCACCGGCAAGCTCGGCGCGCTCGGCATCGTGCTGGCGCTCGCGGCGCTGCCGCTGTTCGATTTCTCGTTCGGCCAGGGCGATGGTTCGATTTCCGGGCAGGGCGGTCTCGGCTGGTTCGCACTCGCGCTGCTGATCATGGCCGCGTGGGGTGTGCAGGCCTATTTCATGAAGCTGGCCAATGACACGGTGAGTGCCGAGAGCATCTTCTTCTACATGATGGTGGGCGGCCTCGTGCTTGCGCCCGTCGCCTGGGCGTGGACGGACTTCAGTCAGCCCGTGAACACGGGCTGGGACGGCCCCTGGATGACGGCGGGCATCCAACTACTGAACGCGGTCGGCGCGCTCACGCTGGTGTACGCGTTCCGGTACGGCAAGGCCATCGTGGTGGCTCCGCTGACCAACGCCGGCGCGCCGCTGGTCACCGCGGTGCTCGCGCTGGTGTTCGCAGGTGCGGTGCCCGGCCCGCTCAAGATCCTCGGACTCGCGCTGGCGCTGGTGGCTTCACTGCTGCTGGTCATCGAGCCCGAACGTCCGGCAGTCAAGGAGTCGCGCGCATGAAGGCGCTGCTCGACGTCATCGCGCGCCACCGCCAGGGCCATGCCCTGGGCCTCACATCCATCTGCTGCGCGCATCCCATCGTCATCGAGGCTTCGCTGCGCCATGCGCTCCAGCACGGCGATGAGCTCGTGTTGTTCGAGGCCACCTGCAACCAGGTCAACCAGGATGGTGGCTACACCGGCATGACGCCGGCCGACTTCGTGGAATTCGTGCGCGGCATCGCGAGCCGCGTCGGTTTCGATGCCGCGCGCATCGTTCTGGGTGGCGACCATCTGGGTCCGAATCCGTGGACGAGCCTCCCCCCTGAAGCCGCCATGGCCAAGGCCGAAGTGATGGTCGCCGCCTATATTTCGGCCGGCTTCCGCAAGATCCATCTCGATTGCTCCATGTCCTGCGCGGGCGATCCCACGCCGCTGCCCGAAGCGGAGATCGTGCGGCGCGCGGTTCGCCTGGCGCGCGCCGCGGAAGCGCATGCGCAGGGCTCGGGTAGTTTGCCCGTGTACGTGATCGGCACCGAAGTGCCCGTGCCGGGTGGCGCCACCGAGTCCATCGAGGGCCTCGCAGTCACGACGCCCAAGGCCGCGCTCGCGACCATCGAGGCGCATCGCAAGGCCTTCGAGGCCGCGGGACTCGAATCCGCGTGGAGCCGCGTGATCGCGTCCGTGGTACAACCGGGCGTCGAGTTCGATCATCACAACGTCATCGACTATGACCCCAGCGAGGCACGCGCCCTGAGCCACGCGATCAGCACGGTGCCCGGCATGGTGTACGAGGCGCACTCCACGGATTACCAGACCCGCGATGCGCTCCATGCACTCGTGCAGGACCACTTCGCGATCCTCAAGGTGGGCCCCGGACTCACGTTCGCGATGCGCGAGGCGTTGTGGGCGCTCGACGCCATCGACCAGGAAATCACGCCCGACCACCAGCAGGCGCGCCTGCGCGACGTGGTGCTCGAGCGCATGCGCGAGCGGCCGAAGTACTGGCAGAAGTACTACCACAGCGTGGGCAAACCCCTCACCGTGGACCTGCAGTACTCGCTCAGCGACCGCGTGCGGTACTACTGGCCGGACCCCGTCATCGAGGCGGCGCGCGTGAAGCTGTTCCAGAACCTCGAAGCCGTGCCCGCGCCCATCTCGCTGCTGAGCCAGCACCTGCCGCGCGCGCTGCACGCGGTGCGTGAAGGCGCCGCGACGCGTGGTCCCCTTTCGCTTGCCATGGCGCACGTCGGCGCCGTTCTCGACGACTACCATCATGCCTGCCACACCCACTGAGAAACTCGAGCACCTGAACCTGCGCGTGGACGAACTGTCCCGGGCGGGAGCGTTGTGGACTGCGCGCGAGATCGAACAGCAGCCGCAGATGCTGCAGCGTACCCATCAACAGCTGGCGGCATTGCAGGCGGAGTTGCAGAAGTTCATCGCGCCGATCGCCGAGAACCCGCTCGCGCGAGTGATCCTCACGGGCGCGGGCACCTCGGCCTACATCGGACAATGCCTGGCCGCGGTGCTGGACCGGCAGCTGGCCGCGCGCGTCGACGCCGTTCCCACCACCGACATCGTGAGCTGCCCCGAGCTGCACCTGCACGCCGACCAGCCGTTGCTGCTGGTGTCGTTCGGCCGATCGGGCAACAGCCCCGAAAGCCTGCAGGCCGTGTCGCTGGCCGAATCGCTGGTCCGGGACGTGCGGCACCTGGTCGTGACCTGCAATCGTGAAGGCGCGCTGACCAGCGCGCGCGTGCGCCAGGCGATGACGCTGCTGCTGCCCGAGGAGACTCACGACGTGAGTTTCGCGATGACCTCGAGCTTCACCTGCATGATGTACGCGACGCTGGTCGCGTTCAGCAAGCCGGGTGCCTTCGATCATCGCGTCGGCGCCATCGCGCAGGCGATGCGGCGTGTTCTCCAAGATTCGCACCACGTGGCGCAGGAGCTGGCGCGCGCGCAGTACGAACGCGTGGTGTATCTCGGCAGCGGACCCTTCCAGGGTCTCGCGCGCGAGGCCACGCTCAAGCTCGGCGAGCTGACCAACGGCACCGTCGCGACCTGCTTCGACTCGCCGCTCGGGTTTCGCCACGGGCCCAAGACGTTCATCAACGGGCGCACGCTGGTCATCGGCTTCGTGTCCAACGATCCCCTCACGCGCAAGTACGATCATGACCTGCTCGATGAGCTGCGGCGCGACGCGCGCGCCGCGCGGGTCATCGAGCTCACGCCGCGACCGCGCCCGGAAGTGGCGCGCGACACGGTCCACGTGCCCGGCATGGCCGACGCGGCCGACGTCGAGCTGCTGTGGGCGTACATCGCGTTCGCGCAGCTCTATGCCTTCCACCAATCGCGTACTCTCGGGTTGTCACCGGACAACCCCAACAAGGAAGGCACCGTGAATCGCGTCGTCCAGGGCGTTCGACTCTATCCGCTCGTGAAATGAGCGAGCCCTATTTCCTCGGCGTCGACGGCGGAGGAACCAAGACCCGCTTCGCGCTGATGAGCCAGCGCAAGCTCGTGGCCGAAGTGCAGCTCGGCACGAGTTATCACCCGGACGTCGGGCTCGACGGGGTCGGCGATGTGCTCGCCGAAGGCGTGGTGCAAGTGCTGTCACGTGCGGGCATCGACGCTTCGCAGATCGCGCATGCGTTCTTCGGCTTGCCCGCATACGGCGAGGACAACCAGGCGACACCCGTCTTGCGCGCCCTGCCCGCCACCATCCTCGGCCACGAGCGCTACACCTGCGACAACGACATGGTGTGTGGCTGGGCAGGTTCGCTGGGGGCCGAAGACGGCATCAACATCGTCGCGGGGACGGGCTCGATCGGCTACGGCCAGCGACGCGGCCGCGCGGCGCGAGCCGGCGGCTGGGGAGAGGCATTCTCCGATGAAGGCTCCGCGTACTGGATCGCGATGCAGGGACTCAATGCCTATTCGCGCATGAGTGACGGGCGCCTGCCGCGCGGGCCGCTGCACGCACTCATCAACGAATCGCTGAGCCTCGAGAATGACCTGGATCTCTGTGCCCAGGTGTATGGACCTGGCGCCCGCTCGCGCGGCGAGCTCGCGCAGCTCTCACCCCTCGTGGCCAAGGCCGCGGCGCTCGGCGACTCCGCCGCACTCGACATCTTCGGACGCGCCGGGCAGGAGCTC
>DATEII010000127.1:0-14334 GCA_035279135.1 Steroidobacteraceae bacterium
TGCCGCCGCAGTTTGGCGGCGACGCCGCGCAGCAGTGACGTGAAGCATCCCGGTCGGCGCCCGACGCCGGGCGCGGGTTTCGGCTTCAGCGACCCTTGAAATCCTCGGGCGTGAGCTGGTGGCGCGACAGCAGCTTGTAGAAGTCGGTGCGGTTGCGCTTCGCGAGGCGCGCGGCCTGGCTCACGTTTCCACCGGTGATCTGCAGGATCTGCGATAGATAGGACCGCGTGAATTCGTCACGCGCCTCGTCGAACGAAGGCAGCTTGCTCTGCGTGCCGCCGAGCGATTGCTGCACCAGCTCCACCGGGATGATGGGCGTCTGCGAGAGCGCCACGTTCTGCCGCACCACGTTCGCGAGCTGGCGGATGTTGCCCGGCCAGTCGGCGGTGGCGAGGAGTTCGACGGCCTCGGGCGCATAGATCTTGCGCACGCCGCTCTCGTTGCTGATCTGGGCGAGGAAGTGCGACACCAGCAGCGGGATGTCCTCGCGTCGGCGGTTCAGCGGCGGCATTTCGATGTGCACGACGTTGAGCCGGTAATAGAGGTCCTCGCGGAACTGGCCGCTCATCATCAACTGCTGCAGGTCGCGATGGGTCGCCGAGATCACGCGCACGTTCACCGGGATCGCGTCCGTGGCGCCGATCGGGCGGATGTTGTTCTCCTGCAGGACGCGCAGCAGCTTGACCTGCAGGCGCATCGGCATGTCGCCGATCTCGTCGAGCAGCAGCGTGCCGCCGTCGGCGGCCTGGAACAGGCCCTGGTGATCGCGCACCGCGCCCGTGAACGAACCCTTGATGTGACCGAACAGCTCGGACTCGAGCAGGTTCTCGGCCATCGCGGAGCAGTTGATCGCGACGAATGGCTTGGCGCGCCGCGGGCTGGCGTTGTGGATGGCCTTCGCCAGCAGCTCCTTGCCCGTGCCCGATTCACCCGTGATCAGCACGCGCGCGTCGGTGCCGGCCACCATGTGCGCCTGCGAGAGCTTCTCCTCGACCAGCGAGGAGCGCGTGATGATCTCGGCGCGCCAGTCCTCGTCCGAATCGACGAAGCCGGAAATCTTCAGCGCCTTCTGCACCTGGTCCAGCAGCTCCTGCTTGTCGACCGGCTTGGTCAGGAAGCCGAAGGCGCCCAGCTGCGTGGCGTGCACGGCATCCGGGATGGTGCCGTGCGCCGTGAGGATGATGACCTTGAGGCCGGGATATCGGGACTGGAGCTCCTTGAGCAACCCGATGCCGTCCATCTGGTCCATGCGCAGGTCGGTGATCACGAGCTCCGGCCGGAAGCGGCTGGTGGCGGCGAGCGCCAGCGCGGCGCTTTCCACGGCCTCGACTTCGTAATTTTCCGCGCGCAGGCGGATGGTGAGCAGCCGCAGCAGGCCCGGGTCGTCATCGACCACGAGAATGCGGGCCTTGCGCTTGGTGGAATGGGGTGTTGCGAGTTGCATGGCGGCTTGCATCAGAAACCTCTAGGGCTTCCGTCCCTCCGGTTGCGTCTGGCGCCCGTTGTTCGACGAGCGTTCGATGTTCGCGATGGCATCCAGCTTGGCCTGCGCTTCGGCGAGCAACTTCTTGAGACGGGCATTTTCCTCGCTCTCGGTAGTCAGTCGCCGGGTCAATTGCGCGATACGATCGTTCGTGTTGCGCTCGGCACCCTGCTGCAACCGGCGTACGTCCGCCTGGAGCGTCTGCTGACGTTCGACCTGCTGCAGCTGCAGGAACGCGAGAGCACGTTCCGCAGGAAGCAAAGTCTCGGGGTTGGCGAGCACTTCGTGCAAAAGTCGCTGGGCAACGACAGGGTCATAACCCGAATGTCCGGGCGTCGACAGCACCATGGCATAACGCAGCACGCGGCTCGGCGTCGGCGCCGCGGTGTAATCGTTGTTAGCCGTGGCGAGGATCTCGGCCTGCTCGGCCGGTGAACCGCGCGCCAGTCTCAGGCAGAGGTCCAGGTACCCTGAAAGCACGGTGGATTCCGTGGTGCTGCGATCCACGGACGGCAGCGCCGGCTCGCGCTTGGCGCCGAGACTCGAGGTGCAGCCCGTGACCAGGAGGCAAAGGCAGAAGACGGAAAGCTTATGCCGCATGCGCGGTGGTCCGGACGGGATTGGTGGCTGACAACAGGGGCATGCGGATTCGGAAATGGGCTCCGGGGTATTCGCCGTCGACGATCTCGATGGTGCCACCATGCGCGTTCACGAACTCGAGCACCACGGAAAGACCGATGCCCGTGCCCTTGACCTGCACGCCGGCGGGCGGACGGCCCGTGTAGAAGGCGTCGAACACGCGCGCGCGTTCTTCCTGCGGGATACCGGCACCCACGTCGGCGACGTCGATCACGAGCTGGGTATCCTGTTTGGAGGCATGTAGATAGACGGTTCCGCCCTTGGGCGAGTACTTGATGGCATTCGACAGCAGGTTTTCGATGATGAGGCGTAGTTTGCCGCGATCCGCACGCAGAGTCAGGTCGTCGACCTTCACCTCGAGCCGGACGCGTTGTGAGACTACCGTGAGTTGCTGGGCTTCGAGAACTTGTTTGACCAGCGGGCGAAGCCGGAATTCCGTGAGGTCCAGCCCGACGCTTTCCTTCTGCCAGGCACTGAAAGACAACAGGTTTTCGATCAACCGGTGCAGCTTGATGCCGTTGTCGCGCAGGATGGCCACGACTTCGCGCTGGGAATTGTCGAGCGGGCCGACCGCGCCGTCCATGAGCAGTTCCGCACCTTCGCGGATGTTGGCCAGGGGTGTCTTGAGCTCGTGCGACATGTGGCGCAGGAAGCGGTTGCGCTCCTGGGCAAGGTCCAGCAGGCGCAGCCGCAGCCACTCGAGCTGGGCGCCGAGCCGTTCGAGGTCGCGCGGACCGGAGACTTCGATGGAACGCGAGAAGGTGCCGCGGCCCAGCTCGCTGATGGCGCGGTCGATGGCGCGCAGCGGGCGGCCGATGGACAGGGTCAGCGACAGGATGGCCACCAGCGTGAACGGCACCAGCAACGCGGACTGCCAGAACAGCCGCTTCTGAGTGCTCGTGGTCTGCTGTTGCAGGGCCTCGAGGCGCGCGTCGATCTGGCGGTTGCCGGACAACGCGATGGCGCTGGCGAGGTCGCCCAGCCGGTCGATGCGCGTCAGGATGGTGGCGAAGGCCGTGCTGCCGGGCGGCGTCGCGCCCACGGCGCTCGAGATCTCGTTGTGCAGGGAGGCGAAGTCCTCGAGTCCGCGGCGCGTGGGCTCGTCGGTGAGCAGCGTGGCGAGCTGGGTGCGCGTGGCGGCCAGGCGCTGGTCGTTGGTGCGGTAGGTCTCGAGCAGGCGCACGTCGCCGAGCACCTGGTACAAGCGCACGGTGCGCTGGAGCGAGGCGATGTCGGCATACATGGTGGTCGACAGGCGTGCACTCTGCACGCCTTCCTGCACCAGCTCCTCGCTGGTGGCGGCCAGGCGGCGGATCTGGATGACCGCGTCGACCACCGAGAAGAGCAGCGGGACGGCGATGAACGCCAGTCCCAGCAGCATGAGGCCGGTCAGGGATTTAGGTCGCGCCCAACGCATGCCGCTCCATGACTAGCTACCAGGGTTCACGTTGCAGGCGTCGCTCCCATTCGAGCGAGCTGCGCACGATCATGTCGATGTCGTCGAGGCGGGGAGACCAGCCGAGCTCTCGGCGCACCTTCTCGACGCGCGCGACCAGCGACGGCGGATCCCCGGCGCGGCGCGGTTCTTCACGCACGTTGAGCTTGATGCCGGCGATCTTCTCGACGCTCGAGATCACCTCGCGCACGCTGTACCCGTGCCCGTAGCCGCAGTTGGCGACCAGCGACCCGCCACCCTCGCGCAGGTAGGTGAGGGCATTGACGTGCGCCGTGGCCAGGTCTTCGACGTGGATGTAGTCGCGCACGCCGGTGCCATCGGGGGTCGGGTAGTCGGTGCCGAACACCGACAGGTGCGGCCGCTTGCCCACCGCGACTTCGCAGGCCACCTTCACCAGCAGCGTGGCCGCGCGCGTCGACTGGCCGATGCGGCCCTGGGTGTCGGAACCGGCGACATTGAAATAACGCAGCGCCACGTAACGCATCGGCGTGGCGGCACAAACGTCACGCAGCATCCACTCGGACATGAGCTTCGAGGTGCCGTAGGCATTGATGGGCTGGGTCTGCGTCTCCTCGGATGCCAGGCCACTCGAGGGAATGCCGTACACGGCGGCGGTGGACGAGAACACGAAATTCTTCACGCCGGCCTGCGTCGCGGCCTCGAGCAGCGAACGCGTCGCGCAGGTGTTGTTGCCGTAGTACTTGAGCGGGTTCGAGACCGATTCCGGCACGATGGTGTGGGCCGCGAAGTGGATGATGGTGTCCACGCGGTGCTCGGCCAGCAGCCGGTCGACCAGCGGGCGGTCGCCGACGTTGCCGACCACGAGCGGCACGTCCCGGACGGCCTGGCGGAACCCGGTGGATAGGTCATCGAGCACCACCACCTTTTCGCCGCGCGAGGTCAGTTGCAGGAGAGTGTGGCTGCCGATGTATCCGGCGCCACCGGTCACGAGTACGGAAGATCGTTCCTTCATGGGGAGTCCAGGGTTCTAGCGTTGGGGATTTTACATTAATGTGCGCAGGTGACTGTGATCGATTCTGCACCGGCGCCCTTCGACAACCTGCATCCGGGCGCAGTATTCGCGGCTGCCGAGAGCATCGGCCTCGAGCCTTCCGGCCGGCTGTTTGCGCTCAACAGCTACGAAAATCGTGTCTATCAACTGGGCGACGAGGACGGCGCGCTCTGGGTGCTGAAGTTCTACCGGCCCGCGCGCTGGACCGATGCCCAGATCGCCGAGGAACACGAGTTCACTTTCGAGCTCGCGGACACCGAGTTGCCGGTGGCCGTGCCCATCCAGCGGGATGGCCAGAGTTTGTTTGTGCATCAACGCCTGCGCTTCGCCGCGTTTCCTTATCTCGCGGGCCGCGCGCCCGAACTCGACGACAATGCCACGCTCACTTTGCTAGGCCGCACCCTGGCGCGGGTTCATGCCGTGGGAGCGACGTCGCGATTCGCACATCGGCCTGCGTTCGGTGTCGAACGATTCGGGGAGCAGGCGCGAAGGCAGGTCATCGACAGCGGCTTTGTACCCGAGGCGCTGGCCGAACAATATGCGCGCGTCAGCGAACAGGTAATAAGACGAGTCCGACAGTCTTTCGACGCCTTCGGCAGACTGCCTGGCTTGCGCATCCACGGCGATTGCCACGGCGGCAACATCCTGTGGCGCGAGCAGGGTCCGCTGTTCGTCGACCTCGACGATTGCATGTCCGGGCCGCGCATCCAGGACCTGTGGATGTTCCTGGCGGGTGACGCGGCCAGCCAGCAGTCGGCCTGGGCCGCGCTCATGGAAGGTTACGAGTTGTTTGGTGAGTTCGATTACGCCGAGCTCACGCTGGTCGAATCCCTGCGCAGTCTGCGCATACTGCATCACGCGGCCTGGATCGCGCATCGCTGGGGCGACCCGGCATTTCCGCGTGCCTTCCCCTGGTTCGCCGAGGCGCGTTACTGGGAGCGGCACATCGCGGACCTGTTCGAACAGCTCGCCGCGATGGACGATCCCCCCATCCTTGCGCGATAGTCAGAAGCGGAGGGCTGCTCGAATGACGGAAACCGGGTCTCGCTACGGGTGGATAGTTCTGCTGCTGGCCGGGCTGATGCTTGCGGCCTGCGGCGATGACGCGCCGGAGAAGTCGGGCGGAACCACGCAGACGGCGACCAAGGCCCCGAAGAAGGCCACGGTGGGCGACAACATGGTCGCGGCCGTATCGGCGGGCAAGTCTTCGACGGTCATCGGTGTGTATTTCACGCTCGGCAATGCACCGACCATCGATACCGCTCTGCCCGTCGACATCGCCATCGTGCCGCACCAGGACTTCACCTCGCTGCAGGCGCGGTTCTACACGCAGGGCGATGGCCTCACGCTGATCTCCGGTGACCTGCTGCAGCCCGTCGCCGACGTCAAGACGGAGACCTCGCTCGATCACAAGCTGGTGCTCATGCCGAAGAAAGAGGGTGTCTACATGGTCACCGCCAACCTCGAGACCGAGGACAGCTCAGGTTCCGTGTCGCGCATCTTCTCCATTCCCGTAATCGTCGCGCCTGCGGGTAGCGCTACCCCCGCGGCTCCCGCCGAAACTCCGCCAGCTCCCGCCACGAACTGAGCTCCATTTGCGAGCCGTGTCACGGGTCGACCGCCCGACCGGACATATCATGCAATTTGGTTCGAGATTGCGTGGTTATGTCAAAACAGGCGGAAGGCACACCTTCCCAGGACACTGACGCGGCCCCGGCCCTGCGCGACAACGCGTCGGCGGCCGGGCGCATGGACGTCAATGACTACTCGATGCGGCGGCTGCATCCGCTGCTGCAGGCCCAGCTGCGCGAGCTGCGTGCGCGCGTGAGCGGCGGGCGCGTGAGCGCGCACGAGCTGCTGGAGATGCTGAGCCGTTACTACGACACCGTGGACGACGAGCGTCGCGCCATGGTGCGCTCCATGCAGCTCATGTCCGACGAGGCGCGCTCGCTGGGCGTCGAGATCGCCGAGCAGGGCGCGGCGCAGCTGCAGGTCATCCTCGATCACATCAAGGACGTGGTGCTGACCGCCAACGTCGAAGGCATCATCGACCGCGCCAACCCGATGAGCGAGCGCGTGTTCGGTTATCCGCCGGCGGAGTTGTTAGGCATGCGCATCGATCATCTGGTGCCGGCCCTGGCACCCGGGGCCGGCAACGATGCGTCCATCGCGGCCGCACTCGACCGGCTGGCCGGCGCGGGCGACACGCTGCGCAGCAGGCGCGTCTCCCCCGAGGTCACTGCGCGCCGCGCGGACGGCACGTCGTTCCCCGCGGAAATCTCCATCAGCCGCGCGCGCCACGGCCGCAACGAAGTCTTCGTCATCTGCCTGCGCGACATCTCCGAGCGGCGCGCCACCGAGGAGGCGCTGCGCGACAGCGAGGCGCGTTACCGCTCGCTGGTCGACCACGCGCCCGAGGCCATCGCCGTCATCGACGCCGAGACGCGGCGCTTCGTCGAGGCCAACGAACCGGCGCTGCGCCTGTTCAAGATGACGCGCAACCAGCTGCTGACCAGCCACGTGGGTGCGGTCAGCGCCGAGCTCCAGGCCGACGGTCAGCCGACCAACTCGCCGCATCGCCAGCAACTCGCGCTGGCCGTGGCCGGCGAGTCCCAGGTATTCGAATGGGTGCACCGCGATTCCACCGGTCGCGACATCCCCTGCGAAGTGCGCCTGGTGCGCCTGGCCGGCGGCCCGCGCCCGCTGGTGCGCGCGAGCATCACCGACATCTCGGAGCGCAAGCGCGCCGAAATCATCATGGAGAACGAGCGTGCGTTCTTCGCGTTGCTGGCCTCGAACGCCGGCCTGCCCGCGGTGCTCGACGTCATCTCGGCGCTGGTACAGGCCGTATACCCGCGGTGCCGCTGCACGATCTCCGTGCTCGCACCCGATGCCAGCTGCTTTGCGTTGACGATTGCCCGGCAACTGCCGCCGATGCTGGCCGCGGTGCTCGAGCGCACGCCCATCGAGCCGCGGCGGGGTTCCTGCGCGGCCGCCGTGTACTCGGCCTGCGACGTGTTCGTGGCCGACGTGGCCAACGACGCGCACTGGGCCGACCGCCGCCAGGTCGTGCTCGATTCGGGGTTCCGCGCCGTCTGGTCCATGCCCATCAAGGGTGCCAGCGGCAAGTTGTTAGGTTCGGTGGCCATCTTCCGCCCCGAGCCGGGACTGCCGGACTCCCGCGAACAGGTATTGCAGTCACATGCCACGCGGCTCGCCGCACTGGCCATCGAGCGCAACCTGGCCGAGGAGGCGCTGCGCACCAGCGAGGCGAAATTCCGCGGCCTGTTCGAGGGCGTCATCGAGGGCGTGTACCAGAGCACGCGGGATGGCCGCCTGGTCTCGGTCAACAGCGCCATGGTCAAGATGCTCGGCTACGACTCGGCCGAGGAGATGTACGCGCTGCCGAGCTCGGTGATGTTGTACTGGAGCGCGCCCGACCGGGCCGACTTCGTGAAGCGCGTCGACACCGACGGCGAAGTGCGCTCCATGGAAGTGATCCTGCGACGCCGCGATGGCACGCAGGTGGTCGCACTGGAGAATTCGCGCGGCGTGCGCGATGGTGCGGGCCGCATCGTCGGCTACGAAGGCACGATTTCGGACATCACGGAACGCAAACGGGCCGAGCAGGCGATCCACGCCGAGAAGGACCGCGCGCACGTCACGCTGCAGTCCATCGGCGACGCCGTGATCACCACGGATGCCAACGCACGCATCGATTACCTGAACCCGGTGGCCGAGCGGCTCACCGGCTGGACCATCGGTGAGGCGCGCGGCCGCGCCATCGGCGAGGTGCTGCAGCTCATCGACGAGTCCACGCGCAAGCCCGTGGCCTACACGCTGGATCGCGTGCTGCTGGCGGGCGAGACCTCCGTGCCGTCGGATCGCAACGTGCTCGTGAACCGCCGGGGCGAGGAACTGGCCATCCAGGAAACCGCCTCGCCGATCCGCAGCCGCGAGGGCGTGGCGATCGGCGCGGTGATCGTGTTCGGTGACGTGACCAAGGAGCGGCGGCTCAAGCGCGCGCTGTCGTACCAGGCCAGTCACGACGCCCTGACCGGCCTCATCAACCGGCGTGAATTCGACGTGCGGCTCGAGGCCGCGGTCACCTCTGCGCAGCGCGGCGAGGTCGAGTACGTGCTGCTGTACGTGGACCTCGACCAGTTCAAGATCGTCAACGACACCTGCGGCCACAGCGCGGGCGACCGGCTGCTGCGCGACATCACCAGTCTGCTGCAGACGCGCGTGCGGGCTTCCGACACGATCGCGCGACTGGGCGGTGACGAGTTCGGCCTGCTGCTCGAACGCTGTTCGCTCGAACAGGCCGAGCGTGTCGCCGACAGCATCCGCCAGGCCATCCACGGGTATCGCTTCCTGTGGGGTGCAAACAGCCTGTCGGTGGGGGCGAGCATCGGTGTGGTGCGCATCGCGCGCGAGACCACCAGTGCCGCGGCCGTGCTGTCGGCGGCCGACATCGCCTGTTACGCGGCCAAGGATAGTGGGCGCAATCGCGTGCAGGTTTACGAGCGCGACCATGGCACCAACCGGCATCGCGAGATGCAGTGGGTGGGCCGCATCGCACGCGCCGTCGAAGACGGACGGCTGGAGCTCTTTGCACAGCAGATCTTTCCGACTTCGCCCGAGCGCGGAGACGTTGCCGCGGCGGATTCCGGCACACCTTTCTATGAGCTCATGGTGCGACTGCGCGACGAGGACGGCACGCTGGTGCCGCCCGGCGAGTTCATCCCGGCCGCCGAGCGTTACAACGTGATGGTCATGGTCGATCGCTGGGTGGTGAACCGCGCGATCGAGCTGCTGGAAAACTGCCTGAGGACTACCGCCCGGTTGCCTCTTCTGGCCGTCAACCTTTCAGGAACGTCGATCAACGACGAGGACTTCCTCGACTTCGTCATGACCCGCCTGGGCAGCGAACAGGTGGCTCGTGCGCTGTGCTTCGAGATCACCGAGACCGCGGCCGTGGCGTCGCTGGCCAAGGCCACGTTCGTGATGCGCGAGCTCAAGGCGCGCGGCTGCCGCTTCGCGCTCGATGACTTCGGCAGCGGTGTGTCCTCGTTCGTCTACCTCAAGACGCTGCCCGTGGATTTCCTCAAGATCGACGGTCAGTTCGCCACGCACGTCGCCACGGATGCCGTGGATCGCAGCATGGTCGAAGCCATCGCCAAGATCGGCCGTGCCATGGACGTGGCCACGATCGCCGAGAAGGTCGAAAACGCCGAAGTGCTGACGGTACTCAAGAGCATCGGGGTGGACTTCATCCAGGGGTTCCATCTCGCCGAGCCCTGCGCCATCGACGAGGTGTTTGAACCCTGAGTCTCTGAGGCATACTGCGGCTCATGCAGAGACCCGGTAATGCCGAGCCCTCGTTCACGTTAGGGCTCGAAGAAGAATATCTGCTCGTCGACCTGGCCACGCGCGACCTGGTCGCCGATCCGCCGCCCGAACTGCTGCAGCGGTGCATCGCCGAGACCGACGGGCGGGTCAGCCCCGAATTCCTGCGTTCCCAGCTCGAGGTGAAGACTTCGGTGTGCGGCTCGGTGGCCGCCATGCGCCGCGAGCTCGGGTCCCTGCGTCGCAAGGTGTGCGAGATCTCCGCGAACTACGGCATCGCGCCGGTGGCCGTGTCGACGCACCCGTTCGCCCGCGCGCCCCACCGGCCGCCGCACACCGACCACGAACGTTATGCCGACATCGCACGCGAAGTGCAGGGCGGCGCGCGTCGGATGCTGATCTGCGGCATGCACGTGCACGTGGGCCTCGAAGACGACGAGTTGCGCATCGACGTCATGAACCAGCTGTCCTACTTCGTGCCGCACCTGCTGGCATTGTCGTGCTCGTCGCCGTTCTGGGAAGGCGAGGACATGGGCATGCAGTCGTTCCGGCTGATGCTGCTGTCCTCGCTGCCGCGCACCGGACTGCCCGACCGCTTCGACAGCTACGGGGAGTTCCGCCGGCACCTCGATGCGCTGGTACGCAACGGCCTCATCGAGGACACCACCAAGATCTGGTGGGACATCCGCCCGAGCTCGAGGTATCCCACGCTCGAGACGCGCGTGTTCGATTGCTGCACGCAACTGGACGACGCCGTCTGCCTCGCGGCGCTGACGTTGTCCGTGGTCCGCATGCTTTACCGGCTGCGCCGCGAGAACAAGACCTGGCGCCGCTACCCGCGCATGCTGATCGCCGAGAATCGCTGGCGCGCCATGCGTTTCGGTTCCGACGCCAGCCTGCTCGACCTCGCGCGCGGCGAGCTGGTGCCGTTCAACGAACTGGTCGAGGAGCTGCTGTCGATCGTCCGGGACGATGCCGTGGCGCTCGGCTGCCTCGCGGAAACCGAGCACGCGCGCACCATCCTCAAGCGCGGCACCAGCGCACACCAGCAGCTGGATGTCTACCAGATGGCGCGGCGCCAGGGCGCCACCGACAGCGAGGCGCTGTCGGCCGTCGTGGGCTGGCTGGCCAAGACCACCTGCACGGTGTAATGGGGACATTCCTCGATTCCTAGCAAATGGGGACAGGCTCGCGGGTCGAAGGCGAGCGGACGTCGCACGCGCAGGGATGCGCTCGCTTTTCGCCGCGTCCTTCGTTGGATTGTGGTTGGAGTGTTGAGGGCCGCCGCGCGTGCCGCGATGTTTGGCAACGGAAGCGTTGAGGAAAAGTTGGTCGGTGTGAAGACAACCCTGGCGCGGCTTCGTGCCTGACGAGGTGAGGAGCCCGGCCCGCTCGGCGTACCCCTGCGCATGCGCCGTACGCTCGCCCTCAATCTGTGAGCTTTTCCCACTTGCCAGGAAGCGAAGAATGATTCCCCGGGGTGAGGCGAGAGTCTCAAGCCTCAAGTGCCTGCGAAGCGTCAGGCCCCCGGTTCTTTCTTCCCAAACGGTGGGCGACATGCGTCGATTTCCCGCCCACGGGCAGGGGCTTGGGAAGCCCGTGACCAGCGGCGGACATATGCGCAGGGTTGAGTGAGCGGGCCGGGTACGCTACTTAGTCAGGCACGAAGCCGCGCCAGGGTTGTCTTCACACCGACCAACTTTTCCTGAGCGCTCGCATTGCCGAATGTGGCGGCACGCGCGGCGGCGTCCAGCGCTGCACCAACAGCCCAGCGAAGGGCCCGGCGAAAAGCGAGCTCAACCCTGTGCGTGTGGCCGCCGCTGGCCCGCCGTCATCCCAAGCCCGTCCCCGTTTGCCAGGAATCGAGGAATGTCCCCATTACTTCCCGCAGACCGCCCCGTTGACCAGCTGCGCCACCGCCGTGCAGGCATTGACGGAGAGGAACGGCCCGCGCGTGGTGTCGTGCTTCTGCGTGGACTGGGCCAGCATGGTGCGCAGCCTGTCGACTCCGAGCTTCTGGTTGCGTGCCAGCAGCAGGGCCACCACGCCCGTGATCTGCGCGGTGGCCAGCGAGCTGCCCGAGGCGAAGTCGTAGTGGCCATTGGGCACCAGCGTCACGATGTCGCGTGCCGGGGCCCGCAATACGTCGTCACCGTCGGCCGCGGAGGTCTCGGCCTCGGCGACCGGCAGCACGCGCGGTAGTTTGGCCGGGAAGCGATAGCGCGGATCTTCGGACACCGCGCCCACGACCACCACGCCGCTCGCGATCGCCTTCTCGACCAGCGCCTCGAGCAGCGGATCGCTCGGACCGACCAGGCTCAGGTTGATGACCTGCGCCTTCGCGGCCAATGCGTCCGCCAGCGCCTGCGCCAGCGTGAAGGAGTTGCAGCGTCCGGGGCTGCTGGGCGTGGGCTGCCAGCAGGCCTTGTAGGCCATGAGCTTCACGTCGGGCGCCACACCCACGATGCCGATGCCATTGTTGGCGGCGGCGGCGATCAGGCCGGCCACCTGCGTGCCGTGGCGGTCGTTGCGGAATTCGCCGGCGTCGTTGTCGACGTAGTTGCGCGTGAGCTGCGTGCGCCCGGCGAGGTCCGGATGTTCGGTGTCGACCCCGGTGTCGATGATGGCCACGCGGATGCCCGCGCCCTTGCTGAAGGCATGCGCCTCGGCCACGTCGAGCGCGTTGACGTTGGATTGCAGGCGCGCGTACGGATCGTCGAAGGGCGATCCCGCATTGGTCGCGGACTCGAATTCGTTGAGCGGCTGGGCTATCAGCACGCGCTTGTCCGTCAGCAGCTTCTCGATGACCGCTTCTCGCGTGGTGCCCGGCGGAATCCGGAACAACACGCAGTGCATCTGCAGTTGTTCGATCGGCCACTCGGACACCAGCGTGAGCGAATGTTTGCGCGCGATGTCGCGGATCAGCGAGGCGGCCGTCGCGCTGATGCGGTAGTTAGTGGTGGTGCCGTAGCCGTGGGCGGTGCCGCCCACGGCCGCGGGCCGGCCGGTCACGGGGTTGGCCACCGCGACCACGACGAACTGCGTGGGATCGGTGCGCACTTCGGAAGGGGTGCGAACTTCGGGCGGCGCCGCAGTCGCCGGGTCCGAGAGCGCGAAGGCGCTCGCGGCCAGCAGCATCCCGACGACCAGCCGCCAGGCGTGTCGGATCAGTCCCCGTGGCTGGTCAACGGGCGATGGGCTGCGCGAACGTGACATTCGGATCCTTCGACAGAACCGCGGCCACGGACTCCGCCGTGGCGCCCGACGCCACCGCGTCGGCCGACAGCTCCGCACGGAAGTTGCCGGCGCCGCCGGGTCCGTCGACGATGATCAGGCCCTGGTGCGTGAGCAGGGTGTTGACCGTGCTCATCGAGGTCTGGGGCTCGAACGCAATACTCACGGCCGGCGCATTGAGGCGCACCTGCGTCCGTGACACGGTTTCGAACTGGTCGACAGAACCACGGTCGTTGAGCGACAGGCCGAGGATGCCGAGACCGATCGCCTGAACCACGACCGCGGCGGCCAGCCAGCGGACCGTGCGCGAGGAGCGGGGCGCCGCGACGGCAGCACCCGTGGTCCCGGTGGCGGGAGTGGTCGCGGTCTCCGACGCTTCGATGCGCGCCCAGAGCTTGTTGAACGAACGCTGTTCTTCCGAGGCCGCCGGCTGCGGTGAGGACAGCTCCTCGCGGTTGACGTGCGAAGCCACCAGGCGCTGCGATGCCAGCTCCGCGCGGCATTCGGCGCAACCCTGGACATGCGCTTCGACCCACTCACGATCCTCGGGCGCGATGCGGCCGTTGGCGAGCCAGGGCAGCAGCGCCCAGGCTTCGGCGTGGGTATCGGGAATGCGGGAACTCATCATTTGTCTCCGGACATGCCTGCGAGCTCGGGCAGGACTTGTTTGAGTGTTTCGCGGGCCCGGAACAGGCGGGTCTTCACCGTGTTGACCGGGCAGTCGAGGATCGCGGCCACTTCTTCACATGAATGGCCGAGAGTGTACGTGAGTTCGAGCGCCATGCGCTGTTCCACCGGCAGCCGTTCCAGTCCCTGGGACAGCCATTGCTGGTTGGTTTCTTCCTCTTCGGACGATCCGACGCTGACCGAGTCCTCGTCGAAGGGTTGGTCGGCCACCGGGCGGAGCTTGGCGCGCCGCAGGGCGTTCAACGCCCGCCGGTAGGCGATGCCGATGATCCAGGTGGACAGCTGCGAGGCGCCGCGGAATTCGCTGGCCTTGGTCCAGACCACCCAGAACGTGTCGTTGATGACTTCCTCGATGTCCTCGCGGCGCACCGACATGCGGGCCAGCAGCCGCGACAGCCGCTGGTAGTAGTTGCCGTACAGGGTGCGAAACGCGGCCTGGTCCTTCGATCGGGCGATGCGTTCCAGCAGCTCCCG
>DATEII010000128.1:0-2281 GCA_035279135.1 Steroidobacteraceae bacterium
GATGACCTCGGCGAAATCGCCCACCAGCCAGTCGGCGACCGGTACGGCATACCAGTTGAAGTGGGTGCTGACGCGATAGTTCATGCGGATGGCGAGCCTCGTGCCACCGTGAGCAGGCGTCAGTGAATAGGTGCACCTGGAAACGTCGAAGTACTGGCCGCCGATGCGTACATGGTCATCGAGAGCGCCCGGCGGAAACGAGTCCGCGGCGAAGCGATAACGCCAGGTGACGCGCCGGTTCTCTTCCCACTCCGTGGCCACCTGGTCGAAGTGGACGCCTTTGCCCATGGTGATGTGACGCAGGTGTTCGCCGTCGCGGAAGTCACCGAGACCCGCCTGCGGCGTCGGCACCCCGATGCGATACATCCACGCGTTTTCGACCTCACCGGGACGGATGTCGCGCGTGTCGACCAGCACGCGCCAGATGTCCTCGGGCGCGGCCGCGATGAACACTTCGCGCTGCTGGACGCGCTCGAGGTTCGCGGTGTCGACGCGTTGCTCGACCGCGCCGCCGAGCAACGGCAACAGCGCCACGCTGCTCACGATGGCGCGGCGCGGCCAGTGGGTGACGCGGCAGACGACTCCCATGACGAGGCCCACGAGCCCGCCGACCACGGCGAACAGCGGCACGATGAGAATGGCGCAGATCCAGCCTTCGACTTCGATGAGCAGCGTGCCCACGACGAACAACACGTTGGCGACGAACGGCGCCACGAAGTAATAGCCCCAGGTGCGGCGGGCCACGCGTTCTGCGAGATATACCGTGACCACGCTGACCAGTACCGGTGCGCCAAGGATGAACGAGCCCATCATCGGGACGTAGGGACCCCCCGCCGCGCCCGAGAACACCAGTCGCAGCAACAGCCCGGCGACCGCGCCGAGCGCCACCGGCCACCACGCCCGGTAGGGCAGAACGCTGAATCCGTCGATGCCGGCATTCATGAGGTGGTGGCGCGGCGCGGGCACCAGCGGCAAGGTTTGCTCGGCGTCGATTCCACGTGCGGCACCAGTTCGTCGCGCGGCGGCAGATGCTCGGGCAAACGCAGGTTCCACACCCAGCCCACGCGCCGCATCGCGAGCAGGGCCCACCAGCCCGGATCCCACTCGCGAGCGTGCAGACCCAGCCGTGCTGAACCCGGAAAGGCGTGATGGTTGTTGTGCCAGCACTCCCCCATGGTCAACAGCGACGTCCAGCGGATGTTCCGTCCCTGCACCGCCGCGCCGCGTACCACGCGATGCATCTCGCCGTGGTTGTGCGCGAAGTAGCCGATGAGCCAGTGACCGAACACGCCCGCGGTCACGCGCGCGCAGACGCCCCAGAACACGAAGGCCCAGCCGCCCCACACATGGAAAAGAATCGCCCAGGGTAATTGCTGGGCCATCCAGGTGCGCTCGAGAAAACGATAGAACCGGTCGTCGGCCACCCTCGGTTCGAGCACCAGCCCAGGCTCACGCACCAGGCGCAGCTCGCAGACCAGCTGCCACCATGCGTCACGCCAGAAGGCGCGGCCGTGACGCAGGTAGTCGTGGCACACCGGCAGCCGCTGCGCGTAGTCGCGCAACTCGTGTTGGCGCAGCAAGCCGATCGGGCCCGCGAGTCCGACCTGCACGCCGAGATACACCAGCAGGTACTCGAGCCAGCGCGGGCACTGGAAGCTGTCGTGCACCAGCTTGCGGTGACTGCCGAGCGAGTGCCCGAACAACAGCACGATGGCCGTGCTCACCACGAACAGCGCCAGCGCGGGAATGCTCGCCGTGAGCGCGCCGCCGATCACGGCGCTGCCGGCCATGAGGAAGAACCAGGCACCCTTGGCGGGCGAGAAACGCACTTCGCCGTCGCACACGTCGCTGACGTCGCGGTGTCTCACGCGAAGATGCGCGAGGCTCGACGGCAGCGGCGGTGTCGGCGCGTGCATCAGGTGGCCTTGGGCTTGCGACGGGCCAGCGCGCGCGATTCACGCTTGAGAGGCCTGCCCACCGGGCACACCTCGAACGCGAAGCCGGTGAGCGTGTTCACGAGGTGGTCGGGCACCAGCGCGTACAACACGCGTTGCCCCTCGCGCCGCGCCTCCACGAGCCCGGCGTTCTCGAGCACCGACAGATGCCGCGAGATGGCCGGCGCGCTCATGGAAAAACGTTCCGCGAGCTCGCTGGTGGTGAGCTCCGCCTTGGAGAGATAAGCGAGGATCTGGCGCCGCGGCCGCGAGGCCAGTGCGTCGAATACCCGGTCGAGCTGCATTTCGATGATTGCCTAATTTGTTAATTAAGCAATTAGTAACGC
>DATEII010000129.1:0-8052 GCA_035279135.1 Steroidobacteraceae bacterium
CAACCATTCGACGGTGGGCGCGGCGCTGTCGCCGCCCGAAATGGCGGCGACGCCCGCGAACACCTCGGGCACGCCGGTGAGGCCATCGATGGCGCGCAGGCCGACGCGCGTCTTCATGCGCGTGGAGAGACTTTCCAACAACGGCTCTTTCGCCAGCTCCGCGGCCTCGGCCTCAGTGGGCGCGCAGGCCAGGAAGCTCGAGATCGGCGTGGGCAATACATGCAGGCGCCGCGCGCCCAGCACTACCTGCGCGCCGGCGCGCAGCGGCAGGTCGCGACGCTCGGGCTGGGTGCGCGTCACTTCGACGCGCGCCTCGGCGGCACTGCCCGAACCCAGCAGCTGCGCGGCGCTGGGTTCGTCGAGCAGGCGCACGCGCAAGCGTTCGAGCGCGCCGGTGAACTGGATCTCCTCGACCGCGCCGCGCGCGATGTAATTGGAGGAGAGCTGTTCGCGCGTGGTGGCGACCTCGACCTCTTCCGGTCGCAGCACCGCGACCACCTCGTGTTCGCGGCTGCCATGCATGCGCTCCGAGCCTTCGGCCGTCACGGGCGTGGCACCGAAGCGGATGCCGTCGGCACCCTGGCGCGCGAGCAGCAGGTTGGCCGCGCCGAGGAAGGTCGCGACGAAACGCGTGGCCGGCTGCGCGTACAGATCCTGCGGCTGGCCCACCTCGAGCAGGCGGCCGTGATTCATGACGCCGATGGTGTCGGCCATCGCGAAAGCTTCTTCCTGATCGTGGGTCACCAGCACCGTGGTGATGCCGAGCTCGCGCTGGACCGCGCGGATCGTCCGGCGCAGCTCTTCGCGGATCTTGGCGTCCAGGGCGCCGAATGGCTCGTCGAGCAGCAGCACCTGGGGCTTGTGCGCAAGCGCGCGCGCGACGGCGACGCGCTGCTGCTGGCCGCCCGACAGCTGGCCGGGCAGGCGTTCGTCCAGGCCTTCGAGCGCCACCAGTTTGAGCAGCTCCTTGCGGCGCGCGATCCGGTCGGCGCGCTTCATGCGTCGTACGCGCAGCGCGAACTCGATGTTGTCCGCCACTGTCATATGCCGGAACAGTGCGTAATTCTGGAACACCAGCCCCACACCCCGATCGCGTGCCCGCACGTGGGTCACGTCTCGACCGTGCAGCGAGATGCGTCCATGATCGATGCCGGTGAGACCGGCGATGGCCCGCAACAGGGTGCTCTTGCCCGAACCGGACGGTCCCAGCAGGACGAAGAACTCGCCCTCATCCATTTCGATGGAAACGTCGTTGACGACCGGCTGTTCCTGATACCGCTTGGTGACTTGGTCGAGCGCGATGGACATTCTGGGATGCGTGCGTAAAACCGGGCGGCCATGCTATCAGCGGGCCGGTAGTAGCCCGAGTAACGTCGTGGTTACAATCCGGTGACATCGCGGCGGAACTTATTGATCCGGCACGCCGACTAACGATTAGGTTTTTGAGCCACAATTATTCGGTCTAAGCACCGGAGCGAGATTCCCTTCATGGCCACCGAGAACAACCTGACCCTCGACAAGACTGCCGGCGCCAAGCGCCAGGAGCGCCCGCACTGGGTTCTCGACGACGCGGTCTACAGCATCAGCGCGCTGCTGCTCTCGGTCATCATCATCCACAGCATCTGGACGCTGATCATCCGGCCGCGCGCGGAGGCCGTGCTTTCCCAGCGCATCACGGTGGTCAACAAGCAGGACGTCAAACACCAGGTCATTCAGCTGCGCTCGGTGTACGTGATCCTCAAGGATCACGAGCAGGAGCTCTGCGTCACCTTGTGCATGTGGGCGCTGTTCCTGCTCGGCCGCCAGGCGTGGATGACCAGCAAGGATCGCAAGCTGCTCGATCGCGACTACGTGAAGCTCGGCGAAGCGCAGGTCGTATTGCCCGAGGATGCTCGCGTCTATTCGCGCCCGCTCGAGAATCTGCCGCGTGAAGAACAGGACGGCTTCGTGCCGCGCCTGCTCATGGTGGCGTACAACCGGTTCGGCGCCACGCGCAGCGTGCAGGACGCAGCCGAGGCAGTGCGCGACGAATGTGACTTCGAAGCCGCGAGCATGGACACCAAGCTCTCGATGGTGCGATTCACCGCGTGGGCCATCCCCGCGGTCGGATTCGTCGGCACCGTGCGCGGCATCGGCGCGGCGCTGCAGGAAGCGCAAGGCGCGATGGGCGGCGACATCTCCGGCGTCACCATGGGCCTGGGCATCACCTTCAACGCCACGCTCACCGCACTGGTCTCCTGCATCATCGTGATGTTCTGGATGCACCAGCTGCAGCAGTACCAGGATCGACTGGTGCTCGACGGCCGCACCTACGTCGACCGCCAGCTGCTGCGCAAGCTGCGCGTGGTCAGCAAGTAGCCTGAGAACCCTCGTCTGGTATCGCGGCAAGGACCTGCGCCTTGCCGACCATGCGCCGCTCGCGGAAGCGGTCCGTTCCGCCCGGCACGAAGGCGGCGAGGTCATTCCGCTGTTCGTGCTCGACGAGCACTTCTTCCGGCCCGAGCACGCGCGCCGCACGCCCCATCGCATCCAGTTCCTGCTCGACTCGATCGCGTCGCTGGCTGCGAACCTCGAACATGCGGGCTCGCGGCTCATCGTCGTGGGGGGACGCAGCGTCGAAGTCGTTCCGCACCTGGCACGCCGCTGGAAAGTCGACCGCGTGCTTGCGCAGAGCTGGGTTGCGCCCGTGGGGCGCGAGCGCGACCGGCGCGTGGCCGAACGACTGCAGGTCCCGCTCGAACTGTTCGACACCGAAACCCTGTGCCCGCCCGGTTCGCTGCGCACGGGCAATGGCGAACCCTTTTCCGTGTTCAGCGCGTTCGCGCGCGCTTTTCATCGGGATGTCGTGGTCGGTACGCCGCTGCCCGCGCCGCGCCGTCTTCCCGCGCTGCCCGATGACGTGAAGACTCCGGGCATTGCACTGCCCTCGCTCGAATCGCTCGGCATCGGCCGCCAGCCGCGGGTGCTGGCCGGCGGCGAGCGCCAGGCCCGCACCCGTCTCAAGGAGTGGCTGTCCGGGGACGCCAAGGATTACGACGAGCTGCGCAACCGCATGGACCTGCCCGGCACCAGCCGGCTGTCCGCCGATCTCAAGTTCGGCACGCTGTCGGTCCGCACCGTGTGGCGCGCAGTAGATAGAGCGCTGCGCGAGCTGTCACCCGATGCGCTGCGCCGCTACCACGACGAACTGTTGTGGCGCGAATTCGCGCATTCCACGCTGTTCGACCGCCCGACCCTGCCGGAGCAGCCCTTCCGGGCGGAGTGGCGCAATTTTCCGTGGCGCGACGACGAACGGGGCTGGGAGGCGTGGGTGGCGGGCACCACCGGCTATCCGGTGGTCGATGCCGCCGCGCGCGAGCTGCTCGCCACCGGCTTCGTCCACAACCGCGCGCGCATGATCGCGGCCAGCTTCCTCGCCAAGCATCTGCTCATCGACTTCCGCCGCGGCGAACGCCACTACATGGACCTGCTGACCGATGGCGACTGGGCCAACAACGACCTGGGCTGGCAGTGGTCCGCGGGCTGTGGCTGCGATGCGCAACCGTGGTTCCGCATCTTCAATCCGCAAACACAGGGCGAGAAATTCGATCCCGATGGTGCCTATGTCCGTCGCTGGGTGCCGGAGCTCGCGCGACTGCCGGCGCGGTACATCCACGCGCCGCAGGCCGCGCCTGCCACGGTGTTGGTCCAGGCTGGTATCGGAAAACAGGACTACCCCACCCCCATCGTCGAGCATGCCTTCGCGCGGCAACGCTTCATCGAAATCGCGCGGAAACATCTGGGTTGATGGGCTAGGATTCGTCCCCGTGAAGCGCCTGCGCACTCTGCGATTCCGCTACTGGGTCATGCCGGTCATCCTGGCCGCGCTGGCCGCTCGCGCTTTCATGCCCGCCGGCTTCATGAGCATGTCGGGCGAAGGCGGCATGTCGGCGACCATCGCGATGTGCTCGCAGGACAAGACGCGCCGCGAACGCATCGAGTTCCCCGGTGAGCAGTCGCCCGGCGAGCATCGTCTGCAGTGCAAACACTGCCTCGCGCCGGTACTCGGTGCGCCGTTCGCCTTCCACGATTTCTCGTCGCCGGCCACGCCGCTCGCGATCCTCGTTCCCGAACAGCCGCAGCTGGCCTTCTCGCCGCTGCTGCGCGCCCAGGAAGCCCGCGCACCTCCGCACGCCTGACTTCCCGTCAGTCCTCGCGCGCAAGCGTGAGCGTCCTGTCCGTGCAGGAGCTTCCATGTTTCGTCGTTTCCTCCCACTGCTCGCGGCCGTGCTGGTCGCGCCGGCAGTCGCCCATCAATACGAGCTGGGCAAACTCGTCATCGGCCATCCCTGGTCCCGGCCCACCGCGGCCGGCATGCCCATGGGCGTCGCCTATCTATCCATCACCAACAACGGCACCGAGCCCGAGGTACTCACGGGCGCGAGCTCGACCGCGGCCGCCTCCGTGCAGTTCCACCAGACCACGATTTCCGACGGCATGGCGCGCATGCGCCCGCTGACGGAGGTCACGATCGCGCCCGGCGCCACGATCAAGGTCGAACCCGGTGCGATCCACGTGATGCTGGTCGGCCTCAAGGCACCCCTCGAGGTGGGCAAGTTCGTTCCCCTGACACTCGAGTTCCGCAAGGCGGGCACGATCACCGTGCAGGTCGCCATCGAGGCGCGCGACGCGCCGCCCGCGGCCGAAAATGCCATGTCGGAATCCATGGGCGTGGTCACGGTGGTCGCGCGCCGACCCAGCTCGCTGCCCACGCAGATCCCGACCACCATCGAAGGCGTGAGCGGCGAGACCGTGGCGCGCACCGTGAATGCCACGGACGCGGAGGATGCGCTCAAGTACCTGCCGAGTCTCAATGTGCGCAAACGCTACGTCGGCGACTTCGATCACGCGGTGCTCGCGAGCCGCGCCTCGGGCACGCAGAACAGCGCGCGCTCACTCGTGTATGCGGACGGCATCCTGTTGTCGAATCTGCTCGGCAACGGCGCTTCGTTCACGCCACGTTGGGGCCTGGTCACGCCCGAAGAGATCGAACGCGTGGATGTGCTCTACGGTCCGTTTTCCGCGGCCTACCCCGGCAATTCCGTGGGCGCGGTGGTCGACTACGTGACGCGCATGCCGGAGTCGCTCGAAGTGCGCGCCGCGCTGTCGACGTTCGTCGAGGACTTCGACGTGTACGAGACGCATGACGATTTCGGCGGCTGGCAGGCCAGCGCTTCGTACGGCGATGCGCGTGGAGATTCGTCGTGGTGGGTGAATTTCAATCGCCTCGACAGCGACAGCCATCCGATCGCCTATGCCACGCGATTGTTGTCTCAAGGCGTGCCCGGCTCCGCCGGGACACCGGTGACCGGCGCCGTCGCGGGCCGCAACCCGCGCAACCAGGACTGGTGGCTGCTCGGCGCCACCAACCACATCGAGACCGTGCAGGACCACGCCAAGCTCAAGTTCGCGCACGATTTCGGCGAGACGCTGCAGCTCGCGTACACCCTCGGCGTGTGGCACAACGACGCCACCCGCAGCGCCGACAGCTGGCTGCGCGACGCAAACGGCACGCCTGTCTACTCGGACACGATCAACATCGACGGCCGCACCTATGCATTGAACGCGACCGAGATGGGCCCGAGCAGCCAGTTGCTCACGCACTTCATGCACGGCCTGTCGCTGCGCAAGCGGCGCGCGGGCAACTGGGACTTCGAGGCGGCGGCGAGCCTCTACGATTACGACGAAGACGAGACGCGCTCACCGACGGTGCCGATGCCGGCCGCGGCAAGTGGCGGCGCGGGCCGCATCGCCGATCAGTCTGGCACCGGCTGGTCGACGCTCGCGCTGCGTGCCAGCTGGCACGGTGATCCGGCGCGCGGCGGACACCTGGTCGAGCTCGGCCTCCAGGACGATCGTTACCGGCTGCGCACCGAGATCCTCGAGACCGTTGATTGGCGCAATGGCAATGCCGGCGCCCGCATCTCCGCGTTTCGGGGCGAGACCAGCCTGACCAGCGCCTTTGCGCAGGACAGCTGGCAGTTTGCGCGCGAATGGCAGGCCACGGTGGGACTGCGCCTCGAGCGCTGGCGCGCCGAAGACGGCGCCATCGCGAACGCCACCGAGACGCTGCCCTTCGCCTCGCGCTCGGAAACCTGGCTTTCACCCAAGCTGGCCCTGGCGTGGGCAGTTACGCCGATCACCACGCTCAAGGCGTCACTCGGGCGCGCGGTCCGCATGCCCACCGTGTCCGAGCTCTACCAGGGTTCCATCGTGCAGGGCGACATCGTCAACAACGATCCCGACCTCGCGCCCGAGCGCTCCTGGACCACCGAGCTCTCGGCGGTCAACGACTTCGATCACGGCAGCCTGCGCGCCACGCTGTTCTTCGAGGACACGCGCGATGCGTTGTACTCGCAGGTCAACGTGGCGGCAGGATCCACCGTGACCACCATCCAGAACGTCGGGCAGATTCGTACACGTGGCCTCGAGCTCGCCGGCGAGTGGCGAGCGCTCGAATCCCTCGAGCTGTCCGGCAGCGCCACGTACGCCCATTCGCGCATCGCGGAAAACGACGCATTCCCCGCCAGCGTGGGCAGCAGCCAGCCGCGCGTGCCCGACTGGCGCGCCACCGCGCTCGCCACCTGGCGGTTGCGCGACCGCATGTCCGCCACGTTCGGCGCGCGTTACAGCGGCCAGCAATACAACATGCTCGACAACGCCGATCCGAATGGCAACGCCTATACCGGCACGAGCCATTACCTCGTTTACGATGCGCGCCTGCGCTTCGCCGTGGGGCGCCTCACCGCATCGCTCGGCATCGACAATGTCGGTAACGAGCGGTACTGGGCTTTTCATCCATACTCGAGGCGTACATACAACGCCGAGCTGGCCGCGCGGCTGTAGGACGGCGCGCCCGCTGCTAACTACCGTCGCGCCGTGCTTGTAGGACTTTCGTAAATATTGTCCTGCGCAAAGCGCAATAGTTGCGCGCCGGCGGCGGATTAAGGGCGCCGGCCGATCACTGTCGCCGCATCGCGACGCGCGCACGCCCCGATGGGTGGATGGCAAGCAACTTGCAAGTTGGAGACTAACTACAAAGGCATCAGCCCCAGGGTCTCCATGCGCCATCCGTTTCTTGCTGCACTGCTTTGCGTCTCCATCACCTCTTCGATGATGGGAGTCGCGCTGGCCCGCCCCGTGACACTGGAACCGCTGTCGACCTTCGGAACCCCCGACTCCGCCTACGACGAATTCGCCACGGACGTCGCCATCGACGGGGACTACGCGCTCGCCACCGCGGCGCGCCGCGTGGAAGATCCGGGCGGCGATCCGACCCTCACGCAGACCTTCGGCACCGCGTTCCTGTTCAGACGCGCGGGTACGCGTTGGGAGCTCGTGCGACGCATGCTGGAAACCCAGCAGATCCGCACGTTCCCGATCCCACTGGCCGTGGCGATGCAGAATGGCCTCGCCGCCGTGCAGACCGCGCGCACCGACATCTGGAAACTCACCGCCAGCGGCTGGGTGCGCCAGCCTGCGAATCTCACCGTAGACGGCCCGGGTGAACACCTCGTCGTCGATGGCGGTCGGGTATTGAGCGGCGATGGCACCGCACCCTGGAATGCGCGCGTTTTCGAGCCTGACTCCTCGGGAACCTGGCACACGAGCGCGGTACTCCAGGGGAAACCGCGCGCGGCGGGTGGCGACGACCAGTTCCGTGGGGGTCCCGCCGACCTCGACGGCCCCTGGGCGGTGGTCATGCAACCCGATGGTGAAGACGATCCGGTGCCTGAAGCGTTCGTCTTCCACGACTACGGCGGTGGCGAGGGGTGGTACACGTTCCCGTACGGCAGCGCCGAGCGGCCGCCGGGTGCAACCCGGTTCGGCAACGAAGTCGCGATCCGCTGGCCGGACGTGTTCGTGGCCGGCGGCAAGGAAAGCGGCACCTATCTATTCCGCGAGGTCCCGGCCGCGGGATTCCACCTCGCGGCACGGATCCAGGCGATCGACAGCTTCATGGGCTCGGGCCCTGCGGGCAGGTTCGCGCACACCGACCAGTTCCTGCTGCAG
>DATEII010000130.1:0-18701 GCA_035279135.1 Steroidobacteraceae bacterium
ACCTTGTCTTCCGGCATCTCCATGCGCACGGCCAGCTCTTCCGGCGTCGGCTCGCGGCCCATCTCCTGCAGCATCTGCCGCGAGATGCGGTTCAGCTTGTTGATGGTCTCGATCATGTGCACCGGGATGCGGATGGTGCGCGCCTGGTCGGCGATCGAACGCGTGATGGCCTGGCGGATCCACCACGTGGCGTAGGTCGAGAACTTGTAACCGCGGCGGTATTCGAACTTGTCCACCGCCTTCATGAGGCCGATGTTGCCTTCCTGGATGAGATCCAGGAACTGCAGGCCGCGGTTCGTGTACTTCTTCGCGATCGAGATCACGAGGCGCAGGTTGGCCTCGACCATCTCCTTCTTCGCGCGGCGGGCCTTGGCTTCGCCGATCGACACTTCACGGTTGATCTCCTTGATGTCCGTGATGGTCAGGTGATAGGTCTTCTCGAGCGTGGCCAGCTTGTCCTGGCGGCGCGTGATTTCGTCCTGCAGGCGGCCCATGGCGGCCGACCACTTCTTGCCGCCCTTGACTTGCTTCTGCAGCCAGCGGTGCGAGGTCTCGTTCTTCGGGAACGAGAGGATGAATTCCTTGCGCGGCATGCCGGCGTCGCGCACGGCAATGATCATGATCTCCTTTTCGAGCTGGCGGATCTCGTTGACCGCGTGGCGCAGGTTCACGATGAGCGCATCGAACATGCGCGGCGCCAGCTTGAGCTCCATGAACTCGTCGGAGAGCTTCTTGCGGACCTTCAGGGTCTTCGGGTCCTTGGCGCCGAGCTTCTCGATGTGGCTCAGCGCATTGGCCAGGTGCTTGCCCACGGCCGCGAAGCGGCGCGCCGCTTCCTCCGGATCCGGACCGGTGTCGACGGCTTCTTCCTCGCTCTCGCCTTCTTCGCCTTCCTCGTCTTCACCCTCGGCCTTCTCTTCGGCGGGGGCGGGCGCGAGATCCATCTTGGTCGGGTTCTGCGGCTGCGCGATCACGTCCGGCGCATTCGGATCGATGAAGCCGACGATGATATCGACGAGGCGGGCGCCGCCGGTCTTCACCGGCTCGTAGGCCTTCAGTAGATAGTCCGCCGTCGACGGATACATCGACAGCGCGAGGCGCACGGCGTCGAGACCTTCCTCGATGCGCTTCGCGATGCGGATTTCGCCTTCGCGCGTCAGCAGCTCGACCGTGCCCATCTCGCGCATGTACATGCGCACCGGGTCGGTGGTGCGGCCGAGCTCGGCATCGAGCGCGGCCAGTGCGGCCGCGGCTTCTTCGATGGCTTCCTCGTCCGTGGGCGTGGACGGCTCGGGCGCGAGAATGCTCTCGTTGTCCGGCGCCTTCTCGTACACCGGGATGCCCATATCGTTGATCGTGTTGACGATCTCTTCGATCTGCTCGGGATCGACGATCTCCGACGGCAGGTGATCGTTCACCTGCGAGTAGGTGAGATAGCCCTGCTCCTTGCCACGCGCGATCAGCAGCTTGAGCTGCGACTGGCGTTCCTCGGGCAGCACCGAGCGACGCGCCGGCAGGTTGATCAGTTCGGCGCTCCCCTTCTTGCCCTTGGTCTTGGCGTCGGCAGGCGTCGCGGCAGCGGCCTGCGCCGCGGCACGTGCGGCCGCGAGTTTCTGCGCGGCCTTGAGTTCGACCACCTTGCCCTTGGCTTCGGGCGCGGGCGGGGTGGCGGCCTTTTCAGGCGCCTTCACTTTTCCAACGGGCTTCTTCACTTCAGCGTGTTTCTCGACGTGTTTGGCTTTGGCGTTCGCAGCAGCGTGCGTGACTTTCGAAGCAGCGGCGGCGGCCGGCTTGGCCGCCTTCTTCGGAAGCTTCTTGGAGGCGGGAGCAGGTGGACGCTTGTGCTTTTGAGTCATGTTGAATAGTCGGCGTGTTGCGGTACGACACCGTGGGGGTGCCGACGGCGTGATCAAGTTGGCTTGCGGGAAAGGGGGCGCATTCTACGCAAATGACCCCGGCTTGACAAAACGAAAATCGCCAGCCGGTCAACGACTTCCGCTCGGGTTTGACCTCCAGAACAACGCAAAATTCGGGCCAAACGGGTCATGGGCCACGAAGTTTTTGACGGCCCGGCCGGGCCGTTCCCTGGGACCCTAGGCCGCGCTCTTGCTCCGGGCCATGGCCGCGGTGAGCTCACGGAGTTCCGTGCGCTCGTCTTCGGTCAGCTCGCTCTTGTCGAGCAGCTCCTGGTACCGGCGCAACGTGGGCTCCAGCGCCAGCGCCGCGATCGCGGCCGCCAGTTCCAGGGCCGCACCCGACTCGTCGATGCCGGGCAATTCTTCCTGGGCCAGTGCGGTCAGGCGGGCCACCTCCGGTCGTTCGCGCCAGCGCATCAGCAGCACGCCGGTGTTGGCGGCCGGCTCCTGCTGCAGCTGATCGATGAGCTCGAACAGAAAGCGCGAGCCGGGGTCGTCGGTCATTTCGAGCTGCGTGAGCTGGGCGCCGGTGATCCGGGCGGCGACGCCCGGGAGATGAACGAGCAGCTTCACGGCCTTGGTCACGAGGCCCTTGTTGCCCCCGCCATCCCGGGCGCGGGGTGGGCGGGCGGTGCGCGTCGACGCGGGTTCCGGGCTGCCCGAGCCGACATGACCGCCTGAGGCGTCTGTGGCCTCATTGAACCACAATTGATTCAATCTCGCGGGAGGAAGCTTGATCGACTCCGAAAGACGATCAATGAGCAGGTCGCGATAGACGCCCGGAGCCACCTTCGAGACCAGCGGCCGGGCCAGCTCGGCGAACTGGGCGCGCCCGTCCGCGTGGCTCAAATCGACCTGTTCGCCGAGCGCCGTCGCGAGGTATTCGGACAGGGGCAACGCGCCATCCAGCCGCTTCTCGAATTTTTCGCGACCTTCCTCGCCGACCAGCGAGTCCGGGTCGTGGCCCTCGGGCAGGAACAGGAAGCGGATCTGCCGGCCGTCGCGCGCCTCGGGCAGGGCGTTGGCCAGCGCGCGCCACGCGGCGGCGCGCCCCGCCTTGTCGCCATCGAAGCAGAACACCACCTCGTTCACGAGCTTGAAGATCCGCCGCAGATGCTCGGGGGTGGTGGCGGTGCCCAGCGTCGCCACGGCGTAGTTCACCCCCGCCTGGTGCAGCCGGGCCACGTCCATGTATCCCTCGACCACCATGAGGCGCCGGAGCGCCGTGCGGCTCTGTCGCACCTCAAAAAGCCCGTACAACTCTCGGCCCTTGTGGAACAGCAGCGTCTCCGGGGAGTTCAGGTACTTCGGTTCGCCCTGGTCGATGATGCGGCCGCCGAACGCCAGGACCCGGCCGCGCGAATCGCGGATCGGGAACATGAGCCGGTCGCGGAAGCGGTCGTAGTGACGATCCAGCGTTCGCGAGTCGGTGCGCTCCCGCTCGATGATGAGGCCGCATTCGAGCAGCACCTTGCGGTCGGCATCGGTGCTGCCGAAGCGCTTCAACAGCTCGTTCCAGGAATTCGGCGCGAAGCCGATCATGAATTTCTCGACCGTCTCGCGCGTGAGCCCACGTTTCTTCGCGTATTCCTTCGCGCGCGCATCCGCCGGCAATACGCTCGCGAAATACTTCGCCACCTTGAGGTTCAGGTCGTACAGCGGCTGCGTGCTGCCGGAGGTATCGGGCTGGCTCGACGCTTCGCGCGGCACCTCGAGTCCGAGTCGCCCCGCGAGCTCTTCGATGGCCTCGGGGAAGGACAACTTGTCGTATTCCATGAGGAAACCCAGGGCCGTGCCGTGCGCCCCGCATCCGAAGCAGTGATAGAACTGCTTCTGCGGGCTCACCCAGAACGACGGGGTCTTCTCGTTGTGGAACGGACAGCAGGCCCGGTACTCCCGACCCGCCTTCTTGAGCTCCACCCGCGATCCGATGAGCTCGACGATGTCCGCGCGCGCGGTCAGTTCGTCGATGAAGCTCTGGGGGATGCGGCCGGCCATGGGAGGGGGATTCTACGCCGCCATGCCGCAATCCGTGGTGGAAGGGATCAGGCGCCCGCGACCGTGGCCTGGCGGCTCGATCCAGCGGGTGTGCGGGTCCGCCCTGCCACTCGCCGGGAGTGGAATGCGGCGGCTTTCTCGGGCTGCCGGCGGTGACCGGTCGCCGGCGCCGGCGCCGCGGCCCCTCGTGGCGCGACGGCCAAACTACTCGCCGCGGCATGACTAACAAGAATCAAGGGCCGTTGCCGCGCACGAATCCGGAGCGTAAGCGGGCGGTAAGGTGGGAGAAATCAATCTTAGGTGACACCTCTATCTGAGAGACCCCGGGCCGTCCGGTTCGGGGCGCGCACCACCACAAAGAAGCTCCCTAACAACAAAGGAGACGTTCATGGACGCCACGCGCAATGTCGCCGACGACCTGGTGATCGGCCGCGAACACCAGCCCGACGAAGGCCGCGAGCTCGAAGAAGAGCGCCTCGCGTTCCGCGGCAACACCGGCGAGCAGGCGCCGCTGACGGCCTTGTGTTTGTCGGGCGGCGGGATCCGCTCCGCCACGTTCTCCCTGGGAGTTCTCCAGGGCCTCGCAAGACTCGGCTGGCTCGACAAATTCACCTATCTGTCCACGGTGTCCGGAGGCGGCTACATCGGCAGCTGGTTGTCGAGCTGGATCCGGCGCAAAGGTCTCGCCGAGGTGAACGCGGGATTGGCCGGCGGAAGTGCCTCCGGAGAACCGCGCGAAATCCGCCAGCTCCGCTCCGGCAGCAACTTCCTGAGTCCCACGACCGGGTTGTCCGGCGATACCCTGGCGCTGGTGGCCACGTTCGTGCGCAACCTGCTCATCAACTGGACCATGCTGCTGCCGTTGCTGCTGGCCGCGACGCTGGTTCCGATGATCAATGTGGCCATCGTCGACAGCGTGATCCGCTCGGAGGCGCATTGGGCGGTCTGGCAGGACTACTTCTTCTTCGGTGCCGCGGGCGCCTCGTTGCTGGCGCTCACGTACATGACCAGCGACCTGCCGAGCGGCACCTCGCACCAGACGCTCGACAGCAATTTCTTCCTCTACGCGTTCCTGCCGGTGCTGCTGGGCGGATACCTGCTGAGCCTCGCATTGGCCAATGACCAATTCATCCAGTTCGCCACCGATCTGACCAACGGCATCCTGGCGGCCGATCAGCGTCACTACATCTATGGCGCCACGGGCGCCGCGGTGCACCTCGTGGCCATCTGGCTCGGCCGCGAGATCGTGCGTCCGCGCCGGCGCTGCCACGTGGCGCTCGATTCGCGCGAACAGGCGGACGACCTCGGCAACTGGATACCGCTGCCCAAGGCATTCAAGACCCGCCTCGTGGTCTCACTACTCGCCATCGCCTCGGGTGCCATCGCCGGTTACGCCGTGTATGGCGGCGTGGTCTTCGCGCGGCACATGCAGAAGACCATGGCTCCGGAAACGTGGAGCGCGCTGTATGCGACGTTTGCGGTGCCTTTCCTGCTGTTGTGTTTCGCACTCGGCACCGTGTTCTACGTAGCGCTGATCCGCCGGAACACCGACGAAGGTGCGCGCGAATGGTGGGCGCGTTCGGGTGGCGTGTGGATCAGTGCGGCGGCGCTGTGGGTGATGGCGCACGCGCTGTGCATCTGGGCGCCCGCGTTCCTGTCGCGGTGGGGCACGCTGGCGACCGGCGGCGTGGGCACCCTCGGCGGCGTACTGGTCGCAATCGCCGGTTACAAGTCGAACCAGACGGCGACCGACAAACAATCTTCGATTTCCGGCGCCATCGAAACGCTCAACGTGCGGGTGCTGGATCTCATCGCCATCGGGTTCATCGTCGCGTTGTTCGCCATCACCAGCCTGTTGATCGTGGGCTGGAGTGCGGACCTGACCGATCGTGACCATCCGGAGAACGTGTTCCGCATCTATCTCGAGTCGGTGGGGGACCGTCCCTGGGAGCGCGTGGGAATTGCGCTGGGTGCGTGTGCGCTGGCCTGGGTGTTCTCGTGGTTTGCCGGCGTCAACGCGTTCTCGATGCACGCGATGTATGGCAATCGCCTGGCGCGCGCTTTCCTGGGCGCCACGCGCGAACCCGCGCCGGGGCGCGGCAAGCTTGCGGAGAACCAGCAGCGCCGCCCGCACGCCTATACCGGGTTCGATCCAGATGACGACGTCGCCGTCGCGGACATGGGCCTCGCGCAGCCGGGCAAGTTGTTCCACGTCATCAACATCGCGCTCAACTTCATGCGCGTGTCCGGCAACCGGCTCGAATGGCAGGAGCGCAAGGCCGCGTCGTTTACCGTGACCCCGTTTCGGACCGGCAGTCGGATCACCGGCTTCTGCAAGAGCGACAGTATCGGTGGCGGAGGCGCGACCGAGGTGGATTGCACCCAGCCGCAAACCCACGCGGGCGGCATCACCATCGGACGGGCGATGACCATTTCCGGCGCGGCCGTCGCGCCCAGCATGGGCTTCCACTCGTCGAAGCTCATCGCGATCGTGATGACGTTCTTCAACGTGCGTCTCGGGTGGTGGCTGCCCAACCCGATGCGTTTCTATGGCTGGGGACAGGCGCAGTACCAGCAGAAAGCACTGGTGAAGAAACTGCGCAGGACCGAGCCTGCGTATCCGTTGTTCTCGCTGTTGCGTGAAATGTTCGGCCGCACGCGCGAGGACACCAAGTCCGTCTATCTATCCGATGGCGGGCACTTCGAGAACCTCGGGTTGTACGAGATGGTGCGGCGGCGCTGCTCCCAGATCGTGGTCGTGGACGCGGGATGCGATCCCGAGCACAAGTTCGACGACCTCGAGCGCGCGATGCGCATCATCCGCAACGATCTCGGCACCGAGATCGAATTTCCCTACGGCCTGCCCACCGTGGAGGCCATCGCCAGGACCAAGCGGCACTACACCATCGGCCACATTCGTTATCCGGGTTCGGCCGCCGAGGATCCGCCGGCGCTGCTGCTCTACATCAAGCCGGGACTGAATGGTGACGAGCCGCTCGACGTCGCGCGTTACGCGGCGCGCGCGCGGGACAACGGGGAGCCATTCCCGCACCAGTCGACCTCGGACCAGTTCTTCGACGAGCCGCAATTCGAGAGTTATCGCGCGCTCGGCCGTCACAGCATGCAGCCGCTCATCAGGGAGAAGCATGTCTCGTTGCAGAGCGTGGATGCGCTCCTGAGCAAGGAAGCGGAGGAGGCGAAGAAGGCCGGCGTCACGCTGGCGGCTGTCTCGTCGGCCGCGATCACCAAGGAGAAAGGTGGCGTGCTCAAGGCGCTCGGCGAGCTGTTCAGCTGGGACAAACTACCGGGCCTGCTCGCGACTGCGTTGGGCGTGGGCGCCGGTGCGGCACAATTGGCTGCACCACCCGCAACCAATCCGCCCACGCAACCCCAGGCGCGCGATGGCAAAGATGGGCGCGACGGCCGGGATGGTCTGGTCGGAAACGCGGGTCGCGATGGCCGGGACGGGCGCGATGGTGCGACCGGCGCAACGGGTGCGCCCGGCATCGACGGAAAACCCGCCGCGGACCGGATCTCGTTGTTCTACGTGATCTACTCGCACAGCGTGTTCGAGCCGTGGAGCCAGGCCACGATCCTGCCGCTGCACCTGTTCAGCGAGGGCGGCGCTTGTCCCAGCGGATCGCGGGGTTGTCCCGGGAACACCGTCACCATGGATGACGACCACGACTTGCTCGATGCGCTCGACCAGAAGATCGCGGAGTGCGGCCGCGACGCGACTCAACCGCTCACGTTCACCGTGCGCGGCTATGCCAGTACCTCCGAGTTCACCCGGCGGTCGGCCCACTCGAAGGGTGGCTTCGTGAAGGTTCGGGACCCGGAGTCCGACCTGTTGAACCTGCAGCTCGCGGATCGACGCGCGGCCAACGTGGCGAATCGGCTTCCGCTTGCCATGCGCCTGAATTCACTTCCGGCCAACGAGGCCGTGTTGCGCTGGGTCCAGGATGACCGGGTCCGCGATCCGGGCGCGCTGGCCGCGCGCATGGAGCAGATGCGCGACGCGATGTACATCGATCGTCCTTACAAGCGCATCGAAGGAGCCGTTTCGTTCGGAGCCGGTGGCGGAATCGCCGCGCTCAACCGGCGTGTCGACATCGAATTCACGAGCCTCGGCGGCTGTTCGATGGACGCGCTGCAGCGGGCGATCCGCATGCGCGTGCCAACCCTCGTGGCGGCGAAGTAGCGCCGCCTAACGCAGGATCGCGAACACCACCAGGATGCAGAGGAAGATCGCCGCGATCGAACCGCCGATCACCAGTGGCAATCTCTTGCGCGGAAAACGCCCGAGCTGCCGGCGTTCGGTTTCGATCTTGCGACTGATGGAGATGCAGATGAGCGCGATGAGGATCAGCGCGCCGGCGGTGGCTATGCCACGTCCGCCCAATCAACCGCCGAGCTTGGCTTTGATGCGGGCGCCCACGGCACCCATGTCGGCCTTGCCGGCGGCCTTCGCCTTCACGACGCCCATGACTTTGCCCATGTCCTTGATGGACGCGGCACCGGTGCTGGAGATGGCTTCGGCGATCAGTGCGTCGAGCTCGGCATCGGAGAGCTGCGCCGGTAGATAGGGCTGCAGCACGGCGATCTCGGCGTTTTCCTTGGCGACGAGGTCGGCGCGGCCGCCCTTCTCGAAGGCCACGACCGATTCCTTGCGCTGCTTGATCATCTTCTCGAGCACGGAAGTGACCTGGGCGTCGTCGAGCGTGATGCGCTCGTCGACTTCACGCTGCTTGATGGCAGCCTGCAGAAGACGAATGACCGCGAGGCGATCCTTTTCGCCGGATCGCATCGCAGTCTTCATGTCTTCGGAGATGCGCTCTTTGAGCGTCATCGAGCCAAATCTTTCAGAGGAGAGGTCAGCTCGGACGCGGACGCGCCGAGTAATCGCGCGGGCTGTTGCGCTTGAGGTGACGCTTCACGGCGGCGGCCTTCTTGCGCTTACGCTCCTGCGTCGGCTTCTCATAGAATTCGCGGCGCCGGAGCTCCGTCAGCACGCCCGCTTTTTCGCACGCGCGCTTGAAACGGCGCAGGGCGGCATCGAAATATTCGTTTTCACGCACTCGAACGCTCGGCATCGAAACCTCAACCCTTTGATCTGTCTGGAGTTTTGCCACGACCTGCCGGGGGCAGGGGTGGCGATTCTATAGACGGGCCCCCAAAAAGCAAAGCCCCGGCCCGGAAGCGGGGTCTCACTCTATATACATGCGCATCCTGGCCCTCGAATCCTCCTGCGACGAGTCCGCGGTCGCCGTCTACGACGACCGCGCCGGCCTGCTCGCGCACGAGATCTACAGCCAGATCGACCTGCACCGGCTGTACGGGGGTGTGGTGCCCGAGCTCGCATCGCGCGATCACGTGCGGCGGCTGCTGCCGCTGGTCCGGTCCGCGATGGCGGCCGCTGCGACCAGTCCCGGACAGCTGGACGGCGTGGCCTACACGGCGGGGCCGGGACTCATCGGCGCGTTGCTGACGGGCGCGGCGCTGGGTCGTTCGCTGGCCTTCGCCTGGAAAGTCCCGGCGGTGGGCATCCACCACCTCGAAGGCCACCTGCTGGCGCCGCTGCTGGAGCCGGAGCCGCCGCCGTTCCCGCACCTCGCGCTGCTGGTCTCGGGCGGACACACCATGCTGATCGACGTGGCGGCGCCGGGACGTTACGAAATCCTCGGCGAGACACGCGATGACGCGGCCGGCGAAGCGTTCGACAAGTCGGCCAAGTTGTTAGGGCTGCCATACCCCGGCGGTCCGGAGCTCGCGAAGCTGGCCGGGTCCGGACGGGCGGCGCGCTTCGATTTCCCGCGGCCCATGCTGGACCGGGCCGGCCTCGAATTCAGCTTCTCCGGTCTCAAGACGGCCGTGGCGCTGGCGGTGCGTGACCGGTCGGCCGGCGGCGAGCTCGACGCCGGCACCCGCGCCGACATCGCGGCAGGCGTGCAGGAGGCCATCGTCGACACGCTGGCGCGCAAGACCATGCGCGCGCTGGAGCAGACCGGGCGCGAGGCGCTGGTGGTCGCGGGTGGCGTGGGTGCGAACCGCGCGTTGCGACAGCGGCTCGATGCCTCCGCGGCGCGTGCGGGTGCGCGCGTGTTCTATCCGAGGATCGAGTTTTGCACCGACAATGCTGCCATGATCGCGGTCGCCGGCATGGCGCGCCTCAAGGCGGGCGAACGTGAAACGGCGGCGATCCGCGCGCGGGCGCAGTGGTCCATCAAAGAACTGGGGTCCATCGAGGAACCCGGGTCCCTCGCGGGGCTCGGTAGTTAGGAAACAGCAGTGTCGAGTACTCCCAAGACAGTCACGATTCCGGGTTCGGGCGAAGGTGACCGCATCTTCCTGCATGGCCTCGAGGTCGAGTGCATCATCGGCTTCATCGAGTGGGAACGGCGGGTCAAGCAGACCATCGTGCTCGACGTGGAGATGCCGGTGGACTGCGCGCGCGCCGCGGCCAGCGACGACGTCGCCGACACGCTCGACTACAAGAAAGTCGCGAAGCGCCTGATCGCCTTCGTGGGCGGCTCTGACTTCAAGCTCGTGGAAACGCTGGCGCATCGCGCCGCGATGCTGATCCTCGAGGAGTTCGCGGTGGAATGGGTGCGGCTGTCGGTCAACAAGCCCGGTGCGATCCGCCACAGCAAGGACGTGGGCGTGGCCGTGCTGCGCACGCGGGCCGACCTGAAGAAATGATCCTGCCCAAACCGGGCCACGTGCGCGTGTTCGTCGCGGCGGGCAGCAACGTGGAGCCGGAAAAGAACCTCGCCAGCGCCTGCGCGCAGATTGCGCACGCCTGGCCGGACGCGCAGTTCTCGCGCGCCTACCGCAATGCCGCCGTGGGCTTCGAGGGCCCGGACTTCATCAACCTCGTGACCGGATTCCAGGCGGCGCAGCCGCTGCGCCTGGTCATCGAGCGGCTGCGCGGCATCGAAACCAGCTGCGGGCGGCCGCGTTATGCGCCCAAATGGGCGTCGCGCACCATGGACCTCGACGTGCTGCTGTACGGCGACCTGGTCGAGCAGACCCCGGACTACACACTGCCGCGGCCCGACCTGCTGAAGCGTCCCTACATGCTCGGGCCGCTGGCCGAGATCGCGCCGGACGTCGTGCACCCCGTGGCGGGCAAGACCATCGAAGAGCTGTGGAAGGAGTTCGACCGGGACGGGCACGCGATGGTCCCGGTCGACATCCACCTGCCGTAGCAGCGCGGCCCGGCGGTGCCAGGCCGGGACAGCCGGCGCCACTAGTTAGGGGCATTTCCGCATCACCGCCCGCGCGTGGCGTAAATCCCGACGTTCGCAGCCCGGCGCCGCGCAAGCGCTTACAGTCTTCCATCGCGCGCGCGTCCCGCCTGCGGCCCAGCGCGGCATCCGGTCTATCTATTCATTCCAGCGCCTCGTCAAATTGCTCTTCAGGCCTTCCAGCAGCGTGGGCATTCTCCAGCGCGTTCAGCGAGGGAGTTCCGGGGCGACACTGTCGTACGGAACGCACAGTGGTATTTCGGACGCAGAGGAGCGCAGACAATGAACACATCCAGGGCGCTGTTCACCATCGTGAGCGGCGCCGTACTCATCAATCCCGTCTTTTCGCAAGACGCGCAGCAACAGGACGCGCAGGCCGCGGGCGAGGAGGTGCCGACCATCGTCGTCACCGGAATGCGCAGCAGCCTCAATGCGTCGATGAACACCAAGAAGGAGGCGATCGGCGTCGTCGATGCCATCAACGCCGAGGACATCGGCAAGTTCCCCGACACCAACCTGTCGGAGTCACTGCAACGTATCACCGGCGTCTCCATCGATCGCCGCAACGGCGAAGGGGCGACCGTGACGGCGCGCGGCTTCGGCCCCGACTTCAACATGGTGACGTTGAACGGCCGGCAGATGCCGGTGGCCGATGCGTTCGCCAACGGCGTGCCGACCAGCGGCGGCGTGGCCGGCAACTCGCGCTCGTTCAATTTCGCGAATCTCTCCGCCGATGCGATCAGCGCGGTGGAGGTCTACAAGACCGGCCGCGCCGACATCGCCACCGGCGGCATCGGCGCCTCGATCAACGTGCGCACCGCGCGCCCGCTCGACAGCGACGGCGTGGTGTTCAACGTCGGAGCCAAGGCGCTCAATGATTCCACCAACCGGGTCGGTAACGACCTGACGCCGGAGCTGTCGGGCATTTTCTCGTTCGCGTCCGAAAACCGCATGTTCGGCGTGGGCCTCACGGCCAGCTACCAGAAGCGCGACAGCGGCTCGTCGGGCTCCACCGTCAACGACTGGCACATCCAGCGCTGGAGCAGCGACCTGGCGGCGAACAAGGACATCACGCCGCTGTTCGTCGACACCAACGATACGCCGTACGACTCGAGCGACGACCAGGTCGCTGCGAACATCGAGAATGCGCCGGCGAACGGCCAGCTGTACGGCATTCCGAACGACATCCGCTACGTGTTCTCGGACATCTCGCGCGAGCGCGTCAACGGCCAGCTGACCCTGCAGTTCGCGCCCACCGAAGGCGTGACGTTCACCGCCGACTACACGTTCGCGCAAAGCGAGGTCACCGAGGACCGCGGCGAGCAGACCATCTGGCTGCAGCGCAACGGCTTCGACCACATCGTGTTCGACGCCGGCCAGGAGGTGGCCACGCCGGTATTGCTGCACGAGTTCACCGGCGCCTCGAAGGACTTCGGCTACGAGCAGCAGCATCGCGAGCAGAAGAACGACCTGCGCTCGATCGGCCTCAACCTGGCCTGGGACGCGAGCGATCGCCTGCAGCTCGGTATCGATTTCCACAATTCGCGCGCGCGCAGCCTGCCGAACGACGGCTTGACCGGCGGCAGCGAGACGGCGTTCAGCGTGGCCGGCGTGGTGCCCAGCACCTGCCTCGAGTCGTACGGACCGAACCCGGACGATCCGGAAGCGCAGATTCCCTGCCGCAACGCCACGAACTTCTGGACGCAGCAGTTCTCGTTCAACAACAGCCTGCCGATCGCGTCTCGCACCCTGTATCCGACCCGGTTCGATGCGTACGCGGATACCAATGGACAGCCGAACTACGGCTTCAACCAGGGCTCGCTGGGCTCACAGGTCATGCGCCTGGCGTACAACGACCAGGTCACGGACATCAAGCAGGTCCGCTTCGATGGCAAGTTCAAGCTGACCGACGACAGTACGCTGGGCTTCGGCTTCGAGACGCGCGGCATGGACTCGCGCCAGCGTTCGTCCAACGGCTACATGGCCCTGGGCGACTGGGGCGTGAGTGACCTGGGCGTGGTGCCCGACATGGTGGGCCTGCTCACGCCGTTCAGCCTCACGGGCGCGTTCGACGACTTCAACCCCGTGGGTGCACCGACCGCTGGGTGGAAGGGCAATGCGAACACGTTGGGCCAGTGGGGCCTCGCGCGCTATGGCGAGTGGTCGGAGACGTCCGCGCCCGATGGCGAGCTGCGCTACAACCCTGGCTTCAATACCGACAGTCTGGTGTCGGAAGACACGCAGGCACTGTACGCGCAGCTGGCATTCAAGTTCGAGCTGGGATCCATGCCCAGCAACCTCGTGGTCGGCGCGCGCTACGAGGAAACCACCGTCCATTCGGCCAACAACACGCTCGTGCCGACGGCGCTGCTCTGGCAGGACGACAACGACTTCCAGGTGGTGCGTCCCGATGTGGGCAACGAGACGCTGCTGACCGGCGACGGGCGCTACCACAACCTGTTGCCCAACCTGGACTTCGACATCGGCATCACCGACTCGATCAAGGCCCGGTTCTCGTACAGCAAGACCATCGCGCGGCCTACCTACCTCAACCTGGCTGCGGGCCAGTCCATCCCGAACACGCCGGGCGGCTCGACGCTCGTGGGCGGCTTCGATCCGCCGGGCGCGCAGAACAACCCGGGCCTGCTGCCGCTGGAATCGAACAATTTCGACATTTCGGTCGAGTACTACTTCAGCGACAGCGGCTACGTGTCGTTGGGTGCGTTCCAGAAGAACGTGGAGAACTTCATCGGCAACTCGGTGGAGAACATCAATCTATTCGGCATCCGCAACCAGACGGGCGGTCCGCGCGCGCAGGAGGCGCTGGCGTATCTGCGCGATCCGGCGCACCCGTTCCCGGTGGACGACTCGGCGCTGTTCACGGCCATCACCATGCTCGAGAACCCGGACGGCTTCACGGACAAGAAGGGCGTGTTCTGGGCGGGCGGCCTGCAGAACTACAACGGCAGCAACGACCAGCACGTGGCGTTCGCAACCCAATACGACGTCCTGCCGACCGCCGAGGACCCGCTGTACACCTTCGCGGTGAACACGCCGGTGAACAACAAGGAAGCCAAGATCCACGGCTTCGAGCTCGCCGGACAGTACTTCTTCGGCGACTCGGGCTTCGGCGTGCTCGCCAACTACACCATCGTGAGGGGCGATATCGGCTACGACGTGACCAGCGATCCGAACGAGAACCAGTTCGCGCTGCTCGGCCTTTCCGATTCGGCCAACGCGGTGCTGATGTTCGAGAAGTTCGGCCTCTCGGCCCGCCTGGCCTACAACTGGCGTGACGAGTACCTGCAGAACCTCAACGTCGGCCAGTGGCGCAACCCGATCTTCGTCGAAGCCTTCGACCAGATCGACCTCAACGTGGGCTACGACATCAACGACCACTTCGCCGTGTCGTTCGAGGCCGTGAACCTCACGGGCGAGGACGTGCGCTGGCACGGCCGCTCCGACAAGCAGATGTGGCGCCTCGAGGACCTGGGTCCACGCTACGCACTGGGGGCGCGTTACAAGTTCTAGTTGATCGTTCTGAGTATTCTCATAACCGCACTTGGGCCGCTGGAAACAGCGGCCCTTTTTTTAATGGGGACATTCTCCGTTTCCTGGCAAACGGGGACGGGATTGGGAGAAGAGCGGTCCAGCGGCGGCCATGCGTGCATGGGTTGACTCGCTTTGCGCCGGGCCCTTCGGGGATTGGTTAGACAAGATTCGGGCCGCCGCCAGACAGAGCACGTGTGTGGGCATCGCGCGTGAGGCGGCGTGCAGTGGGTCTGGGGCTCGGAGAGGCGGCTTCGTGCCTGACGAGGTGGCGTACCCGGCCCGCTCATCAACCCATGCACGCATGTCCGCCGCTGGACCGCGCGTCACACCATGCCCATGCCCGTTCGCGAGCGAAGAGGAGGCATGTCGCCCATCGGTGAGAACGGATAAGAGACGGAGCGTGACCATCAAGCTTGCGCCAAAGGCTGGGCTTGAGACTCTTCTCCACTCAGGCGGGCACTCTTCGCTTCCGGGCTAGTGGGATGGGCCTGCAGATTGCGCGCGAGCGGAGGGCACATGTGCATGGATGCGCGCAGCGGGCCGGGCTCGTCACCTCGTCAGGCACGAAGCCGCCTCTCCGAGCCCTCGACCCACTGCACGCCGCCTCACACGCGATGCCCGCACACGTGCTCTGTCTGGCGGCGGCCCCAATCTGGCGAAATCAATTACTGGGCGGCCCGGCGAAAAGCGAGCAGCGTCCATGCACGTGTGCCGTCCGCTCGCCCACAACCCGCAAGCCCGCCCCCTTTGCTAGGGATCGAAGAATGTCCCCATTTACCAGGCGACGCTGCGGCCGCCGTCGACGGCGAGGATCTGCCCCGTGATGTAAGGCGCATCCGCCGCGAAGAACAGCGCCGTGCGTGCGATGTCCTCGGGAGAACCCATGCGCTTGAGGATGGTGCGCTCGATGATCTTGGCCCGCCTGGACTTGTTCTCTTCCTGCCCGGAGGGCCACAGGATGGGGCCCGGAGCGATGCCGTTGACGCGCACCTCCGGCCCCAACTCCTTCGCCAGCGAGCGCGTCAGCATGTGCAGACCGGCCTTGGCCGTGCAATACACGGTGTGATCGCGCAGCGGACGCAAGGCGTGGATATCGACGATGTTGATGATGAGCCCGCGCGATTGGCGCAGCGCCGGCGCGGCGGCCTGTGACAGGAAGGTGGGCACCTTGAGATTGGTGCCGAGCAGGTCGTCCCAGGCTTGCGGCGTGATCTCGCCGATCGGCGTGGGGTAGAACGTCGACGCGTTGTTGATGAGCACGTCGAGCCCACCGAAGCTGCGCAATGCGAATTCCACCAGCCCCGGCAGCTTCGCCATGTCGAGAAGTTCGGCCTGCACCAGCGCAGCGGAACCTGACCTGGCTCCGTTGAGCTCGGCGGCCAGCGCCTCGGCTTCGCGCGACGACTGGCGATAGTGGATGGCGAGATTGGCGCCGGCGGCGTGCAGGGTGCGCGCCACGGTGGCGCCCACGCGTTTCGCGCCACCCGTGATCAACACGGTCTTGCCCGTTAGACTGCCGTTAGCCACGTTGCACTTTATGACTTCCGCTGCATCCGCCACAACCCTGCCACCGCTCACATCCGCGGAACGCGCACACGCGGAACGCGTCGCGGCGCACATTCGTGACTTCATCGCGGCCCACGGCGGCGCGATCGGCTTCGACGCCTACATGCGACTGGCGCTGTATGCGCCGGGACTGGGTTACTACAGCGCGGGTGCCACGAAGTTCGGCGAAGCCGGCGACTTCGTCACCGCGCCGGAAGTGTCCAGCCTGTTCTCGCGCTGCCTGGCGCGGCAGGTGGCCGAGGTGCTCGAGGTCACGGGCGGCGACGTGCTCGAGCTAGGCGCCGGGCTCGGCACCATGGCAGCCGATGTGCTGGTCGAGCTCGCCGCGCTCGATCGACTGCCCGAGCGCTATCGCATCCTCGAAGTCAGCGCCGACCTGGCCGAGCGGCAACGCGCGCGCATCGCGCGGTTGTCGTCGCGGATTTCCGCGCGGGTCGAGTGGTTAGACCGCTGGCCCTCGCAGGCCATGCGTGGCGTGGTGCTGGCGAATGAAGTCCTCGATGCGATGCCGGTGGCGCGTTTCCTGCTTCGTGGCGGCGGGCGCATGCAGCAGGTGCGTGCGCTGGGCGTGGCCGCGGACGGCGCGGGTTTCACCTGGCGCGAGATGGACGCCGCACCCGAGCTCGAGCAGGCGGTGCGCAGCGTGCTGGATTCGCTGCCGCAGGCATTGCCGGACGACTACGTGTCCGAGGTCTGCCTGTCGTTCCAGCCGTGGATCGCGAGTCTCGCCGGGCAGCTCGAGCAGGGTGTGGCATTGCTCATCGACTACGGCCTGCCGCGCGCGCACCTCTATCATCCCGAGCGAAGCGCCGGCACGTTGCGCTGCCACTTCCGGCATCGCGCGCACGACGATCCCTTCGTCAACGTGGGGCTGCAGGACATCACCGCCTGGGTGGACTTCACACGCGTCGCCGAGGCCGCCGACGGCGCCGGGCTCGAGGTGCTGGGGTTCGCCACGCAGGCGGCGTTCCTGATCGGCGCCGGCATGGAGCCGCTGCTCACCGCGGACATGGCGGCCGCGGGCGAGGACGCGACGCGTCGCGCACGGCTCGCCGGCGAAGCCCGACGCCTGATGCTCCCCGGGGAAATGGGTGAGATCTTCAAGGTCATCGCACTCGGCCGCGGCTACCGCGAGCCGCTGTCCGGCTTCAGTACGCAGGTGCTGCCGCTCTGAAAAGAACCCCCTTTCGAAAGTAAAAAGTTCCGCCCGTTCGTCACGGATTTCGACCCACTGGTCAAACAACCTTTCTCCCGGGCGCCGGGAATGGGCTATTTCCTGTCCATGACAATCCAAATGTCCGATCGCGACATCGGCCCGCGGCGCTGACGGGTTAAGCTTCGCCGCACCGCCATGAACCTGCGCAAGATCAGGCCCTGGGCCTTCTACTTCCTCGCCTGGACGCTGGTCGGCCTCATCTATTTCGCGCAGAACGTCACGCGCCGCTTCTATTGGGAAGATCCGAATCCCTGGCAGGACCTGCGCTACTGGAGCGCCAACATCTATATCTCGGCGTTGCTGACGCCGTTGATCATCTGGGCGGGGCGCCGATGGCCGCTGGACCGGCAGCAGATCGCCAGGGTCGTTGGCCTGCACCTGCTGCTCAGCCTCGCATGGGCGTTGCTGAAGCTCTGCCTCGAAGCCACGTTCCATCTGACCTGGAACGAGTTCTGGCCGATCCGGCCGCCCGTGACCCTGCAGAGCGAGGTGACGCTCCTTTTCATCTTCGGCTTCCACACCAGCGTGGTGGCCTACTGGGTGGTGCTCTCCATCCAGACCGCCATCCGCAACTACGCGCGATTCCAGGAGCGCGCGCAGGCGGCGTTGCGCTCGGACCTGCGCGCCTCGCAGCTCGAGACGCAGGTCGCGCAGGCGCGGCTCGGCGCGCTCAAGGCGCAGCTGCAACCGCATTTCCTGTTCAACACCTTGAACGCCATCGTGGTGCTGGTGCGCCAGCAGAAGGGCCAACAGGCCGAGGAGACGCTGGCGAGGTTCTCCGACCTGCTGCGCGCCGTGCTCGCGGACATGGAGGCGCAGGAGGTCACGCTGGGGCGCGAGCTCGAGTACCTCAAGCTCTATCTATCGATCGAACAGCTGCGGTTCTCCGACCGCCTGCGCATCGACATCGACGTGGACCCCGAGCTGCTCGACGCCGCGGTTCCGCACATGGGCCTGCAACCCATCGTGGAAAATGCCATCGCCCACGGCATCGGGCCGCGCGCCACGCCCGGCGCCATCGTGATCCGCGCGCAGCGCATCGGTGATGCGCTGCACGTGATGGTGCGCGATGACGGGCCGGGTTTCCGTGTCCCAGGCGGCGCACCGGGCACGGAGAAGCACGGCATGGGTCTCGGGCTCGCGAATACGCGCGCCCGGCTCAAGCAGCTGTACGGCAACGCCGCCGAGCTGCGCACCGAGAATGGC
>DATEII010000131.1:0-19205 GCA_035279135.1 Steroidobacteraceae bacterium
CTCGGTACCGGTGGGCACGTAGCGGCTGAACACCACCACCATGACCATTACGATGACGACCCAAAGCAGGATGTTTTTCGTCAGATCATTCAAAGGTTTACCCTCGCGAGGCGACCGGCCCGGCATCAAGGATTGCGGCCAAGCTACACCATCCTAAAACCGCTCGCCAGCAGCTAAAGGCGACTGGTTTGGCAAAACGGGCCAAGTTGAAAGAATTTCGCGTGACTTCGATCCATCCCTGGACCTCCGCGACATGCACGGTTTGATGAGGACAACGCCAATTGGTTTCAACCCGCGCGCCATCGGAAAGCACGACTTCGGGAGCGCGGCAATCTTTACAATGGCGGCCATGGAACTCACAGAACGGCAGCGCAAATACCTTCGCGGACTCGGCCATGCACTCAATCCGGTCCTCCTCATCGGCCAGCAGGGAGTCACCCCGGCGGTGATCGCAGAGGCAGGTCGCGCGCTCCATGACCACGAGCTCATCAAGGTGAAGTTCCGGGGTGCCGGGCGCGAGGACCGTGACGCGGGTCTCGCCGAACTAGCCACCGCCACCCACAGCGTGCTGGTGCATCGGATTGGCCATACGGCCCTCTACTACAAACGCCGAAATGACCGACCCGGAATTGTGATACCCGACGCATAAAGGCCGCGTTCCGCTGGCCGATTTCCTGTGTCAGGAGCGAGGATTGCCCTGCAAAGGAGTATGAAGCCGAAGTTCCAGTGGTAAGGCGCTGGAATAAGTCGTATATGAGTCACATGGCGGCTAAACACACGTTTGGGCGCGAAGCCGTGGCGGTCTATCTAGCTGCCGCATTGGTCGTTTTCGGAACCTGGGCCGCTTCCCGTTACCTCATCCTGCGCAAGTTCGAGAACATCGAGCAGAACGATGTCTCGCGCAGCGTCGAGATCATGCGCAAGGCGCTGGTCGCGAAGAACACCGAGATCGAAACGACCTCGCGCGACTACGCGCGCTGGGACGACATGTACTCCTACGTGTCGACGCTCGACTCCAATTTCGAATACCAGAATTTCTCGGAGGCCGGCCTCGACGAGATGAACGTCGACTTCGTCTGGCTGCTCGACACCCACGAGAAACTGATTTCCTCGTTCGAGAACGACACCGACGATGCGCGTTACCAGCATCCGGCGAGCAACGAGGCCACCGCCGAGATCAATCGCCTCACGCCCATCGTGCGGACGGTGCTCGACCAGGAAGGCACGCTGCGCCTGGTGCTCATCAACGGGGTGCCACACGTGATCGCGGCCCACACCGTCCTGCACAGCGACCGCAGCGGTCCGGCCGCAGGCACCCTGGTGTTCGCGCGGCGCATCGGCCCGCCCGAAATCGCGAGCATCGGCGCCGACGCCCAGCAGAACCTGCGCTTCGCGCTGCTGGCCGACCCGGCCCTGGCCGGCGAGAAAACAGACATCGTCTCCGCGCCCGACGGACGCCGCATCGTGCGTCGCTCGGATACGACCATCGAAGGCCAGCTGCGGCTCGATTCCATCGACAACCAGCCGCTGGCGCTGCTGGCCACCACCTTGCCGCGCTCCGTCATGCAGAGCGGCGAACAGGGCGTGCGTTACCTCGTCGGGCTGGTCGCCTTGCTCGTGAGCATCGTGGTCGCCGGCTGGCACGCCTATCGCGGCCGACTCAAGCGCACCGCGGATGCCGCCGCGGTCAGCGAGACGCGGTACCGGGCCATCTTCGATCGCGCCGCCTCCGGCATCGTCCTGTTCGACCCGAGCTCGCGCCGCGTACTGGACGCAAACCCGCAGGCACAACGCCTGGTCGGTGCCTCTATCGACGAGCTGCGCCGCCGCGACGTCGCGACGATCTTCGACACCCCGGTGTCGCTCGAGCCCAACAGCGTCGACGAGTCATCCGCCAGCCGGCCGGCCCAGATCATCCGCGGCGACGATGAACGCCGTGACGTGGAATTCTCCGTCGCGGACCTCGACCCGGGTACGGGCCGGGTGCATGCGATGCTGTTGCAGGACATTTCGCATCGTCGCGAAGCGGAACGCCGCGCGCAGGAACACCAGCTGTCGCTGCAGCACCTGGCCACCCACGATGCGCTCACCGGCTTGCCGAACCGCACCTTCCTCAACGAAGAGCTGCCGCGGCTCATCGACGAAGCCGCGCGCCGCGGTGATTCGCTGTCGATCCTCTACATCGACTGCGACAACTTCAAGAACATCAACGATTCGCGCGGTCACTCGATCGGCGATGACTACCTGCGCAGCGTCGCGCGCCGGCTGCGCGATTCGATCGCGAGCCCCGACCTCGTGGTCCGCATGGGCGGCGATGAATTCCTCGTGGTCACGCGTCACTACGGGCTCGATCCCGACAGCGCGGCGATTGCCGAGCGCGTGGCGGCCGCGCTCAAGAAGCCGGTGCGCCTCGGCGAGGCCACCTACTCCGCCACCACCAGCATCGGCATGAGCGTCTATCCGCGCGACGCGACGACCATGAGCGAACTGCTGCGCTCGGCCGACATCGCGCTCTACGAAGCCAAGGCCCGCGGCCGCGACAACGTGCAGATGTTCGACGCGGCCATGAACAAGCGCGTGCACACGCGCCTGGCGCTCGAGCAGGACCTGCGCAGCGCCGTGAACCGCGACGCCATCGAGATCCAGCTGCAGCCCATCGTCGACATCCGCAGCGGCCGCCTGGTGTCGTTCGAAGCGCTGGCGCGCTGGAACGACCCGCGCCACGGCACCGTGCCTCCGCTGGCCTTCATCGAAGTCGCCGAGGCCTCCGACCTCATCGTCGAGCTGGGCGAATGCGTGTTCCGCAATGTCGCGCGGCAGATCGCCAACTGGCAGCGCGCGGGCTTGAAGCCCGTGCCCGTGGCCGTGAACGTCTCGGCCAAGCAGCTCAAGCGCTCCAACCTGCCCGAGCGGCTCGTGGCCATCGCGCACGAGTTCGACATCGCGCCTCACCAGATGGAAGTCGAGCTCACCGAGTCGGTGGCCATGCAGGATTCGGAGCAGCACGTGACCAAGCTGCACGCGCTGCGCGATCTCGGCGTGCGCGTGTCGGTCGACGATTTCGGCACCGGCTACTCGAGCCTCGCCTATCTACGCAACCTGCCGATCGACTACCTCAAGATCGACCGCACCTTCGTGCGCGACATGAACGTGGACCGCAACGACGCCGCGATCGTGCGCGCCATCATCAGCATGGCGCAGAGCCTGCACCTGGGAACGGTGGCCGAAGGTATCGAGACGCGCGAGCACGCGTCGCAACTGCTGGCACTGGGCTGCTCGACCGGCCAGGGTTATTTCTTCAGCAAACCCATCGCGGCGCACGAGACCAACGAACTGCTGCGCACGATGCGCGGCGCGGCCCCCATGCAGACCGGGCCGAACCTCGAGATCGTGCGCGTCTCCTGACCGGACTCAGTGCCCCGATTTGCCGGGCACCCAGAAATCCTTCCAGCCGAGTCCTGCGGCCTTGATGGCCTGCAGTCGCGCCTTGAACCGCGCTTCATCGACTTCGCGGGCAGTTCCGCCACTGAAGGCGATCTTGACGCCCGCCTTCTTCGCCGCCCGGAGCAAGTCGACATCTGGCGCCTGGTCCTTGTCGACCACCACGAGCACGCTGCCGGGAATGCGCAGGTAACTCTCGGCGGCGTAGCTGCTGCCGGGCGTGATGCCGAGACGGCGCACCTGGCTCCAGAAGGCCGTCGCATCGCTTTCGGGCGGACCCAGGCCGAAGTCGATCAATGGAATGTTGTCGTTCGACGCCTGGGTGACCAGCTGATCGAGCTCCGCGTCGGCGAGCGGCACGAGGCCCGCCGGCGGCGCGGCATCGTCCGGCAGGATCCTGACCCTGATGTTCTTGTACTTCACCAGGCTGCCCGGATCGTGCGCCTGCAACCCGAAGGTTCCCGAGCCTAACAAGCGGCCCTTCTTGTCGTCCGGCCGGAATGCGTGCTCGGGTTCGGCGTATTCGCACACCAGCTGGTCGTTGATGAAGGTCTGGATGGTCTTGCCGACCACCCGGATGCGGTAGTTGAACCAGTCGTTGTCCCGGGCCGGCGCAATCCAGGTGTTGCGCACCGCATAGACGCTGCCGGTCATCTTGTGCTCGATGTAGCCGTTCATCTTCTCGGCGGGCGGATTCGAGTTGATCACCTGGAGTTCGTAGCCGGCCGAAGGCCAATCCTCGGTGGGCACGAGTTTCGTGTGCACGTAGATGCCGCTGTTCGCGCCCGGCGAGGTCATGACCTCGGCGGAGAATTCGAAGTTGCGGAAGTCGCCAGGATGATGACGAGGGCCGACCTTGCCGACATAGAACAGGTGCGAGGGGCCGCCGTGCGTGACGAACACGCCGTCTTCGACCACCCAGGCTTCGGGACTCTTGGCGGCCTTCCAACCGGCGAGCGACTTGCCGTCCTGCAGCGGAATCCAGTCCTGCGCATTGGTCGCTGCGTGGACGGCCTGCGGCGCGACAAACGTCGCGCACGCCAATAGAACGAGTCGCTTCATACCCTTCCCCTGCGAAGCTGGTTAGACGTAACTGACTTTGACGATCTCGTAGCTGCGAGTGCCGCCCGGCGCCGCGACGTCGACGACGTCACCCGCGCTCTTGCCGACCAGCGCACGCGCGATCGGGGACGTGATGGAGATACGGTGCGATTTGATGTCGGCCTCGTCCTCGCCGACGATCTGGTAACTGATGGCCTTGCCATCGTCCTGGCCTTCGAGCTCCACCGTCGCTCCGAAGGTCACTCGGTGGAGGTTGCTCGGGGCCGTGGCCTTGGGATCGATGATCTCGGCGGTCGAGAGCTTCGCCTCGATCTCGCCGATGCGCCCCTCGATGAACCCCTGCTGCTCGCGCGCCGCGTGGTATTCGGCGTTCTCCGAGAGATCGCCATGGCTGCGCGCTTCAGCAATGGCCTTGATGACCCGCGGCCGGTCTTCCGACTTCAGCCGCTTGAGTTCATTGCGCAATGCCTCGGCACCGCGCAGGGTCATCGGGTTGCGTTTCATGGACGCGCCTCTTTGTGCAGGTCCTGGAGCCGGTTCACCTCGACCGCATCCAGGTGTTCGAGAGCTTCGCAGGTTGCGAGCGCGCCCGCGAGCGTCGTGTAGTAGGTCACGCGCTTGTGCACCGCTTCCCGACGTATGGCGTTCGACTCGCGGATCGCTGTCTTGCCCTCGGTGGTGTTCACGATCATCGTGAATTCGTCGTTCTTGATCATGTCCACGATGTGCGGGCGACCCTCGCGCACCTTGTTGGCGCGTTTGCAGGGGATCCCCGCCTCGGTGATCACGCGCGCGGTGCCGTCGGTGGCCGCGAGCTCGAAGCCGAAATCCACCAGCTTCTTCGCCAGCACCACGGCTCCGGCCTTGTCGCGTTCGCGGACGCTGATCAACACCACGCCGTTGCGCGGCAGCGTCACGCCGGAGGCGGCCTGTGCCTTGGCGTAGGCCTCACCGAAGGTGCGGCCCGTACCCATGACTTCGCCGGTGCTCTTCATCTCCGGGCCGAGGATGGGATCCGCCTCGGGGAACTTGGTGAACGGAAACACGGCTTCCTTCACGGAGAAGTACGGCGGCACGACCTCGACGACGTTGTCCATCGACTTCATCTTGCGGCCGGTCATCACGCGCGCGCCGATCTTGGCCAGCGGCACGCCCGTGGCCTTCGAAACGAAGGGCGCGGTGCGCGAGGCGCGCGGATTGACCTCGAGCACGTAGATGATGCCGTTCTGGATCGCGAACTGGATGTTCATGAGGCCGACCACGTTGAGCGCCTTGGCCAGCTTGCGCGTCTGCTCACGCAGCTCGGCCTGGGTCTCGGGCGTCAAACTATTGGGCGGCAGCGAGCAGCCGGAATCGCCGGAATGCACGCCGGCCTGTTCCACGTGCTCCATGATGCCGCCGATCAGCACGTCTTCGCCGTCGCAACAGGCATCGACGTCCACTTCGATGGCCACGTCGAGGAAACGGTCGAGCAGCACGGGGCTGTCGTTCGACACGCTTACGGCCGTGGTCATGTAGTGGCGGAGGTCTTCCTCGTTGAACACCACTTCCATCGCGCGGCCGCCGAGCACGTACGACGGACGCACGACCAGCGGGAAGCCCACTTCGCGCGCCAGCTTCACGGCCTGGTCTTCGGTACGGGCGGTCGCGTTCGCGGGCTGCTTGAGGCCGAGGTTCTTCACCAGCAGTTGGAAGCGCTCGCGGTCCTCGGCGATGTCGATCGAATCCGGCGTGGTACCGATGATGGGTGCGCCGGCCGCCTCGAGTGGTCGCGAGAGTTTGAGCGGCGTCTGGCCGCCGTACTGCACGATGACACCCTCGGGTTTTTCCTTGTGGATGATCTCGAGCACGTCCTCGAGCGTCAGCGGCTCGAAGTACAGGCGATCCGAGGTGTCGTAGTCGGTCGAGACCGTCTCGGGGTTGCAGTTGACCATGATGGTCTCGAAACCATCTTCACGCAGCTGCAGCGCCGCGTGCACGCAGCAGTAGTCGAACTCGATGCCCTGGCCGATGCGGTTCGGACCGCCGCCGAGGATCATGATCTTGCGCTTGCTCGTGGGCGCGGCCTCGCATTCCTCTTCGTAGGTGGAATACATGTAAGCCGTCGACGTGGCGAACTCGGCCGCGCAGGTGTCGACGCGCTTGAACACCGGCCGTACGCCGAGCGCGTGGCGCTTGTCGCGCATGCCCTCTTCGCGGATGCCGGTGAGTGTGGCGAGCCGCCGATCCGAAAAGCCCTTGCGCTTGAGCTCACGCATGCGCTCGGCATCGAGCGACGACAGTCCCTCGTTGCGGACCCGGTTCTCTTCGTTGAGCAGGTCTTCGATCTGCGCGAGGAACCACGGGTCGATGTAGCTCAACTCGTGGATCCGTTCGCTGGTCCAGCCGGCGCGGAATGCATCCGCCACGTACAGCAGGCGATTGGGTCCGGGCGCACGCAGCTCGTAGGCGAGCTTGTCGCGGGCTTCCTCGTCCAGCGGTTCGGCCTGCGACTGCGGCAGTATCTCGTTGAGGCCATCGAGGCCGGTCTCGAGACCGCGTAGCGCCTTCTGCAGCGACTCCTGGAAGGTACGCCCGATGGCCATGACCTCACCCACGGACTTCATCTGGGTCGTGAGGCGCGAGTTGGCCGCCGGGAATTTCTCGAACGTGAACCGCGGCACCTTGGTGACCACGTAGTCGATCGACGGCTCGAACGACGCCGGTGTTGCGCCGCCCGTGATGTCGTTCTTGAGCTCATCGAGCGTGTAGCCCACGGCGAGCTTGGCGGCGATCTTGGCGATCGGAAACCCCGTGGCCTTGGATGCCAGCGCCGACGAGCGTGACACGCGCGGGTTCATCTCGATGACCAGCAGCCGCCCGTCCTTCGGATTCACCGCGAACTGCACGTTGGAGCCGCCGGTATCGACGCCGATCTTGCGCAGCACCGCGATCGACGCGTTGCGCATGCGCTGGTATTCCTTGTCGGTGAGCGTCTGCGCGGGAGCGACGGTGATCGAGTCACCCGTATGCACGCCCATCGGATCGAAGTTCTCGATGGAGCAGACGATGATGCAGTTGTCGTTGCGATCGCGAACGACCTCCATCTCGAATTCCTTCCAGCCGATCACCGATTCCTCGATGAGCACCTCGGACGTGGGCGACGCGTCGAGTCCGCGCGCGACGATTTCCTCGAACTCCTCGCGGTTATAAGCGATGCCGCCACCCGAGCCGCCCATCGTGAACGACGGGCGGATGACGCAAGGGAAGCCGAGGCCCTGCTGGATCTCCATGGCCTGCGCGAGTGTGTGCGCGACGGCGGCACGCGGGCATTCGAGCCCGATGTCCTTCATGGCGTTCTTGAACAGCTCGCGGTCCTCGGCCATGTCGATGGCCTCGCGCGAGGCGGCGATCATCTCGACGCCGTGTTTGGCGAGCACACCTTCGCGCACCAGGTCGAGCGCGGTGTTGAGCGCGGTCTGTCCGCCCATGGTGGGCAGCAGCGCGTCGGGTTGTTCCTTCTCGATGATGCGCGCCAACGTGCGCCAGTTGATGGGCTCGATGTAGATCGAGTCGGCCATCCCCGGGTCGGTCATGATGGTCGCGGGATTCGAGTTCACGAGGATGACGCGGTAGCCCTCCTCCTTGAGCGCCTTGCAGGCCTGGGCGCCGGAATAGTCGAACTCGCACGCCTGGCCGATGATGATCGGGCCGGCGCCAATGATCAGGATGCTTTCGATGTCGGTACGTTTTGGCATGAACTCGTTGACTCAGGCGGCTTTGTCTGGCGGCGGCTGCTTCCCGCTGGAGCGGGCGCGAAGCTTCTGCTGAAGGCGCCTCAGCATCAGGTGCACGAAGCGGTCGAACATGGCGCCCATTTCCTGCGGGCCCGGGCTGGCTTCGGGGTGGCCCTGGAAGCTGAACGCGGGATGGTCGATGCGCGCGATGCCCTGCAGCGAGCCATCGAACAGCGAGCGATGCGTGGCCTTGAGCGTGGAAGGCAGCTCGGTCTCGTCGACCGCGAAGCCGTGGTTCTGGCTGGTGATGAACACGCGGCCGGTTTCCAGGTCCTGCACCGGGTGGTTGGCACCGTGGTGGCCGAACTTCATCTTCATGGTGCGCGCGCCGCTGGCGAGGCCGAGCAGCTGGTGGCCGAGGCAGATGCCGAAGGTCGGCAGGTCGGCAACCACGAGCGTGCGGATCGCCTCGATGGCGTAGTCACAGGGTTCCGGATCACCGGGGCCGTTCGAGAGGAAGATGCCATCCGGCTCGAGCGCCATGACTTCTTCGGCCGAAGTCTGCGCCGGCACCACCGTCATGCGGCAGCCGCGGTCGGCCAGCATGCGCAGGATGTTGCGCTTGACGCCGTAGTCGAAGGCGACCACGTGCAGGCGTTGGTGTGCGCGCATGACCGGACGATTCTCGGGCTGCCACAGGGTGCCCTCGTTCCACTGGTAGCTGCGCTTGGTGCTGACGACCTTGGCGAGGTCCATGCCCTTGAGGCCCGGAAATTTCTTCGCCAGACGCACGGCCGCGGCCGCGTCGATCTTGTCGCCGGCCATGATGCAGCCCGCCTGCGCGCCCTTCTCGCGCAGGATGCGCGTCAGCTTGCGCGTGTCGACGCCTGAGATGGCCACGATCTTGTGGCGGTTCAGGAACTCGCGCAGGTCCTCGGACTTGCGCCAGTTGCTCGACAGCGGCGGCAGGTCTCTAACTACCAGGCCCGCGGCATACGCGGCCGGCGCCTCGAGATCCTCGGGCGTGGTACCCGTGTTGCCGATGTGCGGATACGTCAGAGTGACTATCTGTCGTGAATACGACGGATCGGAAAGAATTTCCTGGTAACCGGTCAGTGCGGTGTTGAAAACGACTTCGCCAGTGGTGTTGCCTTTGGCGCCGATAGACTGGCCGTTGAAGATCGTTCCATCTTCCAGAGCCAGGACCGCGGTTACCGTCACGCGGGTACTCCCCTCGAGCCCTGCGGGCCCGTGCAAAAATATGAATTAGGTGGTGCTCTCCGCGCGTGGCGCGTACATGCACAAAGCGGGAGGAGTTCTTGCGAACATCCTCCCGCCCTGCGTTGGACTAACCCGTTTCGGATTAGGCGGCAATTTTACGAAGGGCGACCCGGGGTGTCCACGAAACTTCTGGCCCGTTTCGCGAAAAAATTCGTCAGGAAGTTCTAAAGCCCCGAGGGCGAAAGCGCTCTTAACCGGTTGTTTTTAATCCAAGTACATGGGCCATGCTGTACCGGCCGGGTTTTTGCGTTGCGAGCCAGCCCGCCGCCCGGATCGCGCCCGAGGCGAACACCGAGCGGTCCGTGGCCTCGTGGCCGACCGTCAGGCGCTCCCCGGTCCCGGCGAAAAGCACCGTGTGGGTACCCACGATGTCGCCCGCCCGGAGGCTCGCGACGCCGATCTCCCCTTCGCGCCGCCGGGCCTGCCCGGAGCGGCCGGCCAACGTGTCCGCGTGCGGATCGAGCCCGCGCGCACGGGCGGCGCTGTCGGCCAGCGCCAGTGCCGTGCCCGAAGGCGCGTCGACCTTGTGTTTGTGATGCGCCTCGACGATCTCGATGTCGAAGTCGCGCGGCAATGCCTGCGCCGCGATGCGCACCAGCTCCTGCGCGACGGCGACGCCGAGCGACGTGTTAGGCGCGACGAGCACGGCGATGTCGCGCGCGGCCGCCGCCACCCGTGCATCGAACTCGGCGCCGTGCCCGGTGGTGCCGATCACGATGGGCACGCGCGCGGCGCGTGCGACGTTCAGCGCGCGCAGCGACAACTCGGGCCGCGAGAAATCGATCGCGACCTGGGCACGCGCGAGATCGGCGGGTAAATCGCCGAGCACCGGCACGCCGCTCCTGGCGACGCCCGCGAGCTCACCGATGTCGCGTCCCAGTGATTGGCTACCCGCCGATGCAATCGCGGCTACGATCTCGAGCGGCGCATCACCCGTCGCGCAGGCGCGCACGATGGCCGTACCCATGCGGCCCGTGGCACCGATCAACACTGCTCTGGTCATTGGCTCCCTCATCCGGCGCGACAGTGTGCCGCAGCGGCGCGAGTCATGCGAGACTGCCGCCCCATGATACGCATCGGCATCCTCGGCGCGGCCCATATCGCGCCCCGCGGCATCATCACTCCCGCCAACGAACTGCTCGGAGTCGAAGTGGTGGCGATTGCCGCGCGTGAACTTTCCCGCGCCCGGGATTTCGCGGCCCAACATTCGATACCGCTGGCGCTGGGTAGTTATGGCGAGCTGATCGCGCGCGACGACATCGATCTCGTGTACGTGCCGTTGCCGCCGTCCATGCACCTGACCTGGTGCCGAGCCGCGCTCGCCAACGGCAAACACGTACTGGTCGAGAAGCCGTTCGCCAACAATGCGCAGGATGCCGCGGAGATGGTCGCGGCGGCGCGCACTTCGGGGAAGCTGCTGATCGAGGGCTTCCACTACCGCTTCCACCCGCTGTTCGAACAGGCGCTCGCCGCGCTGCGCGCCGGCGCCATCGGCCGCATCCGGCGCATCGATGCCACGTTCAACGCGGTGCTTCCCGACACACCGGGGCAACTGCGCTACATCGAGGAGCTGGGCGGCGGCGCGCTCATGGACCTCGGTTGTTACAGCCTGCACTGGATCCGCACCATCGCGAACGACGAACCCACCGTGGTGCGCGCCAGCGCGCGCTGCACTCCTCCGGGAGTCGACGTCGAGCTGGAGGCCGAGCTGGCATTCACGAGCGGGCCCACGGCCACACTCAAATGTTCCATGCAGCCCGAAGACGGAAAGTTGTTCCGCCAGGTGCGCGTCGAGGGCGACAAGGGCGTGCTCGAGATCGACAACCCCGTCACCCCTCACTCGGGCGCGACGCTTTCCATCGAAAACGACAGCCCTTCGCTGCCGCAGATCTTTTCCGACGGCGAGACGACGTTCCACTACCAGCTGCGGCATGTGCTCGAGTGCATCGCGGGCCGCGCGCAACCGCTCACGGGCGGTAACGACGCCATCGACAACATGCGCGGCATCGACGCGATCTACCGCGCCGCCGGGCTGCGACCACGCGGTCTGCCCGGCTGAACATGGGCGACGGACCCCGCACTTCCGGGAGGTTCGTACTCGCGCTCGACCAGGGCACGACCAGTTCGCGCTCGCTGATCTTCGACGACCGGGGCCGCGTCGTCGCGCAGTCGCAGCGCGAGTTCACCCAGTTCTTTCCGCAACCCGGCTGGGTGGAACACGACGCGCGCGAGATCTGGGATACGCAACGCGCGACGCTGCACGAGGCACTCACCCTGGCCGGGCTGGCTCCCGGCGACATTGCAGCGGCCGGCATCAGCAATCAGCGCGAGACAACGGTGTTGTGGGATCGCGCCACCGGCGAACCCGTGAGTCGTGCCATCGTCTGGCAGGACCGGCGCACCGCGTCGATGTGCGAGCGGCTGCGCAGCGCCGGACTGGAACCGGAGATCGCACAGCGCACGGGGCTGCTGCTCGATCCCTACTTCTCCGCCACCAAGCTCGCGTGGCTGCTCGAACACGTACCCGGCGCGCGCGCGCGTGCCGAACGGGGCGAGCTCGCGTTCGGCACGGTGGACAGCTGGCTGCTCTACCAGCTCACCGCGGGCAAACGTCACATCACCGATGCGACCAACGCGAGTCGCACGTTGCTGTTCAACCTGCGTGAGGCACGCTGGGACGAGCGCTTGCTCGGCATCTTCGGCGTGCCGCGCGCCTGCCTGCCGGAGGTCGTGGATTCCTGCCTGTCGCGCCGCGACGCCATCGAGATCGAGCTCGGCGGGGCCAGGCTACCGTTGGCCGGCATTGCGGGCGACCAGCAGGCCGCATTGTTTGGACAGGCCTGCTTTTCGCCCGGCATGGCGAAGAACACCTACGGCACCGGCTGTTTCGCGCTGATGCACACAGGTAATTCGCCGCAGGCCTCGCGTCATCGACTGCTGTCCACGGTCGCCCTGCGGCGCGGCCGCTGCCAGTACGCACTCGAGGGCGGCGTCTTCATGGGTGGCGCCACGGTGCAATGGCTGCGCGACGGCCTGGGTCTCATCGAGCGGTCCGCGGATATCGAAGCGCTCGCATCCAGCGTGCCCGACACCGGCGATGTCTACCTGGTCCCCGCCTTCGTCGGGCTCGGGGCGCCGCAATGGGATGCCGCCGCACGCGGCATGCTGATCGGCCTGACACGTGGCACGAACCGCGCGCACATCGCGCGCGCGGCGCTCGAAAGCATCGCGTTCCAGACGGCGGACCTCATCGACGCCATGCGCCAGGACGCGGGCTGCGAGTTCAGCGAACTGCGCGTCGACGGCGGCGCGGCGCGCAACGACCTGTTGCTCCAGTTCCAGGCCGATATCCTCGGCGTGCCCGTGCTGCGACCCACCAACACCGAGACCACGGCATTCGGTGCCGCGGCACTGGCGGGACTCGGCATCGGGCTCTGGCAATCCGAGTCCGAGCTCGCGTCGCTGTGGTCGCTCGAGCGCCGCTTCGAGCCTCGCATGGCGGCTCAGGATGCGCAGGCGCGCCGCGCGCGCTGGAACCAGGCATTGGAGCGCTCACGTCACTGGGCCCGCGAACCGTGACACGACGAGCTTGGGCCATCACCCGCGTGCTGGTCGTGCTGGTGGCGGTTGCCACCATGGCCTGGCTCACGCGGGATCGTCCCCGGTACCTCGATGGCGACGTGGCGCCGTTCGTCGCCTTGTTCGCGCCGCCGCCCGCACGCGGTTCCGCCGCCGAGCGCGCCGAGCTCGACGCCATGCTCGCTCTGCAGAATTCGCGCACCACGGCCGAGGTCGCCGCGGCTCAGGCCGATAGAAAGACCGAGCTCAGCCGGTTTGCAGCCGCGATCGGCATCGAGCCCGGAAAGCTCGCCACGCTGCCGCACGTCGTGCGCCTCGCGGCGGACGTCGAAGACCAGGTGCGCCCCTATGTTCGCGCCGCCAAGCGCCACTTCCGGCGCCTGCGTCCGCGCGAGGTCGAGCCGGCGATCCACACCTGCATCGGCGACGTGGCCGCCGACCAGTCGTATCCGAGCGGCCACTCGACCTATGGCTGGACCATGGGCTATCTACTCGCCGACATGCTGCCCGAGCGGCGCGCGCAGCTGCTGGCGCGCGCGGCGGAGTACGCGCGGCAACGCATGGTCTGCGGCGTGCACTTTCCGAGCGATCTGGAGGCGGGCCAGCGCGGCGCGGCCTGGCTGATCGAACGCCTGCGTCAAAACCCCACGTTCATCGCCGACCGCGACCGGGCCGCGCAAGAGCTGCGCGCCGCGCTGGCTCAGCGTTCCGGCCACTCCAGCGCCAGCCGCGCACCGCCGAGACTGGCGCTCGACTCGACTGACACGCGCCCCCGGTGCAGCATGGCGACGCGGGCGACGATGGCGAGGCCCAGGCCGAACCCGCCGGTCTCGCGATTGCGGCTGGTATCGAGCCGCGTGAAGGCATGGAACACCGAAGCCCGGTGGGCCTCGGGAATTCCCTCGCCGTCATCCTCCACCACGAGCCGGCACATGCCATTGCCGCGCGACAATTCGATGCTGACGTTCTTGCGCGCATAACGCAGCGCGTTGGCGAGCAGGTTGCTGAGCGCCAGCTCCATGAGCCGGGGTTCCATCCACAACGTCTCGAGCTCGCCGCGCCGCACGCTCACGTGGCGCTCGTGCGGCGGGCACGAGTCCAGCACGTGGCGCAACCAGGGCGCGAGCTCGACGGATACGCAATCCATGCGCAGGCCCGGGTGATCCAGCCGCGCGTAGTCGAGCATGTCGGAGATGAGATCGTCGATCTGCTGAACGTCGTTGCTGACCGCGCGCAGCTGCAGGTGCAGGCGTTCGTCCACCTCGCCTTCGAGCACCGCGACCGCGAACCGCACGCGCGCCAGCGGCGTGCGCATTTCATGCGACAACGCCGCGGTCATCTCCTTCTGGCTCTGGATGAGCTGGCTGACGCGCGCCGACATGTCGTCGAGGTTGCGTGCCAGGCTGCGAACCTGGGTGGTGCGCCGCGCGGTCTCCAGCGGCTCGCGATAATCGGAGGCGAATTTCTGCGAGGCCTCGGTGAGCAGGCGCAGGTCGTTGAGCAACGGACGCAACCACAAGCCGACGATCAGCAGGATCGACCCGTAGAACATCACGGGCAGCAGGCGCGCCAGCCACCCTTCCGCGGGCGGCTCGAACGGGCCCAGGCGCAACACGCCTCCGGCCGCCGGGGCGTTCCACAGGTAGTAGGTCTTGCCGGAATCGTCGACCAGCTCGCTGGGCTTGTCACCGAGCGCGGCGCCGGCGATGTCGCCGGTCTCGAGCAGGACCAGGTCGAGGCCCAGCTGCTGGCCAAGCTCCGTGGCGCGGTCGGGCCGTTGCGCCGGCGGTACCGCGGCGAGGTTGCTCTCCATGAGCCGCAAGGTGGACTCGAGCCAGGGATCGGCGGCCCGTTCCTGGCGCGCCTGCAGCGCACCGAATCCGAGGTCGAGCAGGATGGCGACCACCAGCAGGCCGCCGGCCAGCACCACGTACGAGCGGATGAACAGGCCGCGCTCGCCGGCCGCGAGCCATTCCTTCATGGCAAGGTCTTCAAGCGCCGACTTCCCACGCGTCGGGGACGAGTAGATAGCCCTTGCCCCACACGGTCTTGATGCGCGTGGGAGCCGCGGCATCGTCGCCTAGCTTGCGCCGCAATTTCGATACCCGGCCGTCGATCGAGCGGTCGAGGCCGTCGTAGTCGATGCCGCGCATGGACCGGAACACCTCGTCGCGGCTCACGAGCTCGCCCGCACGGCGCGCCAGCAGGCTCAGCAGCTCGAATTCCTGCGTCGTCAGCGGCACGGGCCGGCCCTGCAGCCACACTTCGCGCGACGTTTCGCTGATACGCAGCGAGCCGAGCTGCACGTCGGCGCGCCGTTCACCCGCCGGGCCCCCGCGCTCGGCACGGCGCAGCAACGCGCGCACCCGCGCCAGCAGCACCATGGGCTCGACGGGTTTCATCACGTAGTCGTCCGCACCGGTCTCGAGTCCGATCACGTGGTCGAAATCGGTGTCGCGTGCCGTGAGGATCAGGATGGGGATGTCGTGCTCGCGGCGCAGCTCGCGACAGATGGCGAGCCCGTCCTTGCCGGGGAGCAGCAGGTCGAGCAACACCAGCCGCGGCCGTTCCTGCGCGAATCTGTCCAGCGCGCGATCACCGCGCGATTCCACCGCCACGCGCAGCCCGTTCTGCTGCAGGAACGTGGCCGTGAGCTCGGCGAGGCGCGTGTCATCCTCGACGAGCAGGATGTCGACGTGCGATGAGTTCACAACACATCCCAGACGTGCCGCGCGCGCCGCTCGCGGCGCCGATCCGCCGAGTCGAGGCGCAACACGTCGATCTTCACCTCGGCGGCGCGTTGCGTGCCGTTCGGCGCGCCGAGCCAGTAGATGAAGGCCTCGCTGACCTCGCGCGTCTGGTCGTGCGTGCCGGAGGTGGCGCTCGGCCAGCAACGCAACGGCGTGCTGAGCGCGCTGTCGTTGAGGCAGTACTCGGCCGCGGCCTCGCTCTTCCAGCGGATCCTGAATGTCATGGCGCACTGCCCCGCCTCGCGATCGATCACGCAGAGCAGCGGCTTGACGATGAGGCGTGCGGCCGGAATGTCGGCGGCGGTCACGGGCTGATTCACGAGGAGCCCACATGCGACCAGCACCCAGCAGAGTTTCTTCATGGGCTCAGAATGTCCAGGCGAAACCGGAAAAATAGGCCAGCACGTAGTCGTCTTCGGCCAGCGGGCTCGCGGCGATCTGGTCCGCCAGCCGCTCGTAGTTGACCGACAACGCGAACCGCAGGTGCTTCGTCAGGTAGTAGTTAGTCACCAGGCCGCCGTCGAAGTTGAAGCCCGCGCCCGCATGGTACTCGGGCAACGCGCCGCTGGCCTCGTCGCGGTGCACGCCCCAGTAGTAGTCGTTCATCTGCGCGCTCTTGTACGACAGGCCGATGGTCGGCGCGATCGACAGGCGGCCCGCGGTGAAGCGCCGCGAATAATGCGCGGACAGCTCGTATCCGCCGTGCGTGCCGCTCACGTCCTGGAAGGCGCGCAGCTCGGCGGCACCCCAGTCGCCGTCGATCAGTGATTCGATGCCAGCCTCGATCGCGTAGTCGCGGTCCGGTGGATTGACCTGGACCGGCGGCGGCTCTTCGTTACCCGTGATCGGCCCGCCCGGATTGCCACCGCTGCTGGGCGTCGGGGGCGGCAACGCAGTCGTATACCCGTTGCCGGCATAGGCGAAATTCACATAGCGCGTATTGGTCTTGCCGAAGAACACGCGGTCGTCATTGACCCGCGCCATCAGGCTGGTGGTCGAGCTGGGCCGGTCGAACAAGGTGTAGCCCACATCGCCATTGTCGAAGAACCAGCGTTTGCCGAACCACGCGATGTCCACGTCGACGAGCACCGGGATGTCGTCGGACTGGATCAGCGGATTGGTGCGCTCGCCGTATCCGAAGGCTGCGCCGATGCGCCAGCTGCGCTCGCGCGGCGCGCTTTGCACGGGTGCCGGCGCGGCGCTGGCAACAGCAGCGGAAGCGGTGGTGTCGGGCGCCTCCGTTTGCGCATGGCCGACCGATGCCAGGCCGCACAACGCCGCGATTTTCAAGACGTTTCCGGTCATCCGCATGATGCAACGAAGCATCGCTTCAACCACCTGTCGAAACTGTCGAAAAGTGTAGCCGCGCCGGAAAGGCCACAGCCCGTGCAATCAATGGGTCGTAGAATTGCTCAGCCCGAAGCGGCCCCCGACTAGGTGGGCTCGCTGGAGAAGAACCGCTTCACGCCTTCGAAGAAACTTTCGCCGCGCGGGGTGTGTTTGCCGATGTCCTTCTTGAGCGACTCGTCGAACTTGCGCAGCATCTCGCGCTGCTCGTTCGACAGGTTCACCGGGGTCTCCACCACCACGCGGCAGAACAGGTCGCCGCGCGCGCCGCCGCGCACCGGCTTCACGCCCTTGTCGCGCAGGCGGAAGACGCGGCCGGACTGCGTCTCGGAAGGAATCTTGAGCGAGACGTGCCCATCGAGCGTGGGCACCTCGACGCTGCCGCCCAACACCGCGGTTGCGAAGCTGACCGGGACCTCACACGACAGATGCTCGCCATCGCGCTCGAAGATCTCGTGCTCGCGCACGTGGACTTCGACGTAGAGATCGCCCGGCGGACCGCCGTTACGACCGGACTCGCCTTCACCCGACAGCCGGATGCGGTCGCCGGTGTCGACGCCCGCGGGGATCTTGACCGCGAGGCGCTTCGAGCGACGCACGCGTCCCTGGCCGAGGCAAGTGTCGCAGGGATTCTTGATGATGGTCCCGGTGCCACGGCACTTGGGACAGGGCTGCTGGAGCTGGAAGAAGCCCTGCGAGATGCGCACTTGGCCGGCACCGTTGCAGGTCTCGCAGGTGACCGGCTTGTGGCCCTTGGCGGCGCCGTTGCCCCCGCAGGTGTCGCACTCCATGAGCTTGGCGACGTCGATCTCCACCGAGTGACCGAACACGGCCTGGCCGAGGTCGATCTCGAGCTCGTACTTGAGATCCGCGCCGCGGAACACCTGGCGTCCGCCGGCGCCCCGACGACCGCCACCGAAGATGTCGCCGAACATTTCGCCGAACATCTCGCCGAAGGCGTCGGCGCCCTGGAACCCGCCGCGCCCACCACCCTGCCGCGAAGCGTCGATGCCGGCGTGGCCGTGCTGGTCGTAGATGGCGCGCTTTTCGGAGTCGCAGAGAACGTCCTTGGCCTCCTTGGCCTCCTTGAACTTCTCTTCGGCCTCTTTATCACCCGGACACCGGTCCGGGTGATATTTCATCGCCAGTCGACGATAAGCCTTCTTGACGTCGGCTTCCGTCGCGGTGCGCGGCACATCGAGCACCTTGTAGTAGTCGCGTTTCGACATTCGGCGTCGCCCCCTCCCAGGGACGGAAGACGGGTTACGACGCCTTCTTCTTGTCCTTCACTTCCTCGAACTCCGCGTCGACGGCGTCGTCATTGGCCTTGCCCGAGCCCGAGGCCTGGCCTGCGCCCGCGGCACCCTGGGTATCCGAACCCGCGCCGCCGGTGCCCGCCTGAGCCGCCGCCGCCTGCTGGGCGATGTTGCCCGACGCCTGCATGAGCGCCTCGGCCTTCTTGTCGATGGCCGCCTTGTCGTCGCCCTTGAGCACGCTGCGCAGATCCGACAGCGCCGACTCTACCTTGGCGCGCTCGCCCGCATCGACCTTGTCACCCAGATCCTTGAGCGACTTCTCGACGGCGTGCACCAGCTGGTCGGCGCGGTTACGCGACTCGACCAGTTCGCGGAACTTCTTGTCCTCTTCCGCGTGCGCCTCGGCGTCCGACACCATGCGCTTGATCTCTTCCTCGGACAGGCCCGAAGACGCCTTGATGACGATCTTCTGCTCCTTGCCCGTGGACTTGTCCTTGGCGCCCACGTGCATGATGCCGTTGGCGTCAATGTCGAAGGTCACTTCGATCTGCGGCAGGCCACGCGGCTGCGGCGGAATGTCCGTCAGGTCGAACTTGCCCAACGACTTGTTGTCGGCGGCACGATCGCGCTCGCCCTGCAACACGTGGATGGTCACGGCCGACTGGCCGTCATCCGCGGTCGAGAACACCTGCGAGGTCTTGGTCGGGATCGTGGTGTTCTTCTCGATGAGCTTGGTCATGATGCCGCCCAGCGTCTCGATGCCCAGCGACAGC
>DATEII010000132.1:0-2565 GCA_035279135.1 Steroidobacteraceae bacterium
CTGCTGGCCGTGTGGTACGCGCAGCAGCGCAAGATCGCGCGCGCCGCCACTTACCGCCTGGAGCTCGAACAGCAGGTCAGCGACCGCACCTACGAGCTGGCGCAGCGCTACCGCGAATTGCAGGACGCGAACCGGCGTCTCGAGATGGCCAGCTACACCGACACGCTCACCGGCCTCGCGAACCGCCGCTATCTCATGCAGCAGTTCCCGCAGATGCTGGCGCAGCACAAGGGCCAGCAGGGCCTCGCCATCATGATCATCGATCTCGATGCGCTGAAGCCCATCAACGACCAGCACGGCCACGCGGCCGGCGACGAGCTCATCATCGAAGTCGCGCGCACGCTGCGCCAGGCCATCCGGCCCGAGGACGTGCTGGTGCGCTGGGGCGGCGACGAATTCGTGGTCGTGGCGCATGCGCAGCACGTCGAACACGCCACCATGCTGGCGGAAAGGATCCGCGAACGCGTCGCGAAGATGAAGTGCGTGCTGGCGCGTGGCGTGGTCGTGCGCACCAGCTGCTCCATCGGCCTGACCTGCCTGCCCTTCGTGCCGGGCAATGCCGACGCCGTGAGCTGGGAGCATGCGATCAAGATCGCCGACCTGGCGCTGTATCGCGCCAAGCGTGGCCGCAATGCGTGGTGGGGCTGGTTCGGCACCGAGGCCGTGGCAAACCTGCAGAGCTCCACGCATCAATCCGTAATTGCCGCAGTCGAATCGAACGTCGACGCACTGATCGAGAGCGGCATCATCATCGAACATTCATCCACGCGTGGCAGCGACGACACCGTCAACGCCCTGCGTGTGCTGCGCGAAGCGCGTTAGGGACGACGGTAGAAGTATGGACACTGAAATCCGCGAAGCCATTGCCAAATCACTGCCCGACCTCGCGCTGATCGTGCGCCGCGACGGCATCATCCTCTCCTGCGTCGGCGGCCACGCGGTGCGCGGCCTCAATGCCCCGGAGGAAGAAATCCCGGGGCGCAACGTCAACACCTTGTGGCCGGAGCAGATGGCCAGCCACGTGTTGCAGACCGTGCGCCGCATCCTCAAGACGCGCAAACCCGCGCTGCAGCGTTACCAGGATGGCGACGTCAAGCTCGAGATGCGTTTCCAGGTGCAGGGCTTCGACCGCGTCCTCATCGTGTGCCGCGATCTCGGCGCCGGCACCACGTCGAACGATTCGGGCCTGTACGAGAAGGCCAGCAGCATCATGCTGCCGCACCGCGACGGCTTCGAGAAATCCCTGCGCATGGCGCTCGACATGGCGGCACTGCGCGAGGACACGGTCGGCGTGGCGCTGGTCCATATCGGCGGTTATGCCACCTACCAGCGCGTGTTCGACTCGGCGCTGGCCAACCGCCTGGTCGAGGCGGCCGCGCAGTCCATCCACGACCTGCTGCCCGAAGGACGCTCCAACCTGCCGCGCCTCGCGCGCGTATCCGATGACGTCATCGGCGTGGTGCTCACCGACATCCGCTCGCGCGCCGATGCGGACGCGGCGATCGAGAGCATCATGAAGGCGCTCAAGCATCCGGTCGATCTCGAGGGCCAGATCTTCCAGCTCGCCCCGCAGTCGGGTGTCACGCTGTCGGGCACCGACGGCGCCCGCGCCGGCGAGCTCATCGAACGCGCACTGACCACGCTCGATGCCGGACGTCGCGCCGATCGGCCGATCACCTTCTATTCCGACACCCTGCGCCTCGCCTCGCTGACGCGGCTCGACTGGCAACAGGAGCTCACGCAGGCCATCCAGAAAGACGAGCTCGAGCTGCATTACCAGCCGAGGCTCACGCTGGCCACGCGCGAAGTCGTCGCCGTCGAGGCCTTCCTGCGCTGGCCCCACAAGATCCGTGGCCTGGTGCCGACATCCGAATTCCTGCCCATCGCCGAGCTCTCCGGGCTTTCCGTGCAGCTGGGTCGCTGGGTATTGCGCCGCGCCTGCCGTGACCTCGCCGTGCTGGCGCAGCGCGGTTATCCGCAGCTGCGCGTGTCGGTGAACGTGGCACGTCAGTACCTGTCCGCCGAAAGTCTCGCCGAGGACCTGTCGGCCGCCGCGCGCGAGGCTGGCATCGAGCCTTCGCAGCTCGATCTCGAGATCACCGAGCAGATGTTGTCCACGGGCCGCAATGGCCTCGCCGCCCTGCACCAGCTGCGCGGCCAGGGCGTGCGCGTGCTCATCGACGACTTCGGCACCGGCTACGTCTCACTGGGCCGCCTGCGCAGCAGCCCGCTCGACGGCATCATGATCGACCGCTCGTTCGTGGAAGAAGTCGGACACGACCACGAAGCGCGCGCCGTGTGCCGCGCCGCCATCGCGCTCGGCCTCGCCTTCGGCCTGCGCATCGTCGCCGAGGGCATCGAGACCGAGGCCCAGGCGCAGTTCCTGATCGCCGAGCAATGCCACGAGGGACAGGGTCATCTGTTCGCGCCCGCCTCGCCGCTGTCGACACTCCTGGAAAAGATTCTTCCCGGCGGTAAAACCGCGCCAGCTTCTGTCAACCGCGCATCCCAGCGCTGACATTGGGTTGACATAGGTCTCGTTTTAACGGGCCCTTATTAGACGCA
>DATEII010000133.1:0-31037 GCA_035279135.1 Steroidobacteraceae bacterium
GGCGAACACCTGCGTCACATCACCATGGGCAAAGGCGTCCACTTCGACCAGGTGGCCACGGAGTGGGAAGAGAACCGGCAAGTCACCTGGCGTTATCGCTTCGCCGCGGACTCGTTTCCGCCGGGCGCTCTCGATGACCACGTACGCATCGGCGGCCAGTACTTCGACGTTTCCAAGTGCACCTATTCACTGACGCCTGCTCACGGTGGCACGAAGCTCGCCATCCGCATGAACTATCGCGTCAGCACCCACTTCAACTGGTATGCCGTACCGGTCGCCGACTGGCTGGTGGGCGATTTCGCCGAGGTCATCCTCGATTTCTATGCGAGGCGCGCCGCCGCGGCGGCGCCTCAGGCCGGATCCTCGTAGCGGATCCGGACGATGGTGTAGCGGCGCGCACCGCCGGGCAGTTCCACCGAGAATTCCTCGTCGAGGCTCTTGCGCATCATGGCGCGTGCCAGGGGCGCGTCCATGCTGATGTAGCCATCTGCCATGTCGAACTCGTCCGGGCCCACGATGCGATGGCGGAATTCCTGGCCATCGTCGTCCTCGAGCGTGACCCAGGCGCCGAAGAAAACCCGACGCTGATCGGTGGGCGGCTTTTCGACCACCGTCATGCCATCGAGACGCTTGCGCAGGAAGCGCACGCGCCGATCGATCTCGCGCAGCCGCTTTTTTCCGTACGTGTATTCGGCGTTTTCGGAGCGGTCGCCCTGCGCCGCGGCCTCGGACACGGCCTGCGTGACGCGCGGTCGCTCGACTTTCCACAGCTCGTCCAATTCCTGCTTCAGGCGTGCTGCACCTGCGGGGGTGATGAACTGTGATCCGGGTTTCTCTGTGGGTCGATAGCGCGTCACATTTTGAATCTTATGTGATGTCCGTCTCGGTCGCGGAGGGCCGCTGCCCGGGGGTTCTGTGCAGCGCCTCACAGCCGTTTTGGCCTCGCGGGCCTACGCTTTCACCCATGGCAGCCCGCTACTACACGCACTTCGTCACGAGCGCAGAGCCCGCGCATTCGAGCGAATGGAGCGGTGTCATCGAGCTCACCCACCCGCTGGGCGAGCGCAAGGACTCGAAGGAACTGCGCCGACTGCTGGCCGCGAACTTCGAGATCGACGCCGAGGACATCAAGATCCTGCAGGTCGCCAGACTGCACTGACGCCACCGAATCCCCTAGCGGACTTCTTTCCCTTCATCGAAAGTCCGCCTTCCAGCCCCGAGCCCCCAAAGCTTGGGGCTTTTTTTATACTCCGGGCCATCTCAGCTTCCGTCCCCGGGGATTTTCATGTTCCAGCGCTCCATCGTTGCGGTTGCCGCCGCCATCCTCACGGCAACCACGCTCGCGGCGTGTGCCGCCAAGGCCCCCGCACCCGCGGCGCCAGTCGTCCCGGCCGTCGAACCCGCCAAGCCACCGCCGAAATCCGGCATCGAGCTGACCGGCTTCGACCGCGCCGTGCGCCCCCAGGATGATTTGTACCGGTTCGTCGGCGGCAACTGGCTGGCGAACACCGAGATCCCGCCGGACCGGTCGAACTACGGCTCCTTCATCATCCTCGACGACCAGGCGCAGGAAGAGGTGAAGAACCTCATCGTGGCCGCGTCCCAGCAGCCCGATCGGGCGCCGGGCTCGGACGCGCAGAAGGTGGGTGACTACTACACTGCGTTCATGGACACATCGCGCGTCGAAGCGCTCGGCCTCGATCCGCTCGCCGCGGAGCTCGCGCAGATCGATGCCATCGCGACGCCGCGCGACGTCGCGCGTTACATCGGTCATTCGCAGAACACCGCCGTCGCGCAGCCCTTCCAGTGGTTCTCGACGCCGGACAAGCGCAACTCGACCACTTACATCGGCTCGGTCTACCAGAACGGGCTGACCATGCCCGACCGCGATTACTACCTGAGCCCGGATGCGAAGTACGCCGCGTTCCGCGCCAAGTTCAATGTCTACGTCGAGCAGATGCTGGCGCGAGCCGGCGAGCGGAATGCCAAGTCTGCGGCCGCGCGTATCGCCGCGCTCGAGACGCGTCTCGCGAACGAGCAGTGGACCAAGGTCCAGAACCGCGACCCGGTGAAGACCTACAACGCGATGACGTTGCCCGATTACCAGAAGCTCGCGCCGAACTTCGACTGGCTCGCCTTTTTCGATGGCATGGGCGCGCCGGTGCAGAAGCTCAACATCTACCAGCCCAGCTTCATCAAGGGTGTGGGGCAGCTCGTGAAGACGGTGCCCGTCGCCGACTGGCGGCTGTATTTCAAGTTCCAGCTGCTCGACGACTACGCGCCATTCCTCTCGGCGCAGTTCGCCGACCTCGAGTTCGATTTCCACCAACGCACGCTGAACGGCGTCAAGGAGCCGCGTCCGCGCTGGCGCCGCGCGGTGGATTCCATGGACACCAACATGGGCGAGATGATCGGGCGCATGTTCGTCGAGGCGCATTTCCCGCCCGAGCACAAACGCCGCATGCTCGAGCTGGTCACGAACCTGCTGAAGACCTTCGACACCTCGATCGATGGTCTCGAGTGGATGAGCCCGGCCACCAAGGCCGAGGCCAAGAAGAAGCTCTCGAAGATCACCGTGAAGATCGGCTACCCCGACCAGTGGCGCGACTACACCGCGTTCAAGGTACGTGCCGACGACCTCGTGGGCAACGTGATTCGCGGCGCGGAGTTCGAAGCGCGGCGCCAGGTCGTGCGTGCCGGCGGGCCGGTGGACAAGGGTGAGTGGCTGATGACGCCGCAAACCGTCAACGCGTATTACAACCCCACCACCAACGAGATCACGTTCCCCGCGGCCATCCTGCGTCCGCCGTTCTTCGACATGGCCGCCGACGACGCCATCAACTACGGCGGCATCGGCTCGGTCATCGGCCACGAGATCAGTCACGGCTTCGACGACAGCGGCCGGCAGTTCGACGGCGACGGCAACCTGCGCGACTGGTGGACGGCGGATGACGCCGCGAAGTTCAAGCAGCGCGCCGACGCGCTCGCCGCGCAGTTCGATGGCTACTCGGTGCTCGACAACCGCCACATCAACGGCAAGCTGACGCTCGGCGAGAACATCGGCGACCTGTCGGGCCTCGCGGTGGCGTACCGGGCCTGGAAGATGTCGCTCGAGGGCCAGCCCTCGCCGGTCATCGACGGTTTCACGGGCGACCAGCGCTTCTTCATCGGCTGGGCGCAGGTCTGGCGCCGCAAGTATCGCGACGAGGAACTGCTCAAGCGGCTCGTGACCGATCCCCACAGCCCGAGCGAGTTCCGTACGAATGGGCCGACTAGCAACATCGACGCTTTTTACGATGCATTCGGGCTGAAGGCCGGCGATCGCATGTACCGGGCGCCGGGCGAGCGTGTCAAAATCTGGTGAGGAGACTCACATGCGCAAACTGCTGATCACACTCTTGGTCGTCATGGCCGCCACCAATCTCTCGGGTTGCGGCTACAACAAGCTGCAGAACCAGGATGAAAGCGTGAAGGCCGCCTGGTCGGAGGTGGTGAACCAGTACCAGCGACGCGCCGACCTCATTCCCAACCTCGTGGCGACGGTGAAAGGTTTTGCGGCGCAGGAAGAGCGCGTGCTGGTCGGCGTGACCGAGGCGCGTGCCAAGGCCACGTCCATCCAGCTCACGCCCGAGCTCATCAACAACCCGCAGGCTTTCCAGCAGTTCCAGCAGGCGCAGGGCCAGCTCACGCAGGCGCTCAAGAGCCTGCTCGTGACGGTGGAGCGTTACCCGGAGCTCAAGTCCGACGCCAACTTCCGCGACCTGCAGGCGCAGCTCGAAGGCACGGAAAACCGCATCACTGTGGCGCGCAACCGCTATATCGATGCGGTACGCCAGTACAACGTGACGGTGCGCGAATTCCCGACCAACCTCACGGCCAAGATGTTCGACTACAGCGTGAAGCCGAACTTCACGGTCGAGAACGAGGCTGCCGTGTCGAGCGCGCCGGCGGTCACCTTCGATACGACCACGCCCTCGAACCCGGGCGCCGAGGCGGCTCCGCCGGCGCAGCCCGCCAACCCGCCGGCGAACTAGCAACGTGAAAACCGCGCTGGCCTGGCTCGCGTTCGCCCTGATCGCGGGCTTCGCGCTGCCGGCGTCGGCCCAGGTGCCGGTGCCGAAGTTCGAGGCGCGGGTCACCGACCTCACTGGCACGCTGACCGCGCAGCAACAGGCTTCGCTCGAAGAGAAGCTGGCCGCCTTCCAGGCACGCAAGGGCGTACAGATCGCCGTGCTCATGCTGCCCACGACCGAGCCGGAGGACATCGCGCAGTTCGGTATCCGCGTGGCTGATGCCTGGAAGGTCGGGCGCGCGGCGCCGGATGACGGCGTGATCCTGCTCGTGGCGAAGGATGACCGCGCGATGCGCCTCGAAGTGGGGCGCGGCCTGGAAGGAGCGCTCACCGACGCGCTCAGCAGCCGCATCATCAACGACACCATCGCGCCGCTGTTCAAGCAGGGCGACTTCTACGGAGGCGTCAACGCCGGCCTCGACCAGGTCATGCGCGTGATCGATGGCGAGCCATTGCCGGCGCCCGATCAGAAATGGCATCGCACGGGAAGTGGCGGTGGCCTGCCCTGGCCATTGCTGATCTTCGGTGCCATCGCACTCGGCAGCACGCTCAACCGGGTCCTCGGGCGCGGCGTGGGCTCGGGCATCACCGGGCTCATCGGCGGCGGCATCATCTGGCTGGTCACGTCGCGGCTGCTGTTCGCGATCGCCGGTTTCTTCGGGCTGTTCCTGCTGGCGCTGATGTTCGGCGGTTTCGGAGGCGGGGGCCGCGGCGGTCGCAGCGTGTACCGGGATATCGGTCGCGGTGGCGGGTTCGGAGGTTTCGGGGGTGGAGGATTCGGCGGAGGCGGCTTCGGGGGTGGTGGATTCGGTGGTGGCGGCGGCGGCAGCTTCGGAGGCGGCGGCGCCTCGGGGCGCTGGTAGTTAGACATGGCGCGCCTGCTGCGTCACTTGTTCGCGACCCGTTCCGGCACCCGGCGGCGCTTCCCGGCGCAGCTGCTCGAGTCCATCGAGGCTGCGATCGAGGCTGCCGAAGCCCGCACCAGCGGCGAAATCCGTTTCGTGGTGGAGACGGCGCTGGAGCCGGAGGAGGTCTGGGCCGGGCTGACGCCGCGCGAGCGCGCCGTGCAGACCTTCTCGGACCTGCACATGTGGAACACCGAACTTCGGAACGGCGTTCTCATCTATGTATTGCTGGCCGATCGGGACGTCGAGGTGTGTGCAGACCGGGGAGCTGCCGCGGTGATCCCGGTGGCCCAATGGGAAGGGGTGTGCCGTGCCATGGAGGCCCACTTCCGCGGCGGGCGCTTCGCCGAAGGCGCACTCGCGGGTGTGGAGGCCGTCGGCGCCTTGTTAGAAAAGCATTTCCCGGCCGATCGCGGCCGCAATCGTGATGAGCTGCCGAACCAGCCAGCGCTGCTGTAGCACAATGCCGACAGTCTGATTCGTACTTGCGGTGTCATAATTTGTCCATGAAGAATTCTTTCGCGTTGCGTGCGCTCCTCCTCGTTGCCGTCTCGGGTGTCACGCTCTCGGGCTGCTCGCTGTTCGGCGATGGCCCGAAATGGGGGAAGAAGGAAGAGGAGCAGGTCGCCGCGGTACCGGCGCTGCCCGAGCCCGTGCCGACGCATCGCTTCGAGATCGATGCCAACACCGACATCGTCGGCGTGGTGCAGAAGACCCAGGCCACCAAGGAAGACACGCTCACCGACATCGCGCGGCGCTTCAACGTGGGCTACGAGGAAATCGTTCGCGCCAACCCGGGCGTTGACCCGTGGCTGCCGGGCGAAGGCAAGGAGATCGTGATCCCCTCGCAGTTCATCCTGCCGAACGCGCCGCGCGAAGGCATCGTGATCAATGCGGCCGCGATGCGACTCTTCTATTACCCGAAGATGAAGAAAGGCGAGCCGCAGGTGGTGCATACCTATCCGATCGGCATCGGCAAGGTCGGCTGGAAGACGCCCGAAGGAGCCACGAAAATCGTGCGCCGCCAGGCGGGTCCCACCTGGCGCCCCACGCCCTCGATCATCAAGGAGCATCTCGAGGAGCGCGGCGAGAAGCTCGACCGCGTGATCGGCCCCGGTCCCGACAATCCGCTCGGCAAGTACGCGTTCTACCTTGGCTGGCCCAGCTACATGATCCACGGCACCAACAAGCCCGCGGGGGTGGGCCTGCGCTCGAGCCATGGCTGCATCCGCCTGTATCCCGAAGACATCGCGCAGTTGTTCGAGATGGCGCCGATCGGCACGCCGGTGCGCGTCGTGAACCAGCCATTCGTGTTCGGCTTCAAGGACGGCGCGCTCCACATCCAGGCCTTCGACGTACTCGAGGACGATCCGCGCGACTGGAAGAAGGCGCAGGCCAAGCTGCTGAACAAGGCGATGGCCGAGCGCATCCAGAAAGAGCTCGCGGCGCGCAAGGAGAAAATCGACTGGGACGCGGTCGCGAAGCTGTCGCACGAGCCGCGGGGCATCCCGGTGTCGGTCTCCGGTGGCCCGGACCAGCTCGACTCCATCGTCGCGAGCGCCACCATCGTGCAGAACAAGGTCGCCCCGGGCGCCACCTGGGATGGCGTCTCCGACCTGCCGGTCGACGAAGCCACGTTCCAGGAACTGGTGTCCGATCGTGAGCCCTCGGTCGAAGCCGCCGCCGCGGCTGCCGCGCCGGCCCCGGCGCCCAAGGTCAATTAGGGGACATTCCTCATTTCCACGCTTCGCGGGCAAAAGGGGTCAGACCTGCCGCAGATCTGACCCCTTTTGCTAGGAAATGAGGAATGTCCCCATTTCCACCGAGGAATCTCCCCTAACTACCATGGTCCTCCCGCTTCACGACGACAATCCGACCACCACGCGTCCCTGCGTGACGGTCGGCCTGATGATCGCCAACGTGCTGGTGTTCGTCTGGCAGCACCTGTTGCTGTCGCCCGCCGCGGGTGAGCGCATCGTGTATGCGCTGGGCGTGATCCCGGCCGTGCTCATGGGTCGCGAAACGCTGCCCGCCGAGCTGGCGCTGGTGCCGGTGCCAGCCACGATCCTGACCTCGATGTTCCTGCATGGCGGCTTCCTGCACCTCGCCGGCAACATGCTCTACCTGTGGATCTTCGGTAACAACATCGAAGACGCGATGGGACACGTGCGCTTCCTCGTGTTCTACCTGTTGTGCGGAGTCGCTGCCGTGTACGCGCAGGCATTGCCCAACGCCGGATCGATCGTGCCGATGATCGGCGCCAGCGGCGCCATCTCGGGTGTGCTCGGCGCCTACCTGCTGCTGTACCCGCGCGCCCGCGTGTTGTTAGGCCTGCCGCTCGGGTTCCTGATCGTGCAGCTCGGACGATTCCCGGCGGGATGGGTGCTCGTCGCCTGGTTCGTCATGCAATTGCTCATGGGCGGCATGAATGCGCCGCGCGCCGCGCAAGATGCCGGCGGTGTCGCCTTCGGTGCGCACATCGGGGGATTCGTCGCGGGGCTTCTGCTCGTCACGCTGTTCAAACGACGCGACGTACCGCTGTGGCGGGCGTACTGAGACGCTGCTACATTCCGCCAGCATCGCGCGGGCTTTAGGGTCGAAGAGTCCGGCGAGCAGGGGAGTTTTTTGGCCGAGCCGTTTGACTCGCATTTCGTAAACGCCGAGCAGCCCGGCTCTATACGTGTCATCGCACGGGCCGCGACCAACATCGCCGCCTTCGTCGGCCGCGCGCTCAAGGGCCCCGTCAACGAACCCGTGCCGGTGCGCAGCTTTGCGGACTACGCGCGCGTGTTCGGCGGCCTCTGGCAGCCCTCCACGCTGAGTTACGCGGTCGAGCAGTTCTTCGAGAACGGCGGTCGTTGCGCCGTCATCGTGCGCGTGGTCAACGGTGCGCGGCCTCCGACGCTGACCCTGCCCACGGGTAACGGCCGCCTGATCCTGCGCGGTGTGGGCGCCGGGTCGCGCGAGTTCCTGCGCGCGTCCGTCGATTACGACGGCATCGAGCCCAAGGACCAGGATCGATTCAACCTGGTGGTCCAGCGCGTGCGCACCGCCGGTTCCGAGCAGATCGAAGACCAGGAAATCTTCCGCCGCCTGTCGATCACCCCGGGCGTCGAACGTTTCGTCGCCGATGCATTGCTCGAGTCGCGCCTGGTGCGCGTGCAGGGCAGCGTGCCGACCGAGCGTCCGGCGCGAACGCCGGCGGCCGCCAACGGCGCCGTCATTGGCTACACACCCTCCAATCCTGATGGCGACGACGGTGGGCCGATCACCGACTACGACGTCATCGGCTCGGCACAGGCCGCCACCGGCATTTTCGCGCTGCATGCCGCGCCGGACATCAACCTGCTGTGTATCCCACCGCTCACGCGCGACACCGACGTGGGCCTGTCGACCCTGCTGGTCGCGGGCCGCTTCTGTCGCGAAAGGCGCGCACTGCTGATCGTCGATCCGCCGTCCACGTGGGCGTCGAGCGCCGCGGCACTCGACGGCATGCGCCACTGGCCGTTCCGCAGCGAGGACGCGGCCATGTTCTACCCGCGCGTCGTGGCCTTCGACCGGCTGCGCGGCCGCTTCGAGCTGTTCGCGCCCTGTGGCGTCGCGGCTGGCATGATCGCGCGCTGCGACGAATCCTGGCCCGTGTGGGCCGCGGCCGAGGGCGACGACGCCATCCTGCGGCCTGGCCTGCGTCCGGCCTGGAACGTCTCGAACTCGGACCGTTCACGGCTCATCAATGCCGGCATCAATCTGCTGCAGTCGGTGCGCATCGCCCCCAAGTACGCGGCGTCCCCGCGCACTCTGGCGAGCGGCGCGGCCGCGGTCAGCGACTGGCGATACCTGTCCGCGCGCCGCCTCGCGCTGTTCGTCATGACCAGCGTCGAGCGCGGCACCCGCTGGATGCTGTTCGAGCGGAATGCCGAGTCCACCTGGACGCTGGCCCGCGCGCAGGTGGAGGCATTTCTCGATTCGCTGTACGCCGAAGGCGCATTCGCCGGGCGTACCGGTGAACACAGCTACTTCGTGGTCTGCGATGCGCGCGTCAACAACGAGGAGACGCTGCGCCTCGGCAAGGTGAACCTCGCCTTCGGTTTCGCGGCCAGCAAGCCGGGCGAATACCACGCCTTCCTGGTCACGCACAGCCCGGGCGGCTCGCGCACGCGGCCCATCACGGTGAATCGGTTCGCCAACTATTCGCCGAGCGTGGACCTCGAGATCGAATCCTCGATCCTGCGCGGGCTGGTGCCGCTCAATTCCCGCGAAGACGCGGCCGAGGGCGATACGGTCCGCATGCCGAAGCCGGGGCCCGGTGATCCGACGCGCGGCGACACGGTGCGCATCGAAAGGCCGGAGCATGGCGACACCGTACGCATCGATCCGCCGCCACTAGTCCAGGCGGAAAAGTAGCCGCAGGTCAGCAAGGATCGGAATGATCCCGCGGGGCCGCGCGCATAAGGTGTCGGCCATGAGCACACACATCCACTTCGATATCGGGTCCAGCACGCTCGGACACGTGCTGGTGGCACTCAGCGACAAGGGCATCTGCGCCATCCTGCCCGGCGATTCGCCGCGCGCGGTGCTGCGGGAACTGCGCGAGCGCTTCCCGTCGACGACACTCGAGCGGGACGCCGCACGCCTGGCGGACGCGCTCGCGCAGGTGATCGCATACGTCGACGGACGCAGCGCGACGCTCGGGCTGCAGCTCGATGCCACCGGCACCGCATTCCAGCAACGCGTGTGGCGCGCGCTGCGTGCGATCCCGTCGGGCAAGACGGCAAGTTATGGCGACATCGCGCGCCGCATCGACGCGCCGAAGTCCTTCCGTGCCGTGGCGCAGGCCTGCGGCGCGAATCCGCTGGCGATCGTGATCCCCTGTCATCGCGTGGTGCGCAACGATGGCGCGCTGTCGGGTTATCGGTGGGGAGCCGCGCGCAAGCGGGCGCTGCTCGACCGGGAAGCGGGCCGGTGACGCTGGCGCTCCGGGTGGCCGCGGCCGCACCGGCGTCCGCAGTCGGTCGGCTGGCGGCGGCCGACTGGCCGCGGCTCAAGGCCTCGCTGGACGAGCGCGGTACTGCGACGATCGAAGGACTGTTCGATCGCGATACGTGCCGGGCCATCGCCTCTTCGTACAGCGACGAATCGAAGTTCCGTTCGCGCGTGGTCATGGCGAAACACGGTTTCGGCCGTGGCGAATACCGGTACTTCGCATACCCGCTGCCATTCGATCTGGAACGCCTGCGCGCCACGCTGTACGCCGGGCTCGCACCGCTGGCCAACCAATGGCACGAGCGCCTCGGGATCGACTCACGTTTTCCCGAGTCGCACCGGGAATTCCTGGCGCGATGCCATGCCGCGGGCCAATCGCGGCCCACGCCGCTGCTGCTCCAGTACGGCACCGGCGACTACAACTGCCTGCACCGCGATCTGTATGGCGCTCACGTGTTTCCCATCCAGATGGCGGTGCTGCTGTCGGCACCCGGCGCCGATTTCAGGGGCGGCGAGTTCGTGGTCACCGAGCAGCGGCCGCGCCTGCAGTCACGCGTCGAGGTCGTGCCGCTTACGCAGGGAGACGCCGTGTTGTTCGCGGTCAGCGAACGTCCGGTGACCGGTACGCGCGGTGTCTACCGCGTGACGCATCGCCATGGAGTGAGCCGCGTCGGCAGCGGCCATCGTCATACGTTGGGGATCATCCTGCACGACGCAGAATGACGTGGCTCAGGCGTCCTTGCGCGGCGAGACGTACATCGAGATCACGGCGCGCACCACTTCCTTGCCGTTCACATCGGTGACGCTGACCGGCACCGCAACGTTCTCGGCGCCCGTCCATTCGGTCTTGTCGAGGCGGGCCGTGGCGACCACGTCGCTTTCGGCCTTGGCCAGGTACTCGATGGTCATGCCGCGCGGAATCCAGCGCATGCCGACGGGAATCGTGACCTCGGTGCACATGCCGGCGGCGAGCTCGCAGAGGTTGCCCATCGCCAGCGCATGCACCGTGCGGATGTGGTTCTCCACCGCGCGCCGCTTGCGCATGTACACGCGGCACAGCTTCGGCTGCAGATCGAGGAACCGCGGCTTGATGGTGCCGAAGTAGGGCGCGCGCCTGCACACCGTGCGCGCAAACATCCAGCGACCGAACGAACTGCGCTGCAAGCGCATCCAGGCGCGCAGGGTGGGGCCCGCGGCGGTGGTGTCCGTCCGCGTGAGCCAGTCCGATTGTGGAACGTCGGTTGCTACTCGGGCCATGAGGGCCGAAACTTATCGCAATCTTGTTCGGGGGTCGAATGAGTGTGGTGACGATGACGGCCGACGAGCGCGCGGCCGCGATTCGCCGGGCCGTGCGCGCCATCAAGCGCGGCAGCTTCGCGAGTTATGGGGAAGTCGCGCGTCGCGCCGGCCTGCCGGGCCGCGCGCGCCTGGTGGGACAGGTTCTACGGGATTCCGGCGACGAACCCCGGCTGCCGTGGCATCGCGTCACCGGGGCCGGCGGTCGCATCGCATTTCCCGCCGGCTCGAAGAATGCGCGCGAACAATTGTCGCGTCTCGCGCGTGAGGGTGTGCGGGCGCGTGGAAATCGCGTACTGGTGAAGCGCGCCGCGACCGGCGCGCGCAGCCTGGACGCCTTGTTGTGGAAACTGTGAGGTTTTATTCGTGACCGAGCGCTACGTCGTCTTCTCGCATGGCAAGGACGCCGGCCCCTGGGGCGTGAAGATCACCGCACTGGCCGGCAACGCGCGCAGCGAGGGTTACGAAGTCGAATCCGTCGATTACCGCGGCATCGACGACCCGCGCGAGCGCGTCAACAAGCTGGTGGAGTTCTGCAAGGACCTCAAGGGTGACCTCGTCTTGTGCGGCTCGAGCCTCGGTGGTTACGTTTCCGTCGCGGCTGCCTCGCTTCTCCATGCACGCGGCGTGTTCCTCATGGCGCCGGCGCTCACCATGCCCGGCCTGCCGCCGCTTCGTGAAAAGGTGCTCGATTGCCCGACCACCATCGTGCACGGCTGGAAGGACGACGTGGTGCCCGTGGAGCAGAGCATCGAGTTCGCGCGACGCTACGGTTGCGCCCTGCACATCCTCAACAGCGATCACCGGCTGCAGGATGAAGTGCGATTCCTCAAGTACCTATTCGAATACTTCCTGGTCTCACTCGACCTGCCCCCGGATGCGTCGTAGTGGGGACACGCCTCGTTTCCCGGCACCGGGAACAGACCAGTAAGGTCGCGGCAACAGTCTGCAAGCTCTGCCGTCGCTTGCCAGGAAACGAGGAATGTTTCATCAGTGCCGCTGGCGGATGGCTTTCGCGGCGATCCGGTCGATCAGGCCTGGCGCCAGGAGCTTGAGCCACATGCCTAACTTCCCGCGCGCCGACATCAGCAGCTGACGCCGGCGCTTTTCCATCGCGCGCACGATCTGCCGCGCGCATTCCTCGGCGGTCATGATCTTCGACTGCTGCATCGGCGAGGTGCCGAGCGGCTCACCATCCGGCCCGATGGCGCGCTTGTGGATCTCGGTGACCACGAAGTCGGGCGCGATCACGCTCACGTCCACGCCCGTGCCCGCGAGCTCGATGCGCAGCGAATCGAAGAAACCGACCATGGCGTGTTTGCTGCCCGAATACGCCGATCGCTCGGGCACGCCCGTGAGGCCGGCGAGGCTCGCGATCGCGACGATGAGGCCGCGCGATGCGCGCAGGTGCGGCAGCGTGAGCGCCGTCAATCGCACCGGCGCGTGGTAGTTCACTTCCATGATGCGTTCGAAGATCGACAGGTCCGCGAGCGCATCGAAGCGGCTCCACATGGTGATGCCGGCGTTGTGGACCACGGCATCGATGCCGCCGAAGGCCTTGAGTGTTTCCGCGACCAGCCACTCGAGGTCCTGCGTGTTGGTCACGTCGGTGGGAACGGCGAGCGCGTCGGCGCCGCGGGCGCGGCACTCCTGCGCCAGCGATTCGAGCCGGTCGCGGTCGCGCGCAGCCAATGCAAGCCGCGCGCCACGTGCGGCGAGCTCCAGTGCCAGCGCGCGACCGATGCCCTCGGAGGCGCCGGTCAGGATGATCCTTCGTCCCTTCATGCGTTGCCCTCGGCTAACATCATAGCCATGACGGGATGGCTGCTGCGCCGGTTCTTCAAGCTCTGGGTCCGGTCGGCGGTGCAGCCGTCCGAGCCGCCGCTGCCGCTCACCTCGCCGACGGTGCCCATCTGCTACGTACTCGAGCGCGACTCCCGGGCGGACCTGGCCGTGCTCTGCAACGTGGCCGAGCGGCTGCACTTGCCATACCCCGAGAAGCGCTCCGGAAGCCTGCCCATCGAGGAGCGGCGCACGTATTTCGACGTGGGCCGCCGCCGGCATTTCTGGGACGCCATGGATTCGCGCCGTCCGCCTCCGCACCTGCTCGCGATGATCGAAACTCTGCGCAACGACGCGCTACGCGACGTGCTGCTGGTGCCGACGGCGGTGTACTGGGGCCGCGCGCCGCAGAAGGAAGGCTCCTTGTGGCGACTGCTGTTCGCCGAGAACTGGGCGCTGACTTCGCGCATGCGCAAGGTCGGCTCGGTGGTGGTCAACGGCCGCGACGTCATGGTCGAGCTCGGCGAGCCGATCAGCCTGCGCTCGATGCTCGATTCGTCCCCGACCGCCGCGCAGGCCCGCCGCATGACGCGCGTGCTGCGTGGCGTGCTCCGGCGCCAGCGCGCCACGCGCATCGGGCCGGACCTTTCGCACCGCCGGACCATCGTGGCACGAGTCCTGCGGTCGCGTTCGGTGCGCGCCGTGGTCGCGGCGGAGGCGCGCGACCAGCACACCTCCTACCGCCCGGGGCTCTTGCAGGCGCGCAAGTACGCCTTCGAGATCGCCGCTAACTACTCGCACGCCTTCGTGCAGATCGCGGAGAAACTGCTGGGCCGGGTCTGGAACCGCGTCTACGACGGCGTGAAGTTCAACCACTCCGAGACGCTCAAGCAGGTATCGGAGGGCAACGAGGTGGTGTACGTGCCCTGCCACCGCAGCCACATGGACTACCTGCTGCTGTCGTACATCATCTATCACCAGGGATATGCCCTGCCGCACATCGCCGCGGGCATCAACCTGAACATCCCGGTGGTGGGCCGGCTGCTGCGCAAGGGCGGCGCCTTCTTCATCCGCCGTTCGTTCAACGGCAACGCGCTCTACACCGTGGTATTCATGAAATATCTCGCGGCCATCATGGCGCGCGGGCATTCCATCGAATACTTCATCGAGGGCGGGCGGTCGCGCACCGGGCGCCTGCTGCATCCGAAGACCGGCATGTTGTCGATGACCGTGCGCAGCTTCCTGCGCGACCCGGTGCGGCCCGTGGTGTTCGTGCCGGTGTACTTCGGCTACGAGCGCATCGTCGAGGCGAACACCTATATCTCCGAGCTCTCCGGGGCACCGAAGAAAAAGGAGAGCTGGCTCGACCTGCTGTCCTCGCTCAAGGTGCTGCGCGAGCGCTTCGGCACCGTCCACGTGAACGTGGGTGAACCCATCCAGCTCAATGGCCTGCTCGAAGCGCACCTGCCGAAGTGGCGCGAACAGCGGTTCGACGACGACACGCGCCTGCCCGCCGTCAACGCGCTGGTCAACGAGCTCGCGGTGTCGATCATGCGGGGTATCAATGCCGCGGCGGCCGTGACGCCGATCAACCTTCTGGCCACCGCGCTACTCGCCACGCCGCGCGGCGCATTGCCCCAGAGCGCGCTGGAGCGCCAGCTCGATCTCTGCCAGAAGCTGTTGCGGACGTCGCCGTACAGCCCGCGCGTCACGGTCACGGACGCCACGCCCGCCGAGATCGTCGAATACGGCGAGGCCCTCAAGATCATCTCGCGCGTGCCCCACAAGCTCGGCGACATGGTGAAGATGAGCGACCAGAGCGCCCAGTTGATCGCCTACTACCGGAACAACGTCCTGCACCTGTTCGCGCTGCCCTCGCTGGTCGCCTGTGCGTTCATCGGCAACTCCATGCTGCGGACCGAGGACATCCAGCGACTGGCGTGGCGTGTCTATCCCTACGTGGCATCCGAACTTTTCCTGCGATGGCGCGAAGAGGAGGTCGCCTCCGTGGTCGACGGCGTGCTTGCTGCGCTCGCCGAACAGGGTGTGCTGCAATCGAACGAAGATCGTTCGGCCTGGATGCGTCCGCCGCCCGATTCTCCGGGGGCCCTGCAGCTGTCGATGCTGGCGCAGGCGACCATCCAGACCATCGAGCGGTACTACCTCGCCATCTCGCTGCTGCTCAAGTCCGGCAGCGGCACGATGAGCCAGAAGGCGCTCGAGGAGGACTGCCAGCTGGCGGCCCAGCGCATCAACATGCTCTACGGCTACAACTCGCCGGAGTTCTTCGACCGCGCCCTGTTCGCGAACTTCATCGACCTGCTGCGCGAGCGCGGCGTGATCCGGGTCGGCGCCGGCGGCAACCTGGAGTTCGACGAGGTGCTGGTGCGCGTGGCGGCGGACGCGCAGTTAGTGCTGTCCGAACAGATCCGCCACAGCATCCTGCAAGTCACCCGCGTCTAGCCGCATTTGAGCGGTTGCTGAGGTTTACCCCGGGGTCACCCTAGATTTCCCCGCGGACGCCGCTGCTATACTCGCGCGCAACACGTCCGTGCCATGGCGTCCGCGAGGGGAGACATGGGTGCGGCGAACACAACAAGCGATACGGACAAGCGGTAAGTCTGCTCTTGCCTCGTCACTCGTAGCGGTTCCGCGGTCTGCTGGGGAAGTTAATGAGTAACGATCTGATCCGGCGATGCGTACTGCGTTCGCTTCCGATCGTCGCGACGCTGAGTCTGGCGTCGCCTGCCGCCTATGCCGTCGATTTCCAGAACGACGACGGCACGTTCACCGGGAGCTGGGACACCACGCTCACTTACGGCCAGGCCTGGCGCATCGAATCGCGCGACTGCCGGCTGATCGCAATCGCCGATGGCGGCTGCGGCCGCTCGCCGAACATCGACGACGGCAACCTCAACTACGACACCGACATGTACTCGCGGGCGCTCAAGGCGCTCACCGAGATTTCGTTGAATTACCGCGGTGTGGGCGCCTTCGTGCGCGCTTCGGCGCTGTACGACGACGCAGCCGCCGACACCCAGCGCACCGAGCTGTCCGACCGCTCCAAGGACCTGGTCGAGAACTACGTGCGCCTGCTGGACGCCTTCGTCTACGCCAAGTTCGACCTCGGCAAGATGCCCGCGGAAATCCGCCTGGGCCGCCAGGTGGTGAGCTGGGGTGAAAGCACCTTCATCCAGAACGGCATCAACGTCATCAACCATTTCGACGTGTCGGCCCTGCGCGTGCCGGGCTCGGAGCTCAAGGAAGGCTTCCTGCCGCAGGAGATGGTCAACTTCAGCGTGCAGTTCACGGACAACCTCTCGGCGCAGGCTATCTACATCACCGATTGGAACGCTACGGTGCCGGAACCGGCCGGTTCCTACTTCAGCTCCAACGATTTCGCGCCCACGGGCGGCAGCAAGGTGGTGCTGGGCTTCGGCTCGTTCTCCGACCAGGGCGTGGACTTCCGCAACCTTGGCGGCCCGTACATCACGAATTTCCAGACCGTGAACCGGCTGCCTACCGAGAAACCCTCGGACAGCGGTCAGTACGGCTTCAACCTCAAGTACTTCGCGCCGGAATTCATCGGCGGCACGGAGTTCGGTCTGTTCTTCCTGAACTATCACAGCCGCCTGCCGCTTATTTCAGGCCGCACCGGAACGCAGGCGGGCGTCGGCAATGCCTTCGGCGCGCTGAATGCCGTCGGCGCCGCCGCGCAGGGCCTGGCCGCGGGCCTGCCCATCAACGCCGCGATCGCCACGGCCGCCCAGCTCGGCGTGGCGCGCTCCGCGGCCGCCGGCGGCAACCTGAACCTGGCGACGGCCACGCAATACGCCACCATCGGCGCCAACACGCAACTCTCGCGCGGGGATGTGACATCGCAGGCCAGCAACATCGCCACGCACGAATATGCGCTGACCGCCGGCTATTTCACCGAGTACCCCGAGGACATCAAGCTCATCGGCCTGTCGTTCAACACGCAGCTGCAGTGGGGCGGCATCGCGCTCCAGGGTGAAGTGGCCTATCGCCAGGACGTGCCGCTGCAGTTCGACGACGTCGAGCTGCTGTTCGCCGCGCTCACGCCGTTCGAGCAGGGCCTGGCCACGCTGCGAAATACGCCCCTTCCCACCACCTGTCCCGAGGGCAATGCCGCGGCGTCGACGCTGACCCATTGCGGGCAGCTCGGCGGTTACGGACTCGATTCGAAGGTCCAGGGCTGGGACCTCTACGACACGTATCAGGTGCAGTTCACGCTCACGAAGACCTTTGCGAATGTCCTCGCGGCATCGCAGATGGTGCTGGTGGCGGAAGCCGGCCTCACGCACGTCCAGGACATGCCCGACAAGCTGAGCGGCGGCCCCAATGGCCGAGGTCTGCGCTTCAATGGCCCGGGCACCAACGTCAGCGGCAACTACGAGCTGCGGGGCCGACATTGCCCCACGCTCACCGCGGCCGACTGCCTGGCGCTCAACCTGGTCGAGCCGCAGAACCGCTTCGCCGACGCGACCTCCTACGGCTATCGCATCGCCGGCAGGCTCGAATATCCGGGCGTCATGGGCCCCTGGAACATCCTGCCGCGGTTCAACTGGCAGCATGACGTCAGCGGCACCACGCCAGGACCCGGTGGCAACTTCGTCGAGGGCCGTTACGGACTCACGCTGGGTGTCGAAGCGAACCTGCGCGCCACCTGGGCGGTCGATATGTCCTGGACCAAGTTCGGTGGCGCCGGACGCTTCAACGACCTGAATGACCGCGACTTCGTCGCGGCCACGCTCAAGTACTCGTTCTGACCGCATCGAGAGGAAACCATGATCAAGAAAACATTGCTGCCCTGCCTCTCGATGCTGGCGGGTCTGATGATCGGTGGTGCGGCCGCGGCGGCGGTTTCTTCATCCGACGCCGCGAAGCTCGGCGCCGAGCTGACGCCGCTGGGTGCGGAGAAGGCCGGCAACGCGGACGGCTCCATCCCTGCGTGGGATGGCGGCCTGGCCTCGGCCGCCCAGGCCGGCAACCCGGGCTTCAAGCCGGGCCAGCACTACGCGGATCCTTTCGCGAGCGACAAGCCGCTGTTCACGGTGACCTCCGCGAACATGGGCCAGTACGCCAACAAGCTCACCGAGGGACACAAGAAGCTGCTCCAGACCTACAAGAACAGCTTCAAGATGATCGTGTACCCCACGCATCGCAGTGCCGCCTATCCACAGCGCATCTACGACGCGACCAAGCGGATCGCGTCCACGGCGCAACTGGCCAAGGGTGGCAATGGCGTGACGAACGCGGGTGAAGGCATCCCGTTCCCGATTCCCCAGAGCGGCGTCGAAGTGTTCTGGAACCACGTGCTGCGATATCGCGGCGACGTCATCGTGCGCAACATCGGCCAGGCGCCGGTCACCGCGGGCGGCGACTACACCATGGTGAAGTTCCGCGACGAGACCATGGTGGCGTACAGCCTGCCGGGTGCGAAGTCCGAGAACCTCAACAACACCATCGCGTACTTCATCCAGGAGACCGTGGCGCCCGCGCGCCTCGCGGGTGAAGTGCTGCTGGTGCAGGAGACGCTCGACCAGTCGATCGAGAACCGCCGCGCCTGGGTCTACAACCCGGGCCAGCGCCGCGTGCGGCGCGCGCCGAACGTCGCCTTCGACAACCCGGGCACGAACTCCGACAACCTGCGCACCTCGGACCAGTTCGACATGTACAACGGCTCGCCCGAGCGTTACGACTGGACGCTGGTCGGCAAGAAGGAAATGCTGGTCCCGTACAACGCGTACAAGCTCGACTCCAACCAGCTCAAGTACACCGACATCCTCAAGAAGAACCACATCAATCCGGACCTGGCGCGCTACGAGCTGCACCGGGTGTGGGTGGTGGATTCGAAGCTCAAGCCCGGCAAGAGCCACCTGTACAGCCGTCGCACGTTGTACGTGGACGAGGACAGCTGGCAGATCCTCGCGGTCGACTGCTACGACCGCAGCGGCCAGCTCTACCGGGTGCAGGAAGGCCACGTCATCAACTTCTACGAGGTGCCGGCGCTCTGGACCGTGCTCGAGACGGTGTACGACCTCTCGAACGGCCGCTATCTCGCACTGGGCCTCGACAACGAGGAAGCGCGCGGCCGCGACTTCTCGCAGAAGCGCACCATCGCCGACTATCAACCGGCCGCCCTGCAGCGGCGCGGCGTCCGCTGACGACTCGTTAACGTTTCCAGCGGAGGACCCCGGCGCATGAGGCGTGGCATCACCCTCGTAGTGGTTGCCGCGCTCATGGGCGGCGGCGCCGCCGCGCAGGTCGATCCCAACGACGAGGCCAACAAGCCCGCCGAGATCGAGCCGTTGGCCTCGAGCTCGCTGCTGCTCGATCTCGCAATGGCCGGCTCGCGCCTCGTCGCCGTGGGTGAGCGCGGCCACGTGCTGCTCTCGGACGACCAGGGCGCGACCTGGCGGCAGGCGAAGAGCGTGCCCACGCGCGCCATGCTGACCGCCGTGTTCTTCGCCGATTCCGAATACGGCTGGGCCGTCGGTCACGACGAAACCATCATCAACACGGTGGACGGCGGCGAAACCTGGACGCGCACGCATTTCTCGCCCGAAGCCCAGCAGCCGCTGCTGGACCTGTGGTTCGCCAATCGCGTGAGCGGCATCGCCGTCGGCGCCTACGGCGCGTATTTCACGACCAACGACGGCGGCCGGCACTGGGCCAGCGCGAAGTTCGCACCGCCGCCCGCCAGGACGCCGACCCACGATGGCGAGGCGGCTCCCGAAGAAGGCGACCTGCCGCCTGACTACCACCTCAATCGCATCGTCGGCGTCGGCAACCGGCTGTACGTCGCGGCCGAAGGCGGCCAGCTCTACCGTTCCGACGATCGCGGCGCCAGCTGGCGCGTGTTGCCATCGCCGTACGAAGGCAGCTTCTTCGGCCTCGTGCCGATCCGCGGCGAAGGCCTGCTCGCGTTCGGCTTGCGCGGCCACCTGTACAAGTCCGCCGATGCCGGCGAGACCTGGATGCAACTCGACTCGCACACCACCGCGATGCTCACCGATGGTGTGGCCATCAACGATCTGCGCGTGATCATCAGCGGACTCGCCGGCGTGATGCTGGTGTCGGGCGACGGCGGCGAGACGTTCCGGCTGCAGCAGCAGGATGACCGCAAGGGGCTGTCCGCGCTGCTGCCAGGTCCGCCCGGCAAGGTGGTGGTCGCGGGCGAGGGCGGCGTGCGCACGCTCGGCATCGAGGGGTCGGGGTCCTGATGGCGGGTTCGCACCACATCGAACGGCCGGACTCGAAGGCCGCGCAAACCCTCGAGAAACTGATTTTCGGTCACCGGCTGGTGATCGTCATCGTGTTCGCGCTGCTGACGGTGGTGCTCGCGACGATCGCCGCGCGCGGACTGCGCATCGATGCGTCGTTCACCAAGCAGCTGCCGCTCAAGCACGAGTACATGCAGACCTTCGTGAAGCACCAGAGGGAGTTCGGCAGCGCCAACCGCGTGCTGATCGCGCTGGTGGCACGCGACGGCAACATGTTCCAGGCCGGCTTCTTCGACGCGCTCAAGAAGGCCACCGACGAAGTGCTGGTCATGGACGGCATCGACCGCACGCGCGTGCAGTCGCTGTTCACGCCCAACGTGCGCTACATGGAAGTGGTCGAAGGCGGCATCGAGGCCGGCAACGTGGTGGACGCCGAATTCCTGCCCACGCCCGAAGCGCTCGAGAAGGTGCGCGAGAACATCCTCAAGGCCGGCATCCGCGGCCGGCTGGTGGCCAACGATTTCTCGGGCGCGCTGATCTCGGCCGTGGTGCTCGAGCAGGACGCCACCGGCAAACCCATCGACCCGATCGCGGTGGCGCATGCGCTCGAGACGCGTGTGCGCGACAAGATCCAGAACGACGTGGTGCTGGTGCAGGCGCAGGGTTCGGGCGTCGACGTGCACATGATCGGCTTCGCCAAGGTGGTCGGCGACATCGCCGATGGCGCGGCCTCGGTGGTCGTGTTCGCCGTCGTCACCATCCTGCTCACGCTGCTCGCGGTCTGGTACTACGTGCAGTCGTTCAAGGTCGCGGTGGTACCCATCGTCTGCTCCATCATCGCGGTGATCTGGCAGCTCGGCACGCTGGTGCTGCTGGGGTTCGGCATCGATCCGCTCGGACTGCTGGTGCCGTTTTTGATCTTCGCGATCGGCGTCTCGCACGGCGTGCAGAAGATCAGCGCCGTGAAGGAGGCCGCGGTCGCGGGCCTGTCGTCGATGGACGCTGCACGCCAGACCTTCCGGCAGCTATTGATGCCCGCGATCATCGCGCTGCTCGCGGACCTGGTGGGATTCATCACCATCCTGCTGATCCCGGTGCGCGTGGTGCAGGAGATGGCCGTGACGGCCAGCATCGGCGTGGCCATCGTCATCCTCACCGACCTGGTGCTGCTGCCCGTGCTGGTGTCGTGGGTGAAATGGGACGACGCGTACAAGGCGCGCGTCGAGAAGCGCCAGGCGTGGCTCACGGGGCACTGGAAGCGGCTGGCGCGCATCACCGAGCGCGGCCCGGCGCTCATCGTCATCGCGGTGGCGGCCGTGCTCGCGGTGCTCGGCGTGTGGAAAGGCCGCGAGACACCCATTGGCGACACGCAATCCGGCGTGCCCGAGCTGCGTGCCGATTCGCGCTACAACCGCGACAGCAACATCATCACCAGCAAGTTCTCGATCGGCGTCGACATCCTCAACGTCATCGTGGAGACGAAAGAGCCGCTGTGCACCAGCCACGCTCTCATGACGGCGGTGGATACCTTCTCCTGGAAAATGCGCAACGTCGAGGGCGTGCAGGACGTGATGTCGCTGCCCATCGTCGCGAAGATCGCGATCGCGGGCTGGAACGAAGGCAGCCTCAAGTGGCGCAACATCCCGCGCGAGCCGAACCAGCTGGCGCAGTCGACGCGTTACATCGAGACCAGCACCGGCCTGCTCAACGCGGACTGCAACGTGGTGCCGGTCATGATCTTCCTGCGGGACCACAAGGCCGAGACCATCGAGCGCGTGGTGGCAGCGGTGAAGGAGTGGCGCGCGGCGAACACGCCGGCCAACGCCACGTTCAACCTGGCCACGGGCAACGTGGGCGTGATGGCCGCGACCAACGAGGAAGTGAAGGCCAAGGAATATCCCATCCTCGGCTGGGTGTTCGCGGCCGTGATCCTCATGTGCCTGCTGACCTTCCGCTCGCTGCTCGGCACGGTCCTGGTGTTCCTGCCGCTCGCGCTGGTGTCCGTACTGGTCTACGCCGTCATGGCCATCGTCGGCATCGGGCTCAAGGTGAATACCTTGCCCATGGTCGCGCTCGGCGCCGGCATCGGCGTCGACTACGGCATCTATCTCTGGAGCCGCATGCAGGAGTTCCTCGAGGCCGGCGACAGCGTGCACGACGCCTACCTCAAGACCATGCGCGTGACGGGCGCCAGCATCATCTTCACCGGCATCACGCTCGCGATCGGCGTCGTGACCTGGGTGTTCTCGCCGCTGCAGTTCCAGGCCGACATCGGGATCATGCTCACCTTCATGTTCTTCGTGAACATGCTCGGTGCCATCATCCTGCTGCCGGCGCTCGCGGCGTGGTTCGTGAAGAGCAAGGAGCCGGCGGCAGCCACTCCCCCTGTCGCGTCGTGACCGCCGGCGAATAACGGAAAGCGCCGGCGCGCGCATCCAGATCCTGGAATTCCAAGGAGAACACGATGAGACAGCAGATCCGGCGGATCCTGGTCACCACGGCGGCACTCGGTTGTGGCGCGCTCGCGCAGGCGCAGCAGAGCGCTCCCGCGGCGCCACCGCCAGACGTCAAGATCGAAACCATCAACGTCGCGCCGGGCATTTACATGCTCGTGGGCCGCGGCGGCAACATCGGGCTCACGGTGGGGGCGGATGGCGCCGCGATCATCGACGACCAGTTCGCCGACATGGTGCCGAAGATCCGCTCCGCCGTGGCGCTGCTGTCCGAGAAGCCGGTGCACTTCGTGATCAACACACACCTGCACGGCGATCACACCGGCGGCAACGATGCCTTCGGTGCGGCGGGCGCGGTCATCATCGCGCACGACAACGTGCGCAAGTTCCTCGGCTCGGACCAGGTGAACCCGACGAACAACCAGCCGATTCCCGCGCGTGCGCGCGAAGCATTGCCAGTCATCACGTTCGCCGACACCGCGACGCTGCACTTCAACGACGACGATCTCGAGTTCACGCACCTGCCCAATGCGCACACCGCCACCGACATCGTGGTGCGCTTCCGCAAGGCCAACGTGCTGCACATGGGGGACTGCTTCACGGGCGGGTTCCCGTTCATCGACGGCAACACCGGCGGCACGCTCGACGGACTGATCCGCGCGCACGAGAAGGTGCTGGCGACGGTCGACGACAGCACCCGGATCATTCGAGGCCATGGACCGCTCGGCAACAAGGCCGAGCTGCAGGCCTACCACGACATGCTGGTCGTGGTGCGCGACCGCGTCGCGAAGCTCGTGAAGGCTGGCAAGACCCAGCAGCAGGTGGTCGAGGCGCGCCCGACCCGGGAGTTCGAGGAGAAATACGGCGGCGGCAGTTTCAATGCCGAGCAATGGATCGGCCGCGCGTACGTGGACCAGAAGAGCGCGCTCGAGAAGCGCCGCCAGAAGAAGTAGTTCGGCCCGCGTCCCTTCCTACAAACCCGGGCAGCCGGGCCAGCCGGCGGCCCGGTCGACTAGTTTGGGCCGGCACGGTGCGACATAACGCGCCGCGGCGCGGGCTTTTCGCACAGCAGCGGACGCGTCGCGGCTTGCGACTATAGACAGCCGGGCTATTCGTACCGAAAGTGGCCCCGCGTTCTCGCGAAACCAACGCCTACGAAAGACACATGAAGAATCCGGGGAATACTGCGACGTTGTTAGACCTGCCGTACGCGCCGGAAGCCGACGCGCTGCTCGACGAGCTCGAACGCAGCGGCCAGTTCCGCATCGGTGCCGAAGCGGAAGTCGACGACGAGAACGACGGTGCCCAGGCGGCCAGCAACGATTATTCCTGGGGCCGCGGCTCCGGCAGCGTCGTCATCCAGGATTGGTGGACTTCAAAGCGCGTGTCAGTGCGCGTGGGACCGGGCATCGGCCAGCACGACCTGGTGCTCGCGCGCATCGACGATTCGCTGCTGGTGCGGACTTCGGACGGTCTCGACCGCGTCGTGCTCGAGGGATATCTCGGGCTGATTCCCGATGCCTCGACGCTCAGCATCGTGTTCAACGACGGCAGCGAGTGGACGGGAAACGGTCTCGTGGGCCGGGTGTCGAGCCACGTATCGCGCCAGCCGGAAGCTTCCGCCGGCTAACTGCTAACTACTCGCCGTATGGGTCCACGGCGGCATAACTCAGCGGCCGCCCGCTCACCGGGTCGATGATGGCGGTCCAGAATCCCTGCCGGTGGTGCACGGGCAGCCAGCGCGCCGCGTCGCGCGATATCCCGGCCTCGCTCACGGCCGCCTCGAGCGCGGGCGTGTAACCCGGGAATTTCTTCTCCAGCACGTCGATGGTCTTGGCGCGCTTGCGGATCTGCTCGAGCGCCGCTTCGTAGGGCGCATAGAACTTCGGCCGCTGGTGCTCCTCGTTGCCGGAGACCGACTGGAACAGCGCATCCTGCTGGTCTTCCCTGGGCACCTGGATGGACACGTACCGCGGGCCCGTCAGCGACAAGGTTTGGTATTCGGGCAGGCGCGCCGCGGCGAGCTCCGCATCGCTGATGTCACGCGCGGTCACGACTTCGAGCCGGTCGCGGTTGAAGGCGACGTCGACGGGGCGCGTGCCGGCCACGATGTACACGCCGTAGACCAGCGTGCAGAGCTGCACGATGCCGATGACGCTGTAGTCGACGATGAGCGCACGGCGCGTCTTGCGCGGGTCGTAGACCACGAGCGAGAGCAGCGGGCCGAGCACGAGGTCGCATCCCACGACCAGCATGAACAGCTCGGTGCCGCCGATCATGGTCGCGAAGGGATGCGGGAACCACACCAGGAAGATGAGTGCGGCGGCGATGGCGCCGAGCACCGCGGTGATCGAGAAATGGATGCCGAACGCGAAAAATTTCCGCCGCCAGAGATTCATGCGCTCCTCGATGAAGTCAGTCGTCGAAACGTACCCGGCCCCGCAATCGCTTGTTCCTCTGCTTGCGTGCCTTGGTATCCAGGCGCCGCTCCTTCGAAGCGCGCGTGGGCTTGGTGGCGTGACGTTTGCGGGGCGCGATCAGTGCACGCCGCACGAGGTCCAGGAGCTTCTGCTCGGCAATGCGCCGGTTCTGCTCCTGGCTGCGCGACTCGCGTGCCACGATCAGCAATTCACCCGCATCGTTCAGCCGCTGACCCGCGAGGATACGGAGCCGTGACTTCACTTCTTCGGAGAGCGTCACATTTTTGTCGAGGAAGAATCGCAGCTGTACGGCGGACGCGACCTTGTTGACGTTCTGGCCGCCGGGGCCCGAGGAGCGCACGAACGCGACTTCCAGCTCCGCGTCCGGGATTTCCAGCCCCGGTTTCACCAGCAGTCCCATGGCCCCGTCTACTGCTGGGTTACGCGGACGTCATGTTGTTGTACGGGGATCGTAATGCCGTGCTTCTTGAACAGCCGCCAGATTTCGCGATTCACGTCGGAGCGCACGTTGTTCACGCCGTTCATCGGATCGCGGATCCAGAAGCGGACTTCGACGCGCATGCCGTAATTCTCGAAGCTCATGAGCCGCGACACGGGGCCGGGATCCTTGAGGATGCGCGGATGATTCGCGGCGGCATCGACGAGCACCTGCAACGCGAGCTCGGGATCGTCCTGGAAGCTGATCATGACCGGCAGCCGGATGCGCACGCGCTGGTCGGAGTAGCTCCAGTTCACCACCTGGTTGTTGATGAAGTGCTGGTTGGGCACCAGCGTCTCCACGCCGTCGCGATCGCGGATCACGATGTAGCGGCCGCGCAGTTCCTGCACCCAGCCGAAGTTCTCGCTGCTGGTGCCCGTGGTGCCCGTGAAGCTGATGACGTCCCCGGGCTTGATGGACTTGTCCATCAACAGCACGAAACCGGAGACGAAGTTGCTGGCGATGGTCTGCAGGCCGAAACCGAGACCGATACCGATGGCGCCCGTGAGCACCGTGAGCGCCGTGAGATCCACGCCCGAGGCGTTGATGCCGAGCAGGACGCCGAGCGCGAGCAGCGCGAAGGTCGAGAACTTCGAGATGCCGATGCGCGTCGAGATCGCGATGCCTTCGAGCTTCATGACGCGCCGTTCGATGGTGCGCGCGATCAAACTGGTGACGATCAGGAAACCGGCGATGACGACCACGCCCTTGAGCAGCGCCCAGAGGCTGAACTGGGACTTGCCGGGGATCAGGTCGATGCTGTCGAGCGTGCGCTCGATGCCGGCGAACCAGCCGAGCACCTGGAACGAGATGGCGATCCAGATCGCGAACGTGATGCGCAGCTCCCAGGAGCGGATCCAGCTGTTCGGCCCGAGCGAGACCGACAAGGCGTGCACGCCGATGCGCACCAGCACGAGTACGGTGGCGAGGTCCATCGCGAGATCGACCAGTTCGACGCGCAAACCGAAATACGCGAACAACGCGCGCAGGCCGAGGATCAGCACCAGGGCCACGAACGAGGGCGCGATCACCATGCCGGCAATGACCAGACGGCGAGACCACGGGCCGACATCGGCGCGTTCCGCCAGCGGGCGCATCCAGCGCTTGATGTAGTGCGCGAGACCCGTGGCCAGCAGCGCCGCCATGATCAGCGCGATGACCTCGGCCATGACTTCAGGCGTGGTGAGCTGCTCGAAGAACTGTTTCAAGCGCGGCCGTTCAGGCGTTCAGGTCAGGAATCAGCTCGCTTTCGAGGCGCGTGATCTGATCCTTGAGGATGAGTTTGCGTTTCTTGAGCCGCTTGAGCTGCAGCTGGTCGGTCTGGAAATCGAGCGACAGCCGGGCGATGACTTCGTCGAGGTCGCGGTGCGCTATGCGCAGCTCCCGCAGCTTTTCCACGTTCTTGAAAAGCTCGCGATCGACGTTGTCCTGGTCTTCGATATCGCTCATCGGCGCGCTGTCGTTAATAGCTTTGTGACCGGTTCGAGACCGGCCGCAAGCTTAAGCCAGCGGCCGAGGGGATTCCACGGCACCGCCGGGTCGTGGAAGTCCGATCCCATGGAGGCGTGCAGCTCGAAGCGACGACATAAGGACGCGATCCGTTCCGCGTCGTTGGGACTCATGCCAGCCATGCTGGCTTCGAGCGCCGCGCCACCCAGCTGCGCGAAGGCCGCGGTGAGCTCTCGCAGCTGGCCGGACGACAGGCGGTAGCGATGCGGATGGGCCAGCACCGGGATGGCAGCGCTTTCACGCAGCACGGCCATGACCGAATCGAACGACGGCCATTCGGCGGGCACGTGTCCCGGCGTGTTGCGATTGAGCCAGCGATCGAAAGCCTCCTGGGTGTCGCGGGCGAAACCCCGCGCCACGAGCGCCCGCGCCAGGTGCAATCGTGTAGGAGCCGCGCATGCCGCGGCCTGCGCTGCCAGCTCGCGGCCGGGCAGGCGCGCGCGCTTTTCGAGGCGTTCCCCGATTTCCCCTAGGCGTGCCTGGCGGCGACCGAGCACCTGCGACATGTGCGCCTGCAATCCTTCGTGGCTCGCGTCGATCGCGAGGCCCACGACGTGAATAGTTTGGCCGCGCCAGCCCGCCGAGAGCTCGACACCGGGTACGAACTCGATGGCTGCCGCCTGGCAGGCCGCGCGGGCTTCGTCGAGGCCGGCCGTGGTGTCGTGATCGGTCAGCGCCAGGGTCGACACACGGCGCGTCCGGGCCCGCTCGACGAGCGCGGCCGGCGCCAGCACGCCATCGGAGAAATGGCTGTGCGTGTGGAAATCGACCAGTGTTTCGCTGCCTGCGTCCATTCAGGGGTCCGTATGATACGCGCCGCATGACTTCAGCATCCCCGACACGGCCGGATTGGTCGCAGATCGATACGGTCTGCCTCGATCTCGATGGCACCTTGCTCGACCAGGCCTACGACAACCACATCTGGCGGGACCTGGTGCCGCAACGTTTCGCGGTTGCGCAATCCATGGACCTGCATGCCGCCTACGCGGAGATCGCGCGGCGCTTCGCGGAGCGCAGCGGCACGCTGGACTGGTATTGCGTCGAGTACTGGTCACGCAGCCTCGGGGTCGATATCGGTGCATTGCATCGAGAGGTGCGTTCGCACGTGGCCTGGTTGCCCGGCGCGCGCGAATTCCTGACACGCATGCGTGCCGCGGGGAAACGCCTGCTGCTGCTGACGAATTCCCATCCCGTCGCCCTCGCGGTGAAACACGAGCAGACCGGTGTGCTCGACTACCTCGACGCATCGGTGACATCGCACGACTTCGGCCATCCCAAGGAAGACGCGCGCTTCTGGGACGCCGCACGGAAAAGATTCGGCTTCGATCCGGCGCGCAGCCTGTTCGCCGACGACAACTCCCGCATGCTGGATGCGGCGCGTGCCGCGGGCATCCGCTGGGTCTTTGGCGTACGGCATTGGGACACGCGCGGCTCGCGGCGCGAGCACGCCGATCACCATGCCGTGGACGGGGTCGCTGACCTGGACAGGGCCGGGCAGGCGTTTTCGGGGTTCGGAGCCTGACCGGGCGCCACTTCTTATCTTCCGCCGCGGCGATGACCGCCGCTGCCGCCGCCGCCACGACGCGGGCCTCCGCGTCCGCCGCCACCGCCACCACCACCCCGGCGCGGACCTCCGCGTCCGCCACCGCCGGACCGGCGCATGGGTCGCGGGCCATCCTCGGGATCCCACTCCTTGTAGACCGGCGGCTTGAGGTCGTGGGCCAGCAGTTCCGGCGCCACGCGGGCCACCTCGATCTTGTGGGAGATGTAGTCCTCGATGTCGGGCAGCGACACCGCATATTCCTCGCAACCGAAGCTGATGGCGTCACCCTCGGCGCCGGCACGTGCGGTGCGGCCGATGCGATGCACGTAGTCGGCCGCATCCTGGGGCAGGTCGTAGTTGAACACGTGGCTGACGTCGGGAATGTGCAGGCCGCGCGAGGCCACGTCGGTGGCGATGAGCACCTGCAGCTCGCCCGAGTGGAACTCGCGCATGAATCGCAGCCGCTTCTTCTGTGGCACGTCGCCCGACAACGCCTGCGCCTTGAAGCCATTGGCCAGTAGATAGCCTTCGAGCCGCTCGGCGACGCGCTTGGTATTCACGAATACCATGGTGCGGTGGGCATCGAAGCTGCGCAGCAGGCCGATGAGCAACGGCACCTTCTCTTCCATCGACGGGAAGTAGATGAGCTGACGCACGCGATCCGCCGTCACGCGGTCCGGTTCGATCCGCACCAGCTCGGGATTGTTCATGTGTTCGTAGGCGAGCTCGAGCACCCGGTGCGAGAGCGTGGCGGAGAACAACATCGATTGACGCGCCTCGGGCTTCGGCAGGCGGCGCAGGATGAAACGGATGTCGGCGATGAAGCCGAGGTCGAACATGCGGTCCGCTTCGTCGAGCACCACGGCCTGGGCATGGCGCATGTCGTATACGTGCTGCTTGAAGTAGTCGATGACCCGGCCCGGCGTGCCGATCAGTACGTCGATGCCGTCCTGGAGCGACTTCCGTTGTTTTTCGTAGTCGACGCCCCCATAAACGACGCCGATCTTGAGCCCGGTGTGCTTCCCCAGCACTTGCGCGTCGTTGAAGATCTGCACGGCGAGCTCGCGCGTTGGCGCGAGGATCAATGCGCGGATGCCGGTGGCGCTACGTCCGGGGAGCGGGTTGGTCAGCAGCCGCTGGAACAACGCCACCAGGAACGCCGCGGTCTTGCCAGTGCCGGTTTGTGCCTGGCCTGCAACATCTTTCCCGGCGAGCGCAATCGGCAAAGTACTCGCCTGCACGGGGGTGGCGCGGACGAAACCGGCATCGGTGATGCCACGGGCGACTTCGGGGACGAGATCGAGCGAATCGAAGCGAAGCTCGGAAAGGTGTGTCTCAGTCATTAATTGCGGATTGCTTATGTAGTGGCGTGATATGGCGCTTGCAAATGGGAGGCGGACCAGTTAAAAAATGGCCCCAAGACGCGGACCTGCTCGTTAACGAGCCCTGAGCCGCAAATCCAAAGTTTCTTCAACCACCAGGTTCAACTTACCCATCGGGGCCCATCAGGCCAATTGGCTGCATGCCGCAGTCTAACCGTTTGATCGCGTCCTGAGCACGGCTTCTGCCGTCGCGAAGCACCCGCTTCTCAAAAAACCCCACCCGACCAACTCGAGTCCCAAGTCATTTCTGATTTCCATGGAGACCCTTCCACGTGAGTAACCCGGATATCGTGCACACCACGGACGCCACGTTCAGCCAGGACGTTCTGCAGTCCGACAAGCCCGTTCTTCTGGATTTCTGGGCCGAGTGGTGTGGCCCCTGCAAGATGATCGCGCCCATCCTCGATGAGATCGCGACTGAATATAAGGACAAGCTTCGCATCGCGAAGATTGACATCGAATCAAATCCCCAGACTCCGCCGAAATACGGCATCCGCAACATCCCGACACTGATCCTCTTCAAGGGCGGCAAGCCCGAAGCGCAGAAGGTCGGCTCGGTCCGCAAGCCGGACCTCAAATCGTTCCTGGACGCGCACCTGTGAGGGGCTACCTGGGAAATCAGGGCCGCAATCGCCCTAACAAAGGTCCCCGCCACGGCGGCGGTGGCGGCCAGCATCGCGACCGCGATGGCAACCGTGACCCGAACTACCGGCCGGGACAGAACAATGGCGGCGGTCGCGACGACCAGCCGCCGGAGATGATGGAGGTCGACGAGTCGGAAATCATCAGCCAGGCAGATCTCGCAGCCACCAAGAGCTCGATGAACCTGTCGGTGCTCAAGGCCAAGCCGATCTACGAGCTGGTCAAGATGGCCGAGTCCATGGGCGTGGAGGGCATGGCCCGCTCGCGCAAGCAGGACATCATCTTCGGCATCCTCAAGGCCCAC